>NZ_JBEZXR010000082.1:0-38481 GCF_040638135.1 Streptomyces sp. NPDC026673 | reverse complement strand
GGAACGTCCACGCCACCCGTCGCAGCCGGGGCTCGGCCACCAGCGTCACGGACGCGAGCGCGCAGACCCCGCCGGCCACCGCCGCCACCCGTCCCGCCTGCGGTGTGCGTCACCCGGCGTGGACGGTGCCCGCGTACCGCTGCGCGAAGCGCGTTCCGGTTCCGGCGGTGACGGTGACGTCGTAACGGCCGCCGTCGGTGCGCCACGTCACCCGGGTGCGGTCGCCCGGACGGACCCACACGGTCTGCTCCTTGCCCGCGAAGTCGTTCGGCGTGAGCGTGAACGCCGCCTCGGTGCCGCCGTCGTTGCGCAGGTAGAACTCGACGGCCGCGTTCTCCGGCCGCCCGTCGTGCCGCAGCGTGGCCGTGACCCCCGGCACGGCGACGTCGTCCTGGCCGTCCGGGACGACCGTCCCGGAGAAGCGGCGGACGAAGCCGTCGGCGCCGTGCACGGAGAAGTCGTAGCGGCCGTCGGTGGCCGCCGCGTCCCACACATAGGTGCGCGACGAGCGCGCCGGGACCGTGAACGGCGTACCGGTGAAGGGCAGCGCCGTGTTCGGCAGCACCGTGAAGTGGTACCCGACGGTGCCGTCGTTGGTCAGCCGGCAGGTGACCTTGCCCTTGGCGCGGTCGACGGTCACCTCGGCCCACGGCCGGTACGGCAGCGGGCGCTGCGGCCGCCGCCCCTCCTCCTGCTCGGGCATGACCGACCGGTCCGGCACCTTCACCGGCGGCAGCGAATTGTTGGCGTCCGCCTTGGCCATGAGCGCCACCGTGTCCGGCAGCGCGGGGATGCTGTAGTCGGGCTTGGTGAAGTCGAAGCAGCTGGTGAGGTCGCCGCAGACGGTGCGCCGCCAGTCCGAGATGTTGGGCTCCCGCACCCCGGTGACGCGTTCGAGGAACCGCAGCACCGATGTGTGGTCGAAGACCTGCGAGTTGGTCCAGCCGCCGCGCGACCACGGCGACACGACCCACAGCGGCACCCGGCTGCCCAGGCCGATGGCCTTGCCGTTCGCGAACTCGTCCTTGGTGCCCGGCTCGGGGAACGGCGGGATGACGTGGTCGAAGTACCCGTCGTTCTCGTCGTACATGAGCAGGAAGACGGTGTGCTTCCACACGTCGGGGTTGGAGAACAGCGACTGGAGCGCCGTGTCGACCCAGTGCGCGCCGTAGTCGGGGCTGGCGGCGGGGTGCTCGCAGAACAGGTACGGCGCCACCAGCCAGGAGACGGTGGGCAGGGTGCCGTCCTTGCAGTGCTTGTCGAACGCCGTGAGGTCGAACTTCGTCATGGCGTTGACGTAGCGCGGGTCGTCCTTGGGGAACTCGTGGAACTGCTTGAAGTACGACAGCGCGTTGTCGTCGTAGTCGCCGTTGCGGTCGTCCGAGCCGTCGGGGTTGTGGTAGACGCGCCAGGTGACGCCTGCCTCCTCCAGCCGCTCGGCGTACGTCGTCCAGTCCGCCACCGGGTTGTCGGTGACCGGGGTGTTGTCGGTCCACGGGCCGGTGGTGCCGTCGACGCCGGGGCCGGCGGTGCCGGTCCACAGGTAGAGGCGGTTGGGGTCGGTGGGGCCGTTCAGCGAGCAGAAGTAGCCGTCGCAGAGGGTGAAGGCGTCGGCGAGCGCGTACTGGTAGGGGATGTCCTCGCGGGTGAAATAGCCCATGGTGCGCTCGCCCTTGGCGGACACCCACTTGTCCATGGCGCCGTTGTTGACGGCGGAGTGGCCGCTGTCCCAGTCGTGCGGGAGGCCGCCCGCGTTCTGGGCGTTGTACTTGGTGGTGTCCATGCGGAACGGGAGGAGGTGGCCCTCCTCGCGGCCGCGGGCGGGCTGGCGGAACACCGGGTCGCCGTTGGACAGTACGGCGGCCTGGCGGTCGCCGAAGCCGCGTACACCGCGGAGCGTGCCGAAGTAGTGGTCGAAGCTGCGGTTCTCCTGCATGAGGATCACCACGTGCCTGACGTCCTCGATGCTGCCGTGCCGGGGCCCGTGCCCGGCGGCCTCGGCCGTGCCGGGGAGTCCGACGGCTGCGGCGGCTCCCGCGGCGGTGCCGATGAAGGCGCGGCGGCTGAACTCGGTCATGGGGAAAGGTCCTTAGGTCGTTCGGGGTCAGCCGCGGGCGGACAGGGAGAAGGTGACGACGGCGGCCGCGTGGTCGGAGGGCCAGCCGTTGCCGGCGGTGTCCGGGACGGGCCGGGGCCAGCCGGTGACCAGGGTGTGCGCCTCGACGACCTTCAGCGGTCCCGCGTACTGGACCTGGTCGATGCGGTCCTGGGGTTCCGCGCCGCCGCCGTCGTCGTGCCGGGGCCTGACGGGTGACCAGGTGGTGCCGGGGTCCTTGACCGGGTTGGAGTGCTCGGCGCGGAAGGCGTCGGTGAGGCCGGCGTCCTCCAGGGCCTCGGTGACGGGCCAGCGGAGCCGGCCGGCTCCTCCGTGCGCGGACGACGTCCGGCTCGTCCAGTCGCGGTGCGAGGGCGAGGCGAGGCCGGCGGCGAGCACGACGGGGCCGCGGGAGGCGATGTCGCGGCGCATCGCGGCGACCAGCGCCTGCGTCTGCCGGTAGCGTGCGGTGTTCTTCTCCGCCGCCTCGACCTGCGCGGCCGTACGACCCGCGAGCACCGCGTACGGCCCGTAGTCGGCCTCGTCCAGTTGTGCCGTCCACAGCCGCACGGTGCGGTCGCCGGGCAGCCGCAGCGTCGCGGCGGCGGCGGGCAGCGCGGCGGTGGGGGCGACGGTGTCGTTGAGCGGATGGCGGCTCACGATGCCGAGGCCGCCGGCCTGGTGCACGTGCCAGCCGAGCGCGGCGGCCAGCCGCCGGGTGCCGTCGTCACCGCACTCCTGGAGTGCGACGGCGTCGAGGCCCTGGGTCAGCACGAGCCGCAACTGCTTCTCCAGGGAGCCGTCGACGTGGGAGCCCGCGTCCCAGAGGTTGAGCGTGGCGACCTTCAACGTCAGCCGGTCCCTGCTCGCCCGCACCGGCACCTGCACGGTGACGGTGTCGCCGCCCACGGCGCTGTCGGTGACGGCCACGACCAGCCGGCCGGGTGTGCGCGGCGCGAAGGCCGGGGCCCTGCCGCTGACGGTGCCGTCCGCGGCGACGGTCAGCCACGCGTCACCGCCGGCGCGCGTGAAGGTGGCGCTGCCCTCGGCGTTGCCCTCGGGCCGGATCCACAGGCCGCCGAGCTCGACGGAGAAGGCCGTTCCCGCGGTCTGCGCGGCGGTGGTGAGGGCGTCCACGACCGCGTGCGGGCGCGGGATCACGGGTCGCGGCACGAAGCTGAAGGGCGCGGTGCGGGCGAGGATGCCGTAGCCGTCCTTGGCCAGCAGGTAGGCGGTGTACGGCCCGCCGCTCAGCCCGGAGGTGTCGATGGTGATGTCGCCGGACGCGGCGGGGGTGTACTCCCAGGCGAGGGAGGCGCCGTTCCCGGGGATCCGGTCGCCGTCGTAGACGCCGATCCAGTTCTTGGCGTCGGGAGCGTCGGTGGTCCAGTGGAAGGAGACCTTGTCGCCCTCGAACGGGTGGGGCGTCCTCAGCTCGATCGAGTCGCCGGCGGGCGGTCCGGCGAAGGTGAACGGCTCGGTCTTGGCGAGGATGCCGTAGCCGTCCCTGGCCAGCAGGTAGACGGTGTAGGGCCCACCGCTCAGCCCGGAGGTGTCGAGGGTCGTCTTCCCCGAGGTTCCGGTGACGTACGTCCACACCAGCGAGCCGCTGCCGCTGCCCGGCAGGCGGTCGCCGTCGTAGACGCCGATCCAGTTCTTGGGGTCGGGGGCATCCGTCGACCAGGTGAAGGTCAGTTTGTCGCCGCGTTGCGGGGGCGTCGTCGAGTCGAGCGCGACGCTGCTCCCGGATGAGGCGACCTGTGAGCGGGATGGCACGGTGTTGGGTCCTCTCCGCCCCGGCACCGCCGCGGCGGCGTCCGGGTGGGCAAAGTTGTCTAGATAACTTCGCTCCCAGCAAGCCGTCCCCCGGCGACGAAACCGTGAACGACGGGTGGCCGCCGTCCGGGAATCAGGCGGAAATCTGAAGACCCCGCGCACGGACCGAGCGGCCTCCGCTCGTCTTCACACCCCGCCTGAGCAGCGACTTTGCGGCAAGGTCGCGCGCCACGGCGGCCCTTGAGGGAAAGGACCCGCCTCCCCCGAAGGTGATGCCCCAGGGGGAGGCGGCGTCATGTACCGTTCAGCGGCTCACACCCCCGCTGCGCGCAGCGGAGGCGTTCAGCAGCTGAGGTTGCCACCGGGGGCGACACCCAGGATCTGGGTGAACCGCTGGTAGTTGTTGACGCGGCTCTGCACCTGTGCCGGGTTGCGGCCGTCGCATTCCAGGGATCCGTTGATGGAGCGGATCGTCTGGCCGAAGCCGGCCTGGTTGACCATGGCGTTGTGCGGGGTCATGGTGCCCGGGCCGCTCTGGGTGTTCCAGTACCAGAGGCCGGTCTTCCAGGCCACGGCGGCGTTCTGCTCGACGAGCCAGGGGTTGCCCAGGAGGTCGATGCCGAGGGCGTCGCCGGCGGCCTTGTAGTTGAAGTTCCAGCTCAGCTGGATGGGGCCGCGGCCGTAGTAGGCGGCCTGGCCGGCGGGGCAGCCGTAGGGCTGGCCCCAGTCGCAGTAGTGGGGGTAGTTGGCGGTGTTCTGCTCGACGATGTGGACCAGCCCGCCGGTCTCGTGGGCGATGTTGGCGAGGAAGGCGGCGGCCTCCTGCTTCTTCACGGTGTCGCTGCCGGTCTTGGCGAAGCCGGGGTACGCGGAGAGCGCCGTGACCAGGCCGCTGTAGGTGTAGAACGAGTTCCGGCTCGGGAACATCTGGTTGAACTGGGCCTCGCTGACCACGAACCCGGAGGGGTTGCCCGGGTTGCCGGGGTCTGTCGTGCCGCCGCAGCTGCCCTGGTCGGCCCAGACGCCCCATTCGCCGGTGGTGCCGGGGGTCTCGCCCTGCGTCCACCATTTGGCCTGCCAGTTGTGGCCGTTGTGGGAGGCGCTCATGCCGCCGGTGTAGACGGCGCCGGCGCTCCACGGCGTGGCGCAGGTCGCGGCGGAGGCCGTACCGGCGGGGAGGGCGACGGCCAGTCCGGCGGCGGCCGTAAGGGTGGTCAGGGCGGCGAGGGTACGTCGCATCACCGTAACTGCTCCTTGTGTGGGGGGAGTTGCATTTCGCACTCAGCAATGAACCGGATTGGCCTATACCTGTCAAGGTCTAGACCAACATCCCGCCGCGGTCGCGACGCCGCCCCGGGTTGAGGCTCGGCCCCGTCGGCGTAGCGTTGAGATGAGGCCGGCAGCGGTGGCGGGCGGGCTCTCGGGCATCCGTGCGCGCCGCGGCGAGCCGCCCCGCCGGCCCAAGGCGGGCCGCGCCCTTCGGGCGGGCTCGCGCGGCAAGCGCACGAGGAGCGTCGGCCATGGGCAAGCCCTCAATCGACCACCTGCGGGAACGCGTGCGCGGGGCGGTGATCACTCCGGACGGCGAGGCCTACGACGAGGCCCGCAAGGTCCACAACGCGATGATCGACCGGCGGCCCGCCGTCATCGTGCGCTGCGCCAACGCCGGCGACGTCATCGCCGCGGTGGAGCACGCCCGGGAGAACGACCTCGATCTGGCCGTTCGCGGCGGCGCGCACAGCGTGCCCGGTTTCGGCACCTGCGACGACGGTGTGGTGGTGGACCTCTCCGCCATGCGCTCCGTACGCGTCGACCCGGGAATGCGGACCGCCCGCGCGGAGGGCGGCGCCACCTGGGGCGACGTCAACGCCGCGACGTACGCCTTCGGGCTCGCCACGACCGGCGGCATCATCTCCACCACGGGGGTCTCCGGGCTCACCCTGGGCGGCGGCATCGGCTACCTGTGCCGGGAGCTGGGGCTGAGCTGCGACAACCTCGTCTCGGCGGACGTGGTCACCGCGGACGGCCGGTTCCTCGTCGCCAGCGAGAAGGAGTACGACGACCTCTTCTGGGCCCTGCGCGGCGGCGGCGGCAACTTCGGCGTGGTCACCTCGTTCCAGTTCCGGCTCGGCCCGGTCAAGGACATCTACGGCGGTCCGATCTTCTACGACCTCGAGGACGCCGGCAGTGTGCTGCACGCCTACCGCGAGATCATCGCCGACGCCCCCGAACAGCTGGGCAGTTTCCCGGCGTTCCAGATCGCCCCGCCCCTGCCCTTCATCCCGGAGGACCGGCACGGCAAGGTCCACGTCGCGACCGTGAGCTGCTGGGCGGGCCCGCTCGACGAGGGCGAGCGGGCGCTGCGGCCCTTCCACGACATGGCGCCGGTCGTCGCCGAGCACGTCGGCCCGATGCCGTACCCGGCGCTCAACACCGCCTTCGACGCCCTCGTGCCGCCCGGCCTCCAGCACTACTGGAAGGCCAACTTCGTCACCGAGCTGACCGACGACGCCATCGCGGCGCACCTCGAACACGCCCCCGGTCTGCCCGCCGTCAACTCGACGGTGCACATCTACCCGATCGACGGCGCCTGCCACCGCGTCCCCCCGGACGCGACGGCCTTCGCCTACCGCGACGCGTCGTTCGCCACCGTCATCGCCGGCATGTGGCCGGATCCCGCCGGCAACGAGGCCAACATCGCCTGGGTGCGCGACTACTACCAGGCCCTGGCCCCGCTCTCGGAGGAGGGCGGATACATCAACTTCATGGCGGGGGACGATCAGGAGCGGATCCGGGCGAACTACAGGGGCAACTACGACCGGCTGGCCGAGGTCAAGCGGACATACGACCCCGGGAACCTGTTCCACCTCAACCAGAACATCAAGCCGTAGTCGCGGTCCTGGCGGAGGGCCGGCCGGCGGACGCTCCGGCGGTACGGCTCAGCCGAAGCCCACGACGTCGTGCGGCCGGTACGGCGCCTCCAGGGCCTTCAGCTCCTCCTCGGTGAGGCTCACGTCCAGCGCGGCGACGGCGTCCTCGAGGTGCGCGTTCCTGCCCACGCCGACGATCGGCGCCGTGATCCCGGGCTTCCCCAGCAGCCATGCCAGGGCGATCCGGGCCCGCGACAGCCCTCTGCGGGCCGCGATGTCCGCGACGGCCTCGACGATGACGCGGTCCTGCTCCTGGTACAGGGTCCGCCCGAACTCGTCGGTCTCCTGGCGGGCGCTGCCGGCGTCCCAGTCCCGGGTCAGCCGGCCCCGGGCGAGCGGGCTCCACGGGGTGACGCCGACGCCCTGGTCGGCGCAGAGCGGCAGCATCTCGCGCTCCTCCTCCCGGTGGAGGAGGTTGTAGTGGTTCTGCATGCTGACGAACTTCGTCCAGCCGCGCAGTTCCGCCGTGTACTGGGCCTTGGAGAACTGCCAGGCGTACATGGAGGACGCGCCGATGTACCGCGCCTTGCCCGACTTGACCACGTCGTGCAGGGCCTCCATCGTCTCCTCGACGGGGGTGTGCGGATCCCACCGGTGGACGATGTATAGGTCCACGTAGTCCGTCCCGAGGCGGCGCAGGCTCGCGTCGATCTCGGTGAGAACGGCCTTGCGGGACAGACCCGCCCCGTTCGGTCCGGGCCGCATGCGGCCGTGGACCTTGGTGGCCACGACGATCTCCTCCCGGCGCGCGTACTCGGCGAGGGCGCGGCCCACGATCTCCTCGCTGGTGCCGTCGGAGTAGACGTTGGCCGTGTCGAAGAACGTGATGCCCGCTTCGACGGCGCCCCGGATCAGCGGGCGGGCGGCGTCCTCGTCCAGCGTCCACGGATGGCCGCCTCGGTCGGGGGTCCCGTAGCTCATGCAGCCCAGGCATATCCGTGAGACGTCCAGGCCGGTGGTGCCGAGCTTCGTGTACTCCACGTCCTTGCCTCCGCTTGGTGGTGGGGTGGCTCCGGGTGCCGAACGGCCCTTCGAGTATGCAGGCCCGTGGATCTTCCGAAGACGACTCCGGTCCGGTCGGGGCGATGCGAGCCCGATGTCGGTAAAGACAGAGAACGCCGGGGATTAGATGTTTTGGCTCATCTGCCAGAGAGGGACGTGGGCGATGTCACATGCACCGATTTGATCCGTTCGCCATGGCTTTGACCTGCGACTTTTCGGAATGTCTTACTCCGCTTCCGGTGACTGCGCAGGTCAGGCCCTTGCGTCGACGGGAATGCTCCCGCAGAGTCCACTCGTAACCGGCCCCGGCCGCGAAGCGCGGCAGCCGGCATTCCGGGCGGGGGCTAGCTGAAAGGGTCCTCGTCACACATGCGCAACCAGGCCAAGCACCGCCGCGGACGTTCCCTGCGGCTCAAGGTGTCCGCCGCGGCTGTCGCCTCCGCCGCCGCGTTCGGTGGCACCGCGTGGGCGCTTCAGCAGTCCGGTTCCGACGGCCCCGGGGCGGACCGCAGCTCCGGCTCGTCCAAGGTCCACGTCACCTCCTCGACCGCGCCCGGCACGTCCACGCAGCCGCCGCGGGGGCTGGGCGAGGCCGACAGCGGCCGGCGCGATCCGGCCTCGAAGCCGAAGTCGAAGCCGAAGCGGGAGAAGAGCACCGGCGCGGCGCCCTCGAAGCGGCCGACCCCGGCGAAGGCCGCCCAACCGAAGCCCGTGAAGACCACGGCGAAGCCTGTGAAGCCGAAGCCCCCCACGAGCACGCCGACCCCGACGCCGAGTCACACCACCGCCCCGCCCGCCACCCCGCCGTCGACGCCCACCCCCACACCGACGCCGACGCACACACCGGACCCCACCCCGCCGGCCACCACTCCGACGCCGACCGCGACGCCGTCGGCCAGCGCCCCGTACGCCCCCGCACCGCCGGCCGCCGAGGCGGCCAAGCCCCCGGCGGCGGCCGCCCCGCGGACCGCGCCGCAGCGCGCGTACACCGAGCCGCCGTCCCCTTCCGCGGAGGTTCCCCGCCCGCACGGGCGCGGCCGCGGGCACGTCCCCGGGCCCTGGCTTCCGTTCCCGGCGACCGCCCCCGGTCAGACCGCGGGTGCTCCGGACGGCGCCGGGCCGGTCGGCTGAGCCCCCGGGGCAGCCGCCCCGCCTTCGCCGAGCAGGCGCGACGCGGTCTCGCGGAGGACGTCGTCGTCCGCACGCAGATGCTCGGGGACCCACTCCCACAGCGTCTCCATGAGCCGCCGGGGCGAATCCGCCCAGATACGGAGCCCCGGACGCAACTCGTCGGGCACGATCCCGATACGGCCCAGCATCCGCAATGCCGCGACCCCCGCGGGCGAGGGCCCCGCGAGCGCACTGAGAGCCGGGACGGCCAGGGACGGATCGCCGGTGATCCTCCACTGCGCCTCGGCGGCGCGCATCCTGTCCCAGTCGTAGCGTGCGTCGTGGAAGACCGCGATCCGCGGCAGCAGTCCGGCCGCGGCGGGGCCGAGGCACCCGGCCTCCCGCAGCGTCTCCGCTGCCCCCGTGCCATCGTCGAGGCGGAGCTCCAGCAGGTGCAGGGCCGGCTCCACCGGGCCGCCCAGACGCGCGCGGGCCACCGCGGCGGCGACCGCGAGCTCGTTGTCCCCGGTGACGTCACCCGCGGCCTCGGCGAGCAACCCGTCCAGCTCGGCGTCCCGCACCCCCCAGCGGCCGAACCGCCGTGCCAGCGGCAGCGCGCCGCGGCGCGCGCGCAGCAGGTCCTTCAATTCGGTCAGTAGCGCCGACACCGCCGGAGCGGTCAGCGTCACCAGGAGCTCGCCCAGGCGGTGGACGTCGGGGGTGCGCAGGGCCCGCCGTTGGTGGTCGGGACGCCCGGTGCGCGCGGCGAGCGCGATCAGTGCCTGCGGTGCGGGGGTCTCCACGGCGACCAGGAAGCGGTCGTCGCCCATGCGGCCGAGGGCGAGTTGGGCCGCGGCGGCGGTGGGACGGTGGTCCGACACCGCGTGCGCGAACAGTAGGTCGGCCAGCCGCGGATGCGGACGCGCCGCGCTCGGCAGCCACCACGCGACGGTCCGCAGACACAGGTCCAGCCGCCACGGATCCCGTTGTCGCGGCAGGGCTTCGGTGAGCAGCTCCAGCACGTCGTCCTGGCGATCCCGCCAGGTGTCGGCGAGTTCGGAGGCCAGCCGTGAGCCGCGCCCGCCGGCGTCACCCCCGCGGATCCAGTGCCGTGCCACGGTCAGGGCGGCCTCCGGATCGTCCTTGAGCAGTTCGGAACCGCGGTCGTCGGCCGCCCCGAGGCCGGGGAACGGCATGCTGTCGACGGCGGGCCCATCCGCAGCCGCCTCGGCCAGCACCCGCACCCACTCGGCGGGGAAGGGCGGCCCGGAGAGCTCCATGAGGGCCAGGGCCGCCGCCGCGCGGAGGATTGCGCTGCCGTCTTCGAGCGCCTCGCGCAGGCGCCGGCCGGCCGCCTCCCGGTCCGGGTCGAGCAGGGTCAGCGCCGTCAGGGCGTCGGCGCGGACCTCCGGATCCGGGTCGGCCGCATACCGCTCGACCAGCCGCCGCAGCGCCTCGGGCACGGTGTCCCCGGCCGCCAGGGAGGCCACACGGACGGCCGCGCGCCGTACCGCCTGGTCGTCGTCGGCCAGGAACGGCAGCAGCTCGGGGACGCAGGCCGCCACCCGCGCCCGTGCCTCCTCCGCGACGCCGGTGCGCGTCTCCCGTTCGCCCGCCGCCCCCGCGATCAGCAGCAACAGCTCGTCCCTGCGGCGGGTGAGATGCGCGACGGCGTGCACGAGGAAGGGAACGGCCGCCGCGGTGGCCGGGTACACCGTGCCCTGGTGGAGCAGGCGGCCGTCCATCGTGTCGAGGGCCTTGCCGATCCGCTCCGCGTCCCCCGAGTGGAGGTCGCGGATCAGGTCCGGCACGTCCCGGGCGCTGCCGTAGGCGTGCCACAGCTCCGCCCAGTCGACGGCGCCGAGTTCCTCAGGTGTCCGCGATCCCATACCCGTCACGGTAGAGGGCGCCACCGACAGTGGCGGCCTGGGCCGGTCGGCGGACCTCCGGGCCCGTTCCACCGCGTCGGGCGCCGCCGCGGCACGTACCGTGGGCGTCCTACGGAAGCGAGGGCACCGGGGCATGGGTGACAAGAAGCGGGACCGCCTGCCGCGCGGCGTGTACGAGCGCGAACTTCTGCGTCTACAGGTCGAGTTGGTCAAGCTGCAGGAGTGGGTGCGGGCCGGGGGGCACCGGCTCGTCGTCGTGTTCGAGGGCCGTGACGCGGCGGGCAAGGGCAGCACCATCAAGCGGGTCACGGAGCACCTCAACCCGCGCATCGCGCGGATCGCGGCGCTCCCCGCGCCGACCGAACGCGAGCGCACGCAGTGGTACTTCCAGCGGTACGTCGACCATCTGCCGGCCGGCGGCGAGATCGTGCTGTTCGACCGGAGCTGGTACAACCGCGCGGGCGTCGAGCATGTGATGGGCTTCTGCACCCCGGAGGAGCACGTTCGCTTCCTGCACCAGTGCCCGATCTTCGAACGCCTGCTGATCGAGGACGGCATCATCCTGCGCAAGTACTGGTTCTCCGTCAGCGACGCCGCGCAGGAACAGCGCTTCCGGGCGCGTCTGGAGGACCCCACCCGCCGTTGGAAGCTGTCGGGCATGGACCTGGAGTCCATCACGCGCTGGGAGGCCTACTCGCGGGCCAAGGACGAGATGTTCGTGCACACCGACATCCCCGAGGCGCCCTGGTACGTGGTCGGGAGCGACGACAAGCGCGCGGCCCGGATCAACATGATCGCCCACCTGCTGTCGAGCGTGCCGTACGAGGACGTCCCGCTGCCCGCCATCGAACTGCCGCCGCGGCCGCCGTCGACCGGCTACCAGCGGCCGCCGCGCGATCTGCAGACCTACGTCCCGGACCACGCGGCGGGGCTGCGCTGAGTGCGTTGCCCGCCGAGGTCGGGGGTGCGGGCGGTGGCCGGGTGAGGGCCGTTCACGGGGCGGGCGGGCGGGACGTCCCCCGCGACCCCGTCGGCGGGCCCCGCCGCCCCCGCCATGTCGCGGAGCGCCGCGAGCCGCGCGGGCCTCGGGCGCACATCGGCGGGGCGCGTGTCGGCCGTAGCGAATGGCGCCGGGAAACCCGCGCGAAAACCGTCCCCGGCGCGCCCGGAAACGGGCCCGGGACGGTGCACGGCGAGGGTCGGGACGGCCGCGCGGACGGGTCGCGCGGACGGGTGCCGCCCGCTCTCCCACAGCGCTCCACACGGCTGCCCAGACGATTCACCAACCCCCGCTGAGCTGGGCTTTCGCGTCTCCGAGCCGTAGCGTCTCCCCATCGGGAAAGGGGATCTGATGGATCGTGGCATTCGCGGTGTCGACGACGTGCTGAGGCTCATGGACGAACTGTTCGCGCCGGGGGCCGACCGCTGGACGGCCGGGGCGGCGGGCTGGTGGGACGACTTCTACGCCGACCGGTCCCGGCCGGTGCCGTTCTTCGTGGACAAGCCGGACGAGAACCTCGTGGAGTGGCTCGACCGGGGACTGATCGCGCCGGGCGGCCGCGCGCTGGACCTCGGCTGCGGTCCGGGGCGCAACGCGCGGTATCTGGCCTCCCGGGGGTTCTCGGTGGACGCCGTCGACCTCTCCCCCGCCGCCATCGCCTGGGCCCAGGACCGGGCCCGCGGGTCCGGGGCGGCCGTGCGCTTCCACCGCGGCGACGCCTTCGCCCTGGCCGGAACCGCGCTGCGGGGCCCGTACGACCTCATCCACGACTCGGGCTGCTTCCACCATCTGCCGCCGCACCGGCGCATCAGCTACCTCGCGCTGCTCGACGACGTCCTGGCGCCCGGCGGGCACCTGGTCCTGTCGTGCTTCGCGGCAGGCGGGATGGGGTCCGAGCTGTCCGACGCGGACTTCTACCGCGAGTCCCGCCTCCACGGCGGGCTGGCGTACACCCCGGAGGCGCTGCGCTGGATCTTCGCCGGCCTGACGGAGGTGGAACTGCGCCGCATGCACGACGAGCCCGCGGAGTCCGCGTGCTTCGGTGAGGACTTCCTCTGGACGGCGCTGTTCCGCCGTGACGCGGGAGCCGCAGCCGACGGGTGACCCGACCGGGTGATGGCGTACGGGAGCGGGACCGGGCAGTCTGTGCGACATGCCGGAGGGGAGGATTCACATGGACGGTGCCCGGCTTCCCGCCTCACGTCGCGCACGGGCGCTCGCCGCCCTGCTGTCGGCCGTCGCGTTGCTCTCCGCCTGCGGCGGCTCCGGACGGGACGCTTCCGGGGCTCCTTCCGGGGCTCCCTCCGGGACCTCCGCATCCGGCAAGCCCGCCACGGTGCCGGCCACGCCGGACCCATCCGCCTCCGCGTCGGCGTCCGCCACGGCGACGCCCCGCCGGGTCCACACGGCCGTCTACTTCCTGCACCAGGGCAAGCTGTCGGCGGCGCCGCGCACGGTCACCGGCCCGGCGACCGCCGCCGCGGCCCTGCGGGCCCTGCTCGCCGGCCCGAACGGCTACGAGCGCGGTCACGAGCGGGCGACGGCGATCCCGTCGGGCACGACGCTGCGGTCGCTGGCCGTACGCGACCGCGTCGCGACCGTCGACCTCTCGGGCCGCTACGACGACGCCTCCGGCACACCCGTGGAGTCCCGGCTCGCCCAGGTGGTGTTCACCGCGACGGGGTTCCCCGGCGTCGAGAAGGTGCGCTTCCGCGTGGACGGCGGGCCGCCGACCGGACTCGGCACGGCGGCCACCGGCCGCCCCCTCGCCCGCTCCGACTTCGAGGAGCTCTCCCCCGCCGTCCTCGTGGAGTCGCCCCTCCTCGGCGACACCGTCGCCACCCCGCTGCGCGTCCACGGCACAGCCAACACCTTCGAGGCGGAGTTCCGGCTGCGGATCTCCGACGGCTCGGGGCGGAAGATCGCCGACGTGCGGGTGTCGGCGACCTCGGGCAGCGGCACCCGGGGCACCTTCGACGTGACCGTGCCCTACCGCGCGGCGGGCGGTGGTCCCGGCACGCTCACGGCGTACGTCCTGTCCGCCGAGGACGGCCGGCGGATTGTCGTCGCCACGGTGCCGCTCACCCTCACGGGGTGAGCGGGTCCCGGCCGGCCCATGCGCACGCCGCCGCACCGGCCGAGACTGGAACCAGGGAACGCGTTGCGGGGTTCAGGAGGCCGCCATGAACGCCACCCGGCAGCCGATGACGGTGGACGCCGTGATGACGTGCAGGGTCGTCGCGGTCACCCGCCGCGCCTCGTTCAAGGAGATCGTCGGGGCCCTGGAGCGGTGGCACGTCGGCGCCGTTCCGGTGGTGGAGGACGGCACGCGCGTCGTGGGCGTCGTCTCCGAGGCCGACCTGCTGCGCGGGCAGGAGGGCCGGGAGGGCGTCCCGCCCGCGGTGGGCCGGCCCGCCGTGCACCGCGAGGCGGCGCTCACCGCCGAGGAGTTGATGACGGCCCCGGCGGTCACCGTGCACGGTGACGCGTCGCTCGCCCAGGCGGCCCGCACCATGGCGCGGCACCGGGTCAAACGGCTGCCGGTGGTCGACGCCGACGGCATGCTGACGGGCGTGGTCAGCCGGGGAGACCTGCTGAAGGTCTTCCTCCGGTCCGACGAGGACATCGCCCGGGACGTCCGGGAGAACGTGGTCGCCGGGCTCTTCCCGGGCGCGTGGCGGTCCGTCGAGGTCGACGTCGTGGACGGGGTCGTCACCCTGAGCGGACTGCTCGGCGACCGGTCCCTGGTACCCGTGGCGGACCGGCTGGTGCGGTCCGTCGAAGGCGTCGTGGACGTGCGTTTCGAGCTCACGCCGAACCGCGTCTGACGCCCGGCCCCGGCGGCGGATGCGAGGTCCGCCGGCCGAGCCCACGCTGGGAGGGGAACACACCACCAGCCCGAAGGAGCGGATCGCCATGAAGGCATGGGTCTTCCAGGGTCCGGGACGGGCCTCCTGGCAGGAGGTCGCCGATCCGGTCCTCCAGGACGCGGGGGACGCGATCGTCCGCGTCGACACGGTCGCCGTCTGCGGCACCGACCTGCACATCCTCAAGGGCGACGTGCCGGACGTGGCTCCCGGTACGGTGCTCGGCCACGAGGCCGTGGGCGAGGTGGTCGAGACCGGCACGGACGTCGACACCGTCCGACCAGGCGACCGGGTGCTGATCAGTTGCGTCTCCGGGTGCGGACACTGCCGGTTCTGCCGTGTGCAGGCCTACGGGCAGTGCCTGGACGGCGGCGGCTGGGTGCTCGGGCACCTGATCGACGGCACACAGGCCGAGTACGTGCGCGTGCCGTACGCGGACACCTCGCTGCACGCGCTGCCGCACAACGTGAGCGGGCAGGACGCCGTGCTGCTCGCCGACATCTTCCCGACCGCCTACGAAGTGGGCGTCCTCAACGGCGGGGTGCGCCCGGGGGACACCGTCGCGATCGTCGGTTGCGGCCCGATCGGCCTCGCCGCCATCGCCGCCGCGCACCTGTGCTCCCCGCACACGGTCATCGCCGTCGACGTGGCGGCGGCCCGCCTCCAGGCCGCCAAGAACCTGGGCGCGGAAGCGGTGGTCTCGGCGGGCGAGCAGCCCGAGCAGCTGGTCGCCGACCTCACCGGGGGGCTCGGCGCGGACGTGGTGATCGAGGCGGTGGGGCTGCCGGAGACCTTCGAGCTGTGCACGCGGATGGTCCGGCCCGGCGGCCGCGTGGCCAACGTGGGGGTGCACGGCCGGCCGGTCACGCTCCACCTCGAGCGGCTGTGGAACCGCAACGTCACCATCACCACGGGCCTGGTCGACACCTACTCGACACCCACCCTGCTGCGCCTGCTGGAGGCCGGCAAGCTGCCGACCTCCTCGTTCGTCACCCACACCTTCGAGCTGCACGAGATGGCCGAGGCCTACGACGTCTTCGCGGCGGCGGCCGACACCGGCGCCCTCAAGGTCGTCCTGGGGGAGGCGCACCACGACGTCCTCGTGCCCAGGATCTGACGGGGCCGGTCGGCCGGAACCGAGAAGGACGGGAGAGTGCGTGAGGGAGTCGGGAGAGTGCGTAAAGGACGCGTCAGGGACCGCACCGCCGCTCTTGACGGAATCTTAACGGCGCCGAGCGGCGGTACGGGAAATCGGGCGCCGCCGGGTGCGTACGCTGACCAGGCCATCTCGTGGTGGCGGGAACCAGTCGCAGTACGTCAGGAGCATCGATGACCTCCCCCGTCCCTACGAGTCGTCTGCGTGCGTGGATGCTCGAAGGCCTGTCCGACATGGCCGGGCACCAGCAGGGCGGGCAGGCGGCCCCGGACAGCGGGCACCGCGGCCAGCGCTGGTGGCGCGTGATGTGCCTGACGGGTGTCGACTACTTCTCCACCCTCGGCTACCAGCCCGGTATCGCGGCGCTGGCGGCGGGCCTGCTGTCGCCGATCGCCACGATCGTCCTGGTCGTCGTCACCCTCGCCGGCGCCCTGCCCGTGTACCGCCGGGTGGCCGAGGAGAGCCCGCGCGGCGAGGGCTCGATCGCGATGCTGGAGCGGCTGCTGTCGTTCTGGCAGGGCAAGCTCTTCGTCCTGACGCTGCTGGGCTTCGCGGCGACGGACTTCCTGATCACGATCACGCTGTCGGCGGCCGACGCCTCCACCCACCTGGTGGAGAACCCGCATCTGTCCGAGGCGCTGCACGGGCGGCAACTGCTCATCACTCTGCTGCTGGTCGCGCTGCTCGGCGCCGTGTTCATGAAGGGCTTCCTGGAGGCGATCGGCGTCGCGGTCGCCCTGGTGGGCGTCTACCTGGCACTCAACGTGGTCGTCGTGGCCGTCGGCCTGTGGCATGTGGCCACCGCGGGCCATGTGATCACGGACTGGTCGAACGCGCTGACCACGCAGCACGGCAACGTCCTGGTGATGGTGGGCCTGGCGCTGCTGGTCTTCCCGAAACTCGCGCTCGGCCTGTCCGGCTTCGAGACCGGCGTGGCGGTCATGCCGCACGTCAAGGGCGACCCCTCCGACACCGAGGAGCGACCCGCCGGGCGGATCCGCGACACGAAGAAGCTGCTGACCACCGCAGCCGTGATCATGAGCTGCTTCCTGATCGCCACCAGCTTCATCACGACGCTGCTCATCCCCGCCGACGAGTTCAAGGCGGGCGGCCAGGCCAACGGCCGTGCGCTGGCCTACCTCGCCCACGAGTACCTGGGGAACCTCTTCGGCACCGTCTACGACGTCTCCACGATCTGCATCCTGTGGTTCGCCGGTGCCTCGGCCATGGCCGGGCTCCTCAACCTCATGCCCCGCTACCTCCCCCGCTACGGCATGGCGCCGCACTGGGCGCGCGCGGTCCGCCCCATGGTGCTGGTCTTCACCCTCGTCGCGTTCCTGGTCACCTGGATCTTCGACGCCGACGTCGACGCCCAGGGCGGCGCCTACGCGACCGGCGTGCTGGTGCTCATCTCCTCCGCGGCGATCGCGGTGACCATCGCGGCCCGCAAGGCCCGGCAGCGCAACTGGACGATCGCCTTCGGGGTGATCTCCGCCGTCTTCCTCTACACGACCGTCGCCAACGTCGTCGAGCGTCCGGACGGTGTGAAGATCGGTGCCTGCTTCATCGTCGGCATCATGCTGATCTCCCTGCTGTCGCGGCTCGCCCGCGCCTTCGAGCTGCGCATCACCGGCATCAGCATGGACGCCATGGCCGAGCGCTTCGTTCGGGACATCTCCCACCGCACGATCCGCTTCATCGCCAACGAGCCCGACAACCGCGACCTCGCCGAGTACCGGGACAAGATCAAGCAGATCCGCGCCGACAACGACCTGCCGATCGAGGAGGACTTCGTCTTCGTCGAGGTCACCATCTCCGACCCGTCCGAGTTCGAGGCGGGCCTCGTGGTCCGCGGCGAGGTGCTCCACGGCCGCTACCGCGTCCTGACCCTGGAGAGCTCCTCCATCCCCAACGCGCTGGCGGCGCTACTCCTGCACGTCCGCGACACCACCGGGCAGCGCCCGCACATCTACTTCGAGTGGACCGAGGGCACCCCCTTCGCCAACTTCCTGCGCTTCTTCCTCTTCGGGCAGGGCGAGGTCGCGCCCGTCACCCGCGAGGTCCTGCGCGAGGCCGAGCCCGACCGAAGCCGCCGGCCCCGCGTCCACGTCGGCTGAACCCCGCGTCAGGGAGCCGCAAAGACCGGACCGGCGCTCGTCAGGGTGCCGTCAGGGCCACACTCGCGGGGCGCGGCCCTGTCTACGGTCGGCCCCATGGAACGGCGAACGGCTCCCCGGCCGGCGGGGCACGGCACCATCGGCGACCGCCATTGGCGCAGGGACCTCCGGCGCGCCGCGGGCTGCGCCCTGGCCTTCCTGTGCCTGGCGGTGGCGCTCGACGCGGCCGCGGGCACCCTCACCGCGCGGCGCGCGGCGCTGTGGCCCGCCCTCGCCGCCGTCGTCCTCGTGCTGCTGTGCCCCTCCCGCGTGACCGCGGGCGACGGCTGGCTGGCGGTGCGCGGCCCGCTGCGGGAGCGGCGGGTGCGGACCGACGCGCTCACGGTGGTCCGCCAGTCCCCCGGCCTCTCGCGCCACCTGATCCTGTGGGACGCGGACGACCGGTGGCTGGAGCTCGATCCCCGTGTCCTGGAGGCCGATCCGCTGCTCTGGCACCGGTTGGACGCGGGCGCCCGCCGCTCCCGCGACGACGGCACCCTGCGTGAAGGGGCCGAGGTGCTGGGGCGGCTGGGCGAGCGGATCGACGGCGCCGCGGCGCGCGCGGTGCTCGAGGCGTCCGGGATGGGGTGACGGGCCGCGCCGGTCGGTGTCCGTGTCGTGGTGGGTCGTGGGCGACTCGTCGTACGTCGTGAGTCGGGAAGTTCGGGAAGTCGGGAAGTTCGGGAAGCGAGGCAGTACGTGATCGAGTCGCCGGATCGCCGCGCGTCGGCCGCCGGCCGGCGCGTGGTCGTCGGCGTCAGCGGTTCCTCCGGCAGCCTGGCCGCGCTGTACCGGGCGGCGGCGGAGGCCCGCTCGAGAACCGCGGGACTGCTGGTGGTGCTGGCCTGGGAGCCGCCGCCGGAGGAGTTCTCCCACCGCCGGATCCCCCTCCCGCCCAGGCCTTTCGACTGGGAGGAGGAGGCGCGGCAGCGGCTGCGCCTGACACTGGACGACGCCTTCGGCGCCGCCACCGTCCCCGGGGTACCGGACCTCCGCGTGGAGACCGGGCGCGGGCCCGCGGGGTACGTCCTGGTCAAGGCGGCCGCCCGCGGTGACGACCTGCTGGTGGTGGGCACGGGGTCGCGCGGCCTGCTGCCGCGTGCGCTGCGCGGTTCGGTCGCCCGCTACTGCGTCGCGCACGCGGCCTGCCCGGTGCTGGCCGTACCGCCGGCCCGGCTCCGCGCCGGGGTCTGAGCGGCGGGCGGCGGGCCTCAGAACCGCAGGTGGCCGAGGACGGTGCGCAGCGCGCGTTCCACGGCGCCGCGCGCCTGCTCGCCGTGGTCGGTCGTCTCGAAGCCGTGCCGGCCGTCGGGCAGGTCCACCACCTCGACGGCGGCCGCGCCGTGCTCGGCGGCGGCAAGGAACTCCTCGACCGTCGCCGCGATCTCCGGCCGTTCCCGCCCCACCCGGGTGAGCACGATCGGCAGCGCCCCCGCGCCGCCCACCGCGGACGCCGGGCGGAAACGGAACGCGGACAGACCCCAGTTGGGCAGTGGCGCGAGGACGGGGTAGGTGGCCGCCAGGCAGCGCAGCCACCCCGGGGGCGCCGCCAGCCAGTCCGCGGACAGCAGCCCTCCGGCGGAGAAGAACCACAGCGCGACCCGCTCGGCGTCGACGCGCGGGTCGGCGCGGACCAGCTCGACCGCCGCCGCGAGGTCCTCGGCAGCGCGCGGGAAGTCGCCGATCTCGTGCAGCCGGTGGTCGAGGGTCACGCCGACCGCTCCGAGCTCCGCCGCACGGCGGCCGTACCCGACGAAGGCCGGCCAGTCGCGGGGGGTCGGCCGCGCTCCCGGTGGCACCGGGCCACCGTGCACGAACACCACGGCCGGCCGTGGTCCGCCGGCGTCGGGAAGGTACAGGTCGACCCGCCCGTGACGTTCGCGAGGGCGCTCGGGGACGTCGAGGAGGAAGGGACGCAGGTGCGCGGGCGGCTCACCCGTCGCCGTGATCCGGTGCCCTTCCCCGGCGGCGGCCCTCAGCAGGACCTCGGCGAGTTCACCGGGCACGGAGAGCATCGGCCAGTGACCGGTGGCGAGTTCGAAGAAGGTCACACGGGGTTCGGTGAGCGCCTGGAGCCCGGGGTGCCCGAGGCTCACCAGCCCCTCCACCAAGGCGATGCTCGAACCGTTGCCCGTGCACAGGACTCCGGTCGTGGGCAGGGCCGCGCCCGCCCCCGACAGGCGCAGCGGCTCGGTGAGCGTCCCGGCCGGCTGGGGTGCGGCGCGTGCGGCCAGCCGGGCCAGCGCGTCGCCGGGGACACCGGCGGTACTGCCCCAGCGTTCCCACGCCCCGGGCGGCGGCGGGGCGACGCGCCGGTCGCCGCCGCTCCGGCCGGCCGGGCCGGAGAACCGCTCGCGGAGCTCCTGGTCCGGCACCAGCTTCAGCGGCGGGTCGCCGTCCTGCGGCATCCCGGCGTCCAGATGGACGACGCGGGCGATCCGACCGGCACGCCGGTCGGCGGCGGCGACCACCGGATGGATGCCGTATCCGTGGCCGACGAGCACCACGTCCGTGCCGTCCAGCGCGTCGACGACCCGCAGCACGTCCCGGATGTGGGTCTCCAGGCAGGTGCCGGGCCCGGGCGGCGCGCCGTGCCCGCGCATGCCGGTGAGGGTCACCGGGTGGGCGCCGGCGCCCGACTCCCGGAGCCGGTCCGCGACCTCCCCCCAGACCCAGCCCCCGGTGTGGGCCTCGGGAACCAGTACAAAATCCGTCATGTGTGCCTCCCCGTACGCGATGGCCGGCGGCCCGGCCCCACCGGCCGTCCGCGCTCGCCGGTACGGTAGGAACTCCCCCTGAGGGAGGTTCAAGCGGTGGAATCCGACAGCACGTTGAGCATCGGGGAACTCGCCGAGCGGGCCGGTGTCTCCGTCAAGACCGTGCGCTTCTACTCGGACCGCGGCCTGCTGCCCGAGTCCGCCCGCAGCGCCGGCGGCCACCGCCGCTACGCCCCCGAGGCGCTCGACCGGCTGCGGCTGATCCGCTCCCTGCGCGCACTGGACCTGCCGGTGTCCGAGGTGGGCCGGGTCCTGGAGCGGGACGACGCCCTGGAGGACGTCGTGGCGGGACACCTGCGGGCCCTGGGCTCCCGGCTGGCCGCTCTTCGCTGGCGGGAGTCGGCCCTGCGGCTGCTGCAGGACTGCACGGCCGAGGAGCGCGCCGAGCGGCTGGGCCTGATCGGCGCCGTCTCCGTTCCGCCCGGCACGGATGCGATGGCCCGCTTCTGGCGCCGGTGGCTGTTCCCCGCGCGGCTGCCCGCCCCCTTGGTCTCCCGGATCGTCGAACTCGCCGTCCCCCAGCCCCCCGACGATCCGAGCCCGGCCCAAGTGCTCGCCTTCGCCCGGCTGCACGCCTTCGTCTCGGCGTCCTGCCCGCCCGGCGATGTGCGCTGGCTCGCGGCGCACCGGCCGGACGCGGGCCCGCGTCCGGCCGTCCTGTACGAGGGCCTGGACGAGGCCTACGGGTTGGCCGCGCCGGAGGTCCGGGCAGGCCGCCCGCCGGGGGACGGAGAGGCGCTCGACTGCTTCGTCGGCGCCCACGCGCGGTCCTTCGGGGCGCACGACTCCCCGGACTTCCGCCGCCGCCTGAACGGCCTGCTCTCCGTGGAACCCCGCATCGACCGCTACTGGGAACTGGTGGGCGAGGTCAGGGGCCCTTCGCAGCCGACGCCGGGTGCCGCCCACACGTGGCTGCGCGCCGCGCTCGACGCCCAGGTCGCCGGCACGGCCGCCTGAAGACCCGGGTCGCGGGGCGAGTCGCCGCGCGGGTCACGATGCCGGTACCGTCGCATGTCACGTCGCGGGTCACGATCCCGGTCACGCAGCCGGTCACGTCCCCGCGGGTCACAGCGCGGTGAGGATGCGCGGTCCCTCTTCCGTGACGGCGACGGTGTGCTCGATGTGGGCGGCTCGGCTGCCGTCCTCGGTGTGCAGGGTCCAGCCGTCGGGGGCGGTGCGGTAGCCGGCGCGTCCACCGGCCATCAGCATCGGCTCGATGGCGAGGGCCAGTCCGTGCCGCAGGGGGTAACCGCGGCCGGGCCGACCCTGGTTGGGCACATGGGGGTCCTCGTGCATCCGGCGGCCGATGCCGTGTCCGCCGAAGTCCGCGGGCATGCCGCACCGTGCCTCGCGCGCCACGGCGCCGATGGCGTGCGAGATGTCGCCGATCCGGTTGCCGACGGTCGCGGCGGCGATCCCGGCGTCCAGGGCACGCTGGGTGGCCTCGATGAGCCGCAGGTCCGCGGGGCGGGGCGTGCCGACGGTGAAGCTGATCGCGGCGTCGCCGGTCCAGCCGTCGAGTTCGGCACCGCAGTCGACACTGACCAGGTCTCCGTCCCGAAGCCGGTAGGCGGTGGGGATTCCGTGCACGAGCGCGTCGTTGACGGAGGTGCAGATCACCGCGGGAAACGGGGTGGGAGCGAACGACGGCCGGTAGCCGAGGAAGGGCGATCGCGCGCCCGCGGACTCCAGGACGGCGCGAGCCGCCTCGTCCAGTTCCAGCAGGGACACGCCGACGCTCGCCGCCGCGCGGGCGGCGGCGAGCGCCCGCGCCACAACGCGGCCGGCCTCCCGCATGGCCTCCAGCGCCGCGTCCGTCTTGATCTCCACCATGTCCGTGACTCCTTTTCCGGTCCCCTGGACGTCCCCAATTCTTATACCGGTATTAGTATCACGGGCATGGTGCGAACTCCTCTGACCCCCTGGGAACGGCAGCGCGGCGAACGCTTCGGGGCCCTGCTGCGCCGGGCCCGCGGGGACCGCAGCATGGTCGAGGTCGCGGCGGCGGCCGGCGTCTCCGCCGAGACCCTGCGCAAGATCGAGACGGGCCGCGCTCCCACGCCGGCCTTCTTCACGGTGGCGGCACTGGCCGCGGCACTGGACGTATCCCTGGACGAGCTGGCGGCGACCTGCGCGCCCGAGGCCGATGACGCGGACGACGGGCAGGCGCTGTCGGCGTGAGCCGCCGGGCACGGGCGCGGCACGGGGGCACACGGCCGAGCCTGAGCGGGAAGAGCCCGAGCGGGGAGAGTGATCGGCGGGCAGGGTTCGACGCCTCCCCGCCCGAGCGGGAGCGGTCCGGCGAAGCGCGGTCCGCGGCGCCTCAGCTTCCGAATCCGCCTCCGTCGCCGAAACCGCCGCCCCCGCCGCCCCCGAAGTCGCCGCCGAATCCACCGCCGAAGTCGCCCGGGTCGAAGTCTGCCCCCGAGTAGTCGCCGCCCTGCAGGTCCGGCCCGGCGCCGGCCAGGTCGTCGCCGTACGCGTACGGAGCGCCGAGCGAACTGCCGAGCAGGGTGCCCGCGAGGATGCCGGGCAGCAGCCCGCCGCCGTAGTAGCCGTGGGCCCAGGGCGCGTAGGCGGGGCCGGCCTCCCAGTACGGGCGCGGGCCCTGGGGCGTGCCGACCTGCCGGGCCATGGGCTCCTGGCCGTCGGCGAGCCGGGCGGCGTCGGCCGCGCACACCGGCACGGCCCGTTCTGCCCCGCCGCCCTCGGGGGTCCACGGCACGTCCCCGACGGAGGGACCGTGCCGCGGGTCGAAGAAGCACGGCGGACGGCGCTCGGGGAGCGGCCTGCCATCGATCCGCGCCTCCAAGGTGGCGAGCGCGAAGCGCCCCTCCTCCAAGGCGTGGCTCACCGGCCGCACGTCGTCCGGGGAATGCGCCCTGTCCATGGTGGCCTTGGCGGTGTCGTAGGCGTCGAGGGCACGGGTGTAGTCCTCGCGCATGGCGTCGTCCGCCGTCGGGCCGTTCGGATCGAAGCCGATCCGGCTCAGCTCCTCGCCGAAGGCGGTGATGTCCTCGTCCACCACCGGGCGCAGCTCGTCGAGCCGGGCCCTGTCCCGCTCCTCCCGCCTCCGCTTGGCGCGCCGGGAGACCAGGAACGCTCCCCCGCCCCCGAGGAGGAGCAGGACGGCGAGCGCGACGAGCAGCCCGGGCCCGCCGCTGCCCAGGCCGACGCTCACGGAGTCGTCGCCCCAGGACGACGGGGCGTGACCACGCACCTGGGGCAGCGCCTGGTCCACGAAGCCGGTGACCATCGCCGCGGGGTCCCCGGCGTCCGAGCGCCGCACGGCGCCGCTCAGGTTCTCCACCGCGTCGCGCGACATCACGACCGGATCGGCACCGGCGTCGAAGCGGTCGCCGAGGACGACGGCGTACACGCCGGTGACCCCGACCTTGGTCCGCAGGTCCTGGAGGAGGGTCGCGGAGGGGAATTCCGCGGTGGCCGGGAGCACGGCGACGAAGACCGGCCGGTCCGCCTTCTCGATGCGCCCGGCGAGGGTGTCGGCCTCGGCCCGCGGCAGGACGTCACGGGCGCGGGGGTCGACGTACACGGGACCGCCGCGCAGGGCCGCCGCCGCGGCGTCGAGGCCGTCCGCGGCACGTGCCGTGGAGCCCGTCGCGACGCCGACACACAGCACGGCCCAGATCACGGCGAGTACCGACGCGAGGCGGAGGATCCGCCGGACGGTCCCCATGGCTACGACGCTAACGCAGATCGGGTGTGCGTGGCGCCGCGAGCAGCCCGCGCGGGCGGTCCCCGAGTTCTCCGCTAGGCTGTTTTGTCGGTATTGGCCGACAATGAGCGACATCGACCGGTCGCACGGTGACATGGCGACCGGCGGCGATCGGTCGGCGGAGAACGCCTCATGCCCAGGGATGGGTCGTCGCGGTGGACATACAGCAGTCGGCGAAGGATGTCGGTCAGCCCCAGACGGCGGTGGGGCAGGCAGGTGTGTTCCGCGACCTGCTCCCCATCGCGATGTGGCGGATCGACTCCGAGGGGCGCATCACCCAGTGGTCGCTCGCCGCGCAGGAACTCTTCGGGCACACGGCGGAGGAGGTGCTCGGCCGCAGCGCCACTCCCCTGCTGGTCCCCGTGGCGAACTGGGAACTGGCCGACGAGCTGACCCGCAGGGTGCTCTCGGGCGAGGCGGTCGTCGGCACCCTGCCGGTGCGCCACCGCGACGGGCACCTGGTCACGATGGAGATGTGGATCTGCCCCTCGGCCGACCCGCAGGGCCGCACCGGGCTGCTCGGCATCGCCGCCGAGACCTCGGCGGTGCTGCGCATGCGCGACTCGCTGGCGGCGCTGGAGGGCCTGTTCACCCAGTCCCCCATCGGCCTGGCCATGCTCGGCCCCGATCTGCGGTACGTACGGGTCAACGACGCTCTGGCCCGGATGAACGGTGTCCCGGCCGCGCAGCACATCGGCAGGCGGGTCAGCGAGGTGGTGCCCGGCCTCAACACCATGGCGCTGGAGACCGTGATGCGGCAGGTGCTCGCACGCGGCGAGCCCGTCGTGGACTTCCGGGGCCTCGGGTACACGGGGGCGGATCCCCGCGAGCGGGTGTGGTCCTGCTCCTTCTCCCCGCTGCTCGGCGGCGGGGGCCGCCGCCTGGGCGTGATCGCCACCCTCATCGACATCACCCGAGAGGAGCGGGCGCAGGCCCAGGCCACCCGGGGACGGCAGCGGCTCGCCCTGCTCGCCGAGGCCGGCACCCGGATCGGCACCACGCTCGACCTGCGGCAGACCGCCGAGGAGGTGGTGCAGGTGCTCGTGCCGCGGGTGGCCGACTCCGCCGACCTGCATCTGCTGGAGGAGGTCATCGACCCGGACGAGGCCACCGCCTCCGCCCAGGGGATGGTGCGCCGTCTCGCCGTCGCCTTCGCCGACCCCGCGGCGCCGGTCCAGGATCTGGCCGTCGGCATGACCCACCACGTCCCCGGCGCGTCGGCGTACGAGCAGGTCATGGTCGACGGGCGGCCGCTGAAGCTCACCCGGGCGGACATACCGCGGCTGGTGCCCGGCCCCGGGTACGAACGGCTCAGGAACTATCTGCACACCCTCGGCTCGGCCCGCATGGTGCCGCTGGTGGCGCGCGGCACGGTGCTGGGCATCGTGATGGTGACCCGCTCCCGCCGGCGTGAGCCCTTCGACGACCAGGACAACCTGCTCATCGACGAACTGGCCGCACGGGCGGCGCTCAGCATCGACAACGCCCGGATGTACTCCGCCCAGCGCCGCGCGGCGCTCACCCTGCAGCGCAGCCTCACCAACACCGCGCTGCCCACCGTGCCCGGTCTGGAGCTCGCCGGCCGCTACCTGCCCGCCAGCGACCAGGAGGTCGGCGGCGACTGGTTCGACGTCATCGCGCTGCCCGGGGACCGGACCGCGCTCGTCATCGGGGACGTCATGGGCCACGGGGTGCACGCGGCGGCCGTCATGGGCCAGTTGCGCACCACCGTGCGCACGCTGGCGCGCCACGACATCCCCCCGTCCGAGCTGCTGCGCTCGCTGGACGCCGCCGTGGCCGACGTGGGCGAGAACGAGATGGCGACCTGCGTCTACGCCGTCCACGACCCGTCCGACGGCAGTTGCCTGGTGGCCCGTGCCGGCCATCCGCCGCCCGCGGTGGCCACGGCGGAGGGCGACGTGGCCTTCCTGGACGGGCCGACCGGCACGCCCCTCGGCGTGGGCGGCCAGGACTTCCAGACCGAACGGGTACGGCTGCCGCCGGGCAGCCTGCTGGTCCTCTACACCGACGGCCTGATCGAGGCCCGGGACCGCAACCTGGACCAGGGCATGCTGGAACTCGCCCGGGCCCTGCGCGATCTCGAACCGCCGCTCTCCCGGATCTGCGATCGCGTCCTCGGCCGCCTCCTGCCGCGGGGTGCCCAGGACGACGTGGCGATGCTCCTCGCCCGTCCGCTCCCCTCGACCGCCCCCTCCTCCGTCCCGTCCCCCGTTCACCATGGCCTGCCGCGCTGAGCCCGCGACGGCGCCCGGCGGGGCACGCGGGATCGGCCGGACGGACCGATACTGGAGCTACGCCCCCACGGGCATCCCTCCCGAGCCCCGGCGGGGAACCACCCGAGGTGACGCCGCTCGCCCGGTTCTCCCGCACGTGCGACGGTGGTAGCGATGGACAATCCGGCCAAGACGTTCAGCGAGTCACCGGAAGACCCGTTCTCGGTGCACCGCGCGGCCTCGGTGGTGCTGGACGACGTCGCGTCCGTCGTGGGCTGGAGTACGCGCGCCCAGACCCTGCTCGGCCACCGGGACCAGGATGTCCTGGGGCGGCCGGCGGCCGAGTTCCTGGTGCACCCCGGCGACCTGGAGCTGGTCCTCGGCGCGACCGCGGCCTGTCTCCGCGAGGGCGGTTGGTTCGGTGTCGTGCCGGTGCTGCACCGCGACGGCCACCGGGTCGAGGTCGGCTGCCGGGTCCGCGCCATCGCGCGGGGGGAGTCGCACCGCGAGTGGTACGTGGTCGCCGCACCCGCCTCCGAGGTCGTCCAGTGGGAGACCGACCGGTGGGTGCTCGACGGGCTGTTCCGCCGCTCGCCCATCGGGCTGTCGGTCTACGCACCCGATCTCACCTTTCTGCGGGTGAACCGGGCGATCACCAAGTTCAGCGGTGTCCCCGCGGAGATGCACCAGGGCCAGCGCACCGGGGACTTCCTCTTCCAGCCGGACGCCGAGGCCGTCGACCACCAGTTGCGGCGGGTGCTCGAGACCGGCCGGTCCTCGATCTTCTACGAGCAGCCCTGCCGGCTGCGCCGCGATCCGCAGCGCGAACTGTACGTGTCGGTATCGGCGTTCCGGATGCAGGACGCCAACGGCCATGTGCTCGGGGTGACCCAGACCATCGAGGACGTCACCGAGCGCTACCGGGCCCGTCGCAGGCTGGCCCTGCTCAGCGAGGCCGGGGCCCGGATCGGCACCACGCTCGACGTCGGCCGCACCGCTCGCGAACTGGCCGAAGTGGCCGTGCCCGACCTGGCCGACAGCGCCTCCGTCGATCTGCTGGAGGCCGTGCCCCACGGTGGCGAGCCCGCCCAGGACCGCTTCGGGGCGGTGTGCCGCGCCGCCGTCCAGTCCGTCTTCCCGGACACCGCCGAGGTGATGTACCCGGTCGGCCACACGATCCGCATCCCCCCGGGTTCGACGCAGGCCCGATCGCTCACCGAGGGCCGGCCGGTCTTCGAGGCGGACATGGACCGGGCACTCGCCTGGCTCGAGGACGACCCCGCGCGGGCACAGGCCGCCCGCGACGTCGGCGCGCACTCCCTCATGGTGGTGCCGCTCGTCGCACGGGGGCTGGTGCTCGGGCTGATCAGCCTCTGGCGTACGCGGCGCCGCGAGCCCTTCGAGGCCGACGACCTCACCCTCGCCGAGGAGTTCGCCGCCCGCGCGGCGCTGAGCATCGACAACGCGCGCCGCTACACCCAGCAGCACCAGGCGGCCCTGACCCTGCAGCACAGTCTGCTCCCCGGGGACGTGCCCGGGCACCCCGCCGCCGAGGTGGCCCATCGCTACCTGCCCGCCAACACCGCCACCGGGGTCGGCGGCGACTGGTTCGACGTCATCCCGCTGTCCGGGCTCCGGATCGCCCTGGTGGTCGGCGACGTGGTCGGCCGGGGTCTCCACGCGGCGGCCACCATGGGCCGGCTGCGCACCGCGGTGCACACCCTGGCCCAGCTGGACCCCACCCCGGACGAGGTCCTCTCGCACCTCGACGACCTCGTGGACCGGCTGGCCTCGGAACAGCGTCAGACCGACGAGGACGCGCCGCCGGTCGTCGGCGCGACGTGCCTCTACGCCGTCTACGACCCGGTCTGCCGGAGCTGTTCGATCGCCCGGGCCGGCCATCCGCCTCCCGTGCACGTCACCCCGGAGGGCCGGGCCGAGATCGTCGACGTCCCCGCGGGCCCGCCGCTGGGCCTGGGGGGCTTCCCCTTCGAGACCGCCGAGATCGACCTGGCCGAGGGCAGTCTGCTCGCGCTGTACACCGACGGGCTCCTCGGCACCCGGGGCCGCGACCTCGACGACAGCCTCGCGATGCTGTGCGGGGCGCTCACCGCGCCCGCGGGCTCCCTGGAGGAGACCTGCACCACCGTCGAGGACACCCTGCTCAAGGGCCGCCGCGCCGGCGAGGCCGCCGACGACGTCGCCCTCCTCATCGCCCGCACCCGCGTCCTCGCGCCGGAACAGGTCGCCACCTGGGATCTGCCGTCGGACGCCACCGCGGCCGGCCAGGCCCGCACGCTCGTGGAGGCGCAGCTCGCCGCGTGGGGGCTGGAGGAGGCGGCCTTCGTGACCGAACTGATCGTCAGCGAGCTGGTCACCAACGCTTACCGGTACGCGGCGGGCGGGCCCATCACGCTCCGGCTGATCCGCGACAACCAGCTCATCTGCGAGGTCTCCGACACCAGCAGCACCTCCCCGCACCTGCGGCGGGCGCAGACCACGGACGAGGGCGGGCGCGGGCTGTTCCTGGTCGCGCAGCTCAGCGAACGGTGGGGCACCCGCTACACGCGCGAGGGCAAGACGATCTGGAC
Organism: Streptomyces sp. NPDC026673; assembly: GCF_040638135.1. Lineage (NCBI taxonomy): Bacteria > Bacillati > Actinomycetota > Actinomycetes > Kitasatosporales > Streptomycetaceae > Streptomyces > Streptomyces sp. NPDC026673. The sequence continues at coordinate 9,162 of NZ_JBEZXR010000082.1, read as the reverse complement.
CGAGTACCCCCTGCACTCCGGCTTCTGAGGGCTTCTGAGCGGGCACGGCCCCGCCCCGGGTCCCCGCCGGGGCGAAGGGGGAGCCGGCGAAGTGCCGGTCCCCTCGCGCGCCGCCGCCGCACCCGGCCGCCGGTGGGCCGGCGGAGTGGCGGCCGGGCGCGGCCGGCTCAACGCGGCGGGAGTTCGGTGCCGCAGCGGGAGCAGAACAGGGCGTCGCTCTCACCGGCCAGACGGCCGCAGGACACGCAGACCCGGTGCAGCAGACAGGCCGCGTCGCCCGCCTCGGGGGCGGGGGCGGGACGGGAGATGGCCAGGCCGGGGCGCCGGGCGTGGACCGTGAGATAGGTCAGGCCCGTGGTGCCCGCGGACAGGGCCCGGCAGGTGCCGCGGGGCAGCCAGGCGAGGGCGCCGGGCGCCAGGGTCGCCTGGCGGCCGCCGTCCTCTCCCGCGAGGTGTCCGCCGCCGTCCACGACGTAGAGCAGGACGTCCACGTCGGCCTCGACGTGCGGCCGCACCTCGGTGCCCGCCGGCAGGCGGACGACGTTGGCGTCGAGCTGGCGCCGGTCCGCGCCGAGCCGCCACAGCGCGCCGCGCTGCCCTACGGGCGTGCGGCCGATCAGATCCGCCACTTGGGCAAGTACACCCGGCGCGGGCTTCGTTTCCACGTTCGTCCTCCCTGCACCTGTGGAGCACGCGGATCCTACTCCGCGGCCGGCGCCACCGCGCGGCGGAGCGGGCGGCGGTCCCGGCGCGACGCGCCGGCCGCGGAGGCGGACGATGAGGTCATGACGCCGCAGCGGACACGGTCCGGGAGGCCGCGATGCCAGTGAACCGGGTCGGGATGGTCGTGCACGGGGCGCACGAGGACGCCGCCGAGGCCGCGGCGGCGGTCGGACGGTGGTGCGCACGGCACCAGGTGCCCGCGGTGGAGATCGACGTGTGGCGCAAGGACCGGCCCCGGCGCAGCGGCCAGGAGGAGGCGAACGCGGCCGGCTGCCCGGACCTGATCGTGACCCTCGGCGGAGACGGCACCTTTCTGCGCGGCGCGCGGGTGGCCGCCTCGTGCGGGGCGGCCGTGCTGGGTGTGGACCTGGGGCGCGTCGGCTTCCTCACGGAGGTGTGCACCGAGGACGTGGAGCGGGCCCTGGACTGCGTGCACGCGGGCCGGGCGACCGTCGAGGAGCGTATGACGCTCACGCTGCGGGCGTCCCGTCCGCTGGAGATCCCCGAGGGGATCGAGTCGCTGCTGCGCTACGGACGCGGGCCCGCGCTGCCGCCACCACGCGTGCGGCCCAGCGACCCGGAGGACGTGGGCTGGGGCGTGCCGATGGCCGTCAACGCCGTCAACGACGTGGTCTTCGAGAAGCTCGCCCGCGACCGGCAGGCCAGCCTCGCGGTGTACCTGGCGGGCCGTCTGTTCGCCTCGTACTCCGCGGACGCGATCGTCGCGGCCACCCCGACGGGTTCCACCGCCTACAGCTTCGCCGCCGGGGGGCCCGTGGTCTCCCCGCACATGGACGCGATCGTGTTCACCCCCGTGGCGCCGCACATGGCCTTCGACCGCACCCTGGTGGCGGCCCCGGACGAGGTCGTGGGGGTCCGCGTGCTGACCCGGTCGGGCCGCGTCGCGGTGAGCATCGACGGCCAGCTCAGGGGCGTCCTCGATCCGGGTGACTGGGTCGGGGTGTACAAGGCGCGGCACCGGCTGCGGCTGATCAGGCTGGGCCCGACCGACTTCTACGGGCGGGTGCGCGACCGCTTCCGGCTCAGTGACGCTCCGGCCGCGGCCGCCGACGGGGAGGTCCCGGCCCTGTACCGGCCGACCGCACCCGTCCCTCCGGACCTGCGGAATCTGCGCTTCCCTCCCCCGGACGGAGGCTGACTCGTCCTGCCGGGCGATCCCGGCAGGACGAGTCGGTCCCCTTCGGGTCACGGCTGGGGGCGCGGTCCCGCGGGACGCCGTTCCCGCCGCCCGCCCCGGCGCCCCGCGTGTGGACCTTCCGGGGCTACAGGCCCTGCCAGGACGGCTTGGCCGCGTAGGTGGCCCGGAAGTAGTCGGCCAGCTTCAGCTTGGACGCGGCCGCCTCGTCGACGACGACCGTGGCGTGCGGGTGCAACTGGAGCGCGGAGGCGGGGACGACCGCCGCCAGCGGGCCCTCGACGGCGAGGGCGACCGCCTCCGCCTTCGCCTCGCCCGTGGCGAGCAGCACGAGGTGCCGGGCCTCCAGGATGGTGCCGATGCCCTGGGTGACGACGTGGTGCGGCACCTCGTCGGGGTGGTCGAAGAAGCGCGCGTTGTCCTGGCGGGTCTGCCGGGTCAGCGTCTTGATCCGGGTCCGCGAGGCCAGCGAGGAGCAGGGCTCGTTGAAGCCGATGTGCCCGTCGGTGCCGATGCCGAGCAGCTGGAGGTCCACCCCGCCGGCCTCCGCCAGCGTGCGTTCGTACGCCGCGCACGCCCCGGCGATGTCCTCGGCGGTGCCGTCGGGTCCCATGAAGGACTCCTCGGCGAGGCCGAGAGGTGCGACGACCTCGCGCAGCACCACGGAGCGGTAGGACTCGGGATGCCCGGCGGGCAGGCCGACGTACTCGTCCAGCTGGCAGATCCGGGCGCGCGAGACGTCGACGCCGCCTTCGCCGACCAGGCCCGCGAGTGCCCGGTAGACCGGGAGCGGGGTCGATCCGGTGGCGACGCCGAGCAGCGCGTCGGGCTTGCGGCGCAGCAGGTCCGCGATGGCACCCGCGATGAGTTCGCCGCCCGCGGTGGCGTCCGGAACGATGACGACTTCCACTTCGGGACCGCCGATCTGGAGAGAGAGCCCGATAACTGGTTTAGACCAATTTAGCAGTCGTGGCGCCCGGAGATCCACCGCCGGCCAGGGGGTGCCTTCGGGCGAATGCGGCGTCCGCCGCGTTGGACCGCCCGCCGCCGGTGGTAGCAAGCAGGGACAGGAACGCAGGACGCGGGCGTACGGCCGGCCACGACGGGGAGGTGCGGACGGTGTCCCAACCACGGCGGATCCGGATCCGCGCGGGGCGCCGGGAGGTGCGCGGGCCCGCCGGGCGGTCCGGCGTCCGGGTACTCCCCGCCCTCGACACGGCCGCCGCGTACTCGTGGCGGCTGCTGGTCGTGGGGGCCGTGGTCTACGCCGCGTTCGCCACCCTGGGAAGGTTCCACGAGATCGCGGTGGCGGTCTTCCTCGGACTGGTCGTCACCGCCATGCTCCGGCCGGTGGCCGATCTGCTGGCCCGTCTGATCCCGCGTCCGCTGGCCGTGGCCGCGGCGCTGATCGGCAGCATCCTGGTGGTCCTCGGCATCCTGGCGCTGGTCGGCGAGGCGGTCGCCGGCGAGACGGCGGGGCTGCAGCGCGAGTTCAGCGCGGGACTGGCACGAATCGAGCGCTGGCTGGAGGCACCGCCGTTCCGGCTCGACCCCGAGGCGCTCACCGACCTCCAGTCGAAGATCGGAAAGTGGCTGTCCACCCACCGGTCCACGCTGATCAACACCGCGCTGACCGGCGCCGGGCGCCTGGTGGAGGTGCTCACGGTCTTGGCGCTGGCGCTGTTCTGCTCGGTGTTCTTCCTGCACTCGGGCGACCGGCAGTGGTCCTGGTTCTGCGGGCAGTTGCCGAGGACGGTCCGCGGCCGGGTGTCGGTGGCGGGCCGTGCGGCATGGCGCACCTTCACGGGCTACACGCGCGGGATCGTGCTGGTGGCGGCGACCAACGCGATCCTGGTGGGGGTCGCCCTCTTCCTGCTCCAGGTGCCGCTGGCCCTGCCACTGGCGCTGCTGGAGTTCTTCGCCGCCTTCGTGCCGCTGATCGGCTCGCCCATCGCGCTGGCGGTCGCCGCCGTGGTCGCCCTGGCGGCGAAGGGCCCCATCGTGGCGGCGATCGTCGTCTGCCTGATCGTCGTCATCGGCCAGATCGAGGGCCACGTACTGCACCCGATCGTGATGAGCTGGGCGGTTCGCCTGCATCCCGTGGTCGTCGCGCTCACCGTCATCGGCGGGGCGATCGCCGCCGGTGTGCTCGGCGCGGTGGTGGCGGTCCCACTCGTCTCCGTCCTCTGGTCGATCTACCAGGCGGTGCGCACCACGGAGTAGGGTGCGCAACTTTTTGCGGTGCTTCCGCAACGTCCTGTCGGGTGGACGACACTCCAGCGCAAGCCCGTGTCGGGTGGACTGAAAGCCTGGTCGAAGGCATAGACGCCCGGAAACACCTCTGCAACTATCGGCTCGGGCCGCGCAATTAACCAAGCAATCAACGCAATTTCTCATGCGTGGCAGCCGTATCGCTTGAGACATGTCATGGCACCAACAACGCGGACGAGAGGCACAGGGACGATGCCAAGGAAACGGTTCACACAGCGGCTGCTGGCGGGGGTGATCGCGGCGGGCATGGTGCTGCTCGGCCAGTCGGCCCTGCCCGCCGCCGCGGCCGGCGGCCCCAATCTCGCGGCGGGCAGGACGGCGACCGCGAGCAGCTCGCACGCCGAGTACGGCGTCGCCAACATCACCGACGGCAACCAGGACACCTACTGGCAGAGCGCGGGCAGCTCCTTCCCGCAGTGGGTCCAGGTCGACCTGGGCAGCAGCACGAGCATCGACCAGGTCGTCGTCAAGCTCCCCGCCTCCTGGGAGACCAGGACCGAGACCTTCGCCGTCCAGGGCAGCCCCGACGGCTCCACCTTCTCCACCCTGTCCGGCTCCGCGGCGCGGAACTTCGGCCCCGGTTCGGGCAACACGGTGACCATCGACTTCGCCGCGGCCACCACCCGCTACGTACGGCTGAACATCACCGCCAACACCGGCTGGCCCGCCGCCCAGGTCTCCGAGCTGGAGGTGCACGGCTCCGCCACCTCGACCGACAACCTCGCCCTCGGTCGCACCCTCACGGCCGGCAGCAGCAACGCGCCCTACGTCGCCGCCAACGCCAACGACGGCAACCAGACCACCTACTGGGAGAGCGGCAACAACGCCTTCCCGCAGTGGATCCAGGCCGACCTGGGGGCCTCCGTCGCCGTCACCAAGGTGGTACTGAAGCTGCCGCCCTCGTGGGAGACCAGGACCCAGACGCTGTCCCTGCGCGGCAGCACGAACGGCTCCTCCTTCAGCGACCTGGTGGCCTCCCGCGACTACACCTTCAACCCGGCCACGAACAACACCGTCACGATCAACCTGAGCAGCACGACCACGCGCTACGTCCGCGTCAACGTCACCGCCAACAGCGGCTGGGCCGCCGCGCAGCTGTCCGAGCTGGAGGTCTACGGCCCGGCCACCGGCGACACCACCGCGCCGAGCGCCCCCACGGGCCTGGCCTACTCCGAGCCCGGATCCGGCCAGATCCGGCTCTCCTGGAACGCGGCCACCGACGACACCGGGGTCACCGGCTACGACGTCTACGCCAACGGCGAGCTGCGCACCAGCGTCTCCGGCAGCACCCTCACCTTCACCGACAGCCAGCCCGACAGCGCCACAGTCGCCTACTTCGTCCGCGCCAAGGACGCGGCCGGCAACGTGTCGGGCAACAGCAACACCGTCACCCGTACCGGCTCCGGCGGCGACACCCAGGCGCCCAGCCAGCCCGGCAGCCTCACCCTCACCCAGCCCGGCTCCGGCCAGATCAAGCTGACCTGGACCGCCTCCAGTGACAACGTCGGCGTCACCGGCTACGAGGTGTACGCCAACGAGGTCCTGCGCACCACGGTGTCGGGGACCACGCTCACCTTCACCGACAGCCAGCCCGACACCGCGACCGTCTCGTACTACGTCAGGGCCAGGGACGCCGCGGGCAACCGCAGCGTGGCCAGCGCCACCGTGACCCGCAACGGCTCGGGCGGCAACGGCTCCAACCTGGCCGTGGGCAAGCCCATCAGCGCGTCGTCCACCACGCAGAACTTCGTGGCGACCAACGCCAACGACAACAGCTTCACCACCTACTGGGAGGGTGCGGGCGGCAGCTACCCGAACACCCTGACCGTCTCCCTCGGCGCGAACGCCGACGTCACCTCGCTGGTGCTCAAGCTCAACCCCGACAGCGCCTGGGGCACCCGCACCCAGACCGTCCAGGTGCTGGGCCGCGAGCAGAGCGCGAGCGGCTTCACCAGCCTCAAGGCCGCGGCGGACTACACCTTCAACCCCTCCTCCGGGAACACGGTGACCATCCCGGTCAGCGCGCGGGTCGCCGACGTACGGCTGCAGTTCACCGCCAACAGCGGTGCCGCCGCGGGCCAGCTCGCGGAGTTCCAGGTCATCGGCACCCCGGCGCCGAACCCGGACCTCACCGTCACCGGCATGTCCGTCTCCCCGAGCGCACCGGTCGAGAACGACGCCGTCAGCCTCTCCGCGACCGTCCGCAACATCGGAGAGCTGGCCTCGGGCGCCACGAACGTCGCCTTCTACCTGGGCACCACCAAGGTCGGCACCGCCTCGGTCGGCGCGCTCGCCGCCGGTGCCTCCACCACCGTCACGGCGAACATCGGCACACGTGAGGCGGGCAGCTACCCGCTGAGCGCCAAGGTCGACGAGGCCGGCGACGTCATCGAGCAGAACGACACCAACAACACCTACAACAGCCCCACCCCGCTGGTCGTCAAGCCGGTGGACAGCTCCGACCTGCTCGCGTCCCCGACCGCGTGGTCTCCCGGCACCCCGGCCAAGGGGAACACCGTCACCTTCTCCGTCGCCGTCAAGAACCAGGGCACGGTCGCCTCCGCCGGCGGCGCCCACGGCATCACCGTCACGGTCACCGACACCGCCTCCGGCACCGTCGTCAAGACGCTGACCGGCTCCTACAACGGCGCCATCGCCGCGGGCAGCACCACGAGCCCGGTCTCACTGGGCACCTGGACCGCCGCCAACGGCAAGTACAGCGTCAAGACGGTCATCGCGGCCGACGCCAACGAGCTTCCGGTCAAGCAGCAGAACAACACCGGCACCCAGTCCCTGTTCGTCGGGCGCGGCGCCAACATGCCGTACGACATGTACGAGGCGGAGGACGGCGTCCTCGGCGGGAACGCGGCCGTGGTCGGCCCCAACCGCACGGTCGGCGACCTGGCCGGCGAGGCGTCGGGCCGCAAGGCCGTCACCCTCAACAGCACGGGCAGCTCGGTGGAGTTCACCACCCGGGCCAGCACCAACACCCTGGTCGTGCGCTACTCCATCCCCGACGCCCCGGGCGGCGGCGGCATCAACTCCACCCTGAACGTCTACGTCAACGGCAGCTTCCTCAAGGCCGTCGACCTCACCTCCAAGTACGCGTGGCTGTACGGCAGCGAGACCGCTCCCGGCAACAGCCCCGGCGACGGCAGCCCCCGCCACATCTACGACGAGGCCAACATGATGCTCGGCACGACCGTGCCGGCCGGGGCGAAGATCAAGCTGCAGAAGGACGCCGCCAACGGCAGCCAGTACGCGATCGACTTCGTCAACACCGAGCAGGTGGCGCCGATCGCCAACCCGGACCCGGCCGCGTACACGGCGCCGACCGGATTCACCCACCAGGACGTGCAGAACGCCCTGGACAAGGCCCGGATGGACACCACGGGCACCCTCAAGGGCGTCTACCTGCCGCCGGGCGACTACGAGACGGGCAGCAAGTTCCAGGTCTACGGCAAGTCCGTCAAGATCATCGGCGCGGGCCCCTGGTACACCCGCTTCCACACGCCCACCAGCCAGTCCAACACCGACGCGGGCTTCCGCGCCGACTCCACCGCCAACGGCTCGACCTTCTCCGGCTTCTCGTTCTTCGGCAACTACACCTCCCGCATCGACGGTCCCGGCAAGGTCTTCGACTTCGCAGGCGTCGCCGACATGACCATCGACAACGTCTGGAACGAGCACACGGTCTGCCTCTACTGGGGCGCCAACACCGACAACGTCACCATCACCAACTCCCGGATCCGTGACACGTTCGCCGACGGCGTCAACATGACCAACGGCAGCACGGACAACCACCTGAACAACATCGAGGCCCGCGCCACGGGCGACGACAGCTTCGCCCTCTTCTCCGCGATCGACGCGGGCGGGGCCGACGAGAAGAACAACCTCTACGAGAACCTGACGTCCCTGCTGACCTGGCGCGCCGCGGGCATCGCCGTCTACGGCGGCTACGCCAACACCTTCCGCAACATCCTGATCGCGGACACGCTGGTCTACTCCGGGGTCACGATCAGCTCGCTCGACTTCGGCTACCCGATGAACGGCTTCGGCACCGACCCCACCAACCTGCAGAACATCTCCATCGTCCGCTGCGGCGGGCACTTCTGGGGCGGGCAGACCTTCCCCGGCATCTGGCTCTTCTCCGCCTCGAAGGTCTTCCAGGGGATCCGCGTCAGCGACGTGGACATCGTGGACCCGACCTACAGCGGGATCATGTTCCAGACGAACTACGTGGGCGGTCAGCCGCAGAACCCGATCAAGGACACGATCCTCACCAATGTGTCGATCACCGGCGCCCACCGCAGCGGTGACGCCTACGACGCCAAGTCGGGCTTCGGCCTGTGGGCCAACGAGATGCCGGAGTCGGGCCAGGGCCCGGCCGTCGGATCCGTCACCTTCAACAACCTCACGATGAGCGACAACCACCAGAACATCAAGAACACCACCTCCACCTTCACCATCAACGTCAACCCATAGCGGCGGGAGGCAGGAACGCCGTGGTCCCGGCCGGTTCTCCGGCCGGGACCACGGCGTTCCGTCATCTCCGCCATCCGCCGCCGCGCGTCCACGGGCCCCACCACGCCGGGATCGGCGGATCTGCGGGGGCGGAGGTGGGCTGGTCGGGATGGAGCCCCAGCCGGCGCAGGACGGCCGCGTCCACGCTGACGCCGAAGGTGCCGTGCCAGTGCCCGTCCTCCCCGATCCGGCACGCGAGGTCGATCCTCAGCTCGTCGTCCGCGAACGGCCACCAGTCGATGCCGCGGTCCCGCAGTCAAAGGGCCGTCAGCTCGACCGGCCGGGGGCGGCCCGGCAGGTGCTCGCAGCCGAAGAGGAGGACCCATGTGCGTGCTTCTCCGTCCATGCCGCCATCCTGGCGCAACACGACGGCGTGCCGCGGCGGGATTTCGCCGCGCGGCGCCCGCGGGGGTCTACACCGCGGGGGGGGCGGGGCCGCCCAGCGGGGGGGGGCCCCGCGCCGGGGAGTGGCGGGCGGGCCCGGGACC
>NZ_JBEZXR010000081.1:0-38887 GCF_040638135.1 Streptomyces sp. NPDC026673 | reverse complement strand
GCATCGCAGACCCATCGGCTGACCGGGACACCCGAGCCGATTTTCCTGCCTCCGAGGTGATCAGCGCAGCGCTTCCGGCGTTCCTGTCCATCGAACGGCATCCCGAGGATGGGTGATCGCGTCGGTGGCGGCGCATAGAGACAGGGCCCCTTGGTAGCTCGGTAGCTGTCGAAGGCAAACCGAGGTGCAGGAGGCCCTGTTGCCGTTGTTGTACGCGGAACCGACGGTGGAGTCCAACTCCTCGGCGCGCTCGTGTGACTGTCTCGCGCACCGTTCGGCGATGCCGCCGACCATCCGGTGCGGGTGCGCCGGTATCCGTCGGATCTGACGGACGCCGAGTGGGCGGCGGTGCGCACGGCTCTGCCGGTGCCGGCCTGTCTGGAAGGCCGCGGTGGCCGCCCGGAGGGGTACTTCCACCCGGAGATGCTGGATGCGGTGTTCCATCTGGTCGACAACGGCATCAAGTGGCGGGCGATGCCCGCAGATTTCCCGGCGTGGGACCAGGTGTATGCCTTCTTCCGCCGCCTGCGCGACGGCGCGTTGGTCACCGGGCTGCACCACCGGGTGCGCGGCCGGGTCCGCGAACGGGCCGGGCGGAACCGCCGGAGCCGCGGCAGTGCCAGACGCAGCCCTTCGCGGCGATGACCGTGCCGTTCGCCGGGCATTGTCACAGGCGCGGGCTAGTGTGCTGCGGGACACACACGTAGCCCCGACCTGGGAGAAGGTTCGCGTGGCCAAGTTGATCTACATGTTCAATGTGTCCCTGGACGGCTACATCGCCGACGCGGACGGCAATTTCGACTGGGCGGTACCGGACGAGGAGTACTACTCCTTCATCAACGACGTGCTGCGGCCGGCCGGGACCTACCTGTACGGGCGCCGGCTGTACGACATGATGGCTGTCTGGGAGACCGACCCGTCCATCGCGGGCCGGTCGCCCGGGGCGCGGGAGTTCGCGGAGATCTGGCAGGCGGCCGACAAGGTCGTGTACTCCAGGACGCTGGAGTCGGCCTCCACCACCCGGACCCGGATCGAACGGGACTTCGACCCCGAGGCGGTTCGGCGGCTGAAGGCATCTTCCGAACGTGACCTCACCGTCGGCGGGGCCGCCCTCGCCGCCCACGCGATCGCCGCGGGGCTGGTGGACGAGTACCACCTGTTCGTCGGCCCCGCCGTGCTGGGCGGCGGCAAGCCCTTCCTCCCCGACGGGGCCCGCCTCCGCCTCGAGCTCCTGGACGAACGCCGGCTCACCAGCGGCGTGGTCTACCTCCGCTACCACACCCAGCCGTGAGACCCGGTGCCGCCCGGCCGGGGCAGATCGGGTGCGCCGGGGTGCTCAGCCGGTCTGCCCCTGGAGGACCTGGCGGGCGATTCTCAGCTGCCTGTCCCGCAGCGCGGTGCGGTCCTTGAGCACGTCGGGGTGATCGTCGAGCCAGCGCTGCTGCATCACGGCGAGTCTGGCGTAGGCGGTGCGCAGGTATCCGGTGTCCTGCTTGCAGTGGACGTCCGCCTTGGTTGCGGGGTGGGTGCGGACGTCCGCGTCGGGCGGCAAGGCTGTGATCAGGTCGAGGGGGTCTTTGGCCTGGACGCGGTTGGTGAGCATGCACTGCCGCCAGCTCTCGTTCGCCTTGCGGAAGAGGGAGTCGTGCTCGAGCCACGCGAACGCTGTCTGCTCCCCTTCGTTGAGCCGCATCCGCAGTTCCGTCCACCGCACCCGGCCGTCGCCCAGCATGTGCTTCTCCGCCTCGGCCTGGCAGCCGCTCGCCGGCATGGTCACCTTGAGCAGTTTGCCCTTGACGGAGATCTCGTTTCCGGGTTTGCCGTAGAGGGCGCGGCTGAAGGCCTCTCCTTGCGGCTGCTCCGGTGGCGCCTGCGTCTGGCGGTCCGCCCCGATTTCTTCGAGGGTCTCGAGACCGAACGGAGTCGGGCGGGACACCGCCGCGTCCCCCGCCTTCGCCACGGGAGCGGGCTTGAGGGTGAATCCGCGCTCGGCCATGCAGGCGACGAGGACCTGTTGCTGGGCGGTCGCGATCTGTTCGCCGCTCTGGGTCCAGGCGTAGAGCCGGGTGTAGATCGGCGGACGCAAGCCTTGTTCGGCCAGTGCGGCCGGGGACAGCGGACGTTGGGGCCGGGGTTCGGGGTTTTGGGCCCTCGCGTCGGCGAGCGCCCAGATCGTCGCGCCCACAGTGGCGGTCAGGACGCAGGCGGCGATGTGCCGGCGAGTGCCGTGGAAGCTCAGTGCCATGTGAATCGCGTGCGGCAGGTGATCGGGCGTGGCTTCGGCCGGCCCGCGCATCGCGGATCGTTGGGGCATGCGGCCAGGGGGTGCCGGCCCGGGAGGCCGCACCGGGCGGCAGTCCGCTGATCCACGTCCATGCGGCGTCATGCGTGGGTCGGGCGGGCCGACGCGGGTCTGCAATCGTTGGGCTGGTGTACCTTCGGGCCGCCGGCGTTGATCCGTGCAGCCTTGGGGGGCGGACGAGTGGAGTTGGGGATTCTGGGGGATCTGGCGATCCGTCGCGAGGGCTTGCCGGTCGACATCGGTTCGCCCAAGGTGCGTCTGCTGCTCGCGGTCCTGCTGAGCAGGCCCGACCGGCCCGTGCCTTCGGAGCTCCTGATGACGGCGCTGTGGGGCGAGCGACCGCCGCGCTCGGCGCGTAAGAACCTGCAGCTGTACGTCCATCTCCTGCGCAAGGCCCTGGGCCCGGAGCGCATCGAACGGCAGGGCGACGGCTATCGCGTGGTGGCGGGTGATGCGCTGGACGCCACGCGGTTCGAACAGCTGGCCCTCCAGGCGGAGGAGGCCCTGCGACAGGGCGAGACAGCGGGCGCGCAGGGGCACGGTGAGGCGCTGCGGTGCTGGAACGGGCCTGCGTTCGCGGAGTTCCTGGATACCGAAGCCGTCGCGACCCAGGCGGCCCGGCTGGAGGAGCTGCGTCTTGCCGTGCACGAGCGGTGGGCCGATTGCGGTCTGGCCCTCGGCAGGCATGCCGAGGTGGTCGTGGAGCTGACGGAGCTGCTGCCCCGGCATCCCTTTCGGGAGTCGCTCCGCGGCCAGCTCATGACGGCCCTGTATCGCTCGGGCAGGCAGGCCGAGGCGTTCGAGCTCTACCGGCGGACCCATGCGCTGTACGGGACCGAACTGGGCGTCGAGCCCGGCCCGGGTCTGCAGCGCCTGCACCAGGCGATGCTCCGCGGCGATGAGGGCCTCATGCCCTCTCCGGTCCCCGTCGCGGCACTGGTGCCGGTCGGGGCCAACCCCTACCGGGGCCTGCCGGCGTTCACCTCCTCGGATCACGACCGGTTCTTCGGCCGCGACCGGCTGTGCGGGCTGCTGTGGGAGCGTGTGGAACGCTTCCCCGTGGTCGTCGTGTTCGGCGCGTCGGGATCGGGGAAGACCTCGCTGCTGGCGGCGGGCCTACTGGGCCGGATCCGGCGGGATACGACCGCTCGGTGGCAGCCGGTCATGATGACGCCGACCGACCAGCCGGTGAAACAGCTGGCGGCCGCGCTCGCCGAGCACGACCGGCCCGCCGGTCAGGCGCTGCTGGTGGTCGATCAGTTCGAGGAATTGTTCACCGTGTGCTCCGATCCCACGGTACGGGAGGAATTCGTCGCCGAGCTGTTAGCGGCGTCCCATGCCGGAACGAAGGTCGTGCTCAGTGTCCGTGCGGACTTCTTCGTCCAGATGACCGCGCTGAGCGAGCTGGCGCCGGCGCTGATGAGCGAGGCGCAGCTGCTGGTCGGTCCGCCGTCGGCCGCGGAACTGCGCGAGCTGATCGTCCGGCCGGCGGATCTCGAGGGCTGCTCGGTCGACGCCGATCTGCTGGCCACCGTGGTGGCGGAGGCCTCCGGCGCTGCCGCCGCACTCCCGTTGGTGTCCCACGCGCTGCGGGAGACCTGGCGCAACCGGGCAGGCCGCACCCTGACCCTCGCGGCGTACCAGGCAGGGGGCGGGGTGCACGGTGCGATCGCCCAGACCGCCGAGCACGTCTACGCCGAGCTCGAACCCGCCGAGCAGGACCTGGTGCGCCGGCTCATGCAGCGGTTGATCAGCCTGGACGAGGACGGGGTGCGGGACAGTCGGCGGCGGGTCCCGCACACCGAACTCGACGGGATGGGCCCGGCCGCGGCGGTCGCGGATGTGATCGACGAGCTGGTGGCGGCGCGTCTGGTGGTCGTGGACGAGGATCGGGTGGAGATCGCCCATGAGGCGCTCATCGTGGCGTGGCCCAGGCTGCGGGCCTGGCTGAGCGAGGACCGCCGGCACCTGGTCGTACGGCAGCGGCTCACCGCCGCGGCCCGAGTCTGGCAGCAGTCGAGGCGGGACGCCGGAGGGCTCTATCGGGGCTCCGGGCTGGCCGAGGCGCGCCCGCACCGCTCGGAGCTGAACCTTCTGGAGCGTGAGTTCCTCGACGCCAGCGAGGAGCTGGCCGAGTCCGAACTCGCCGCGGCCCGGCGCCGGGTCCGCCGGCTGAAGGTCCTGGCGATGGTGCTGGCGGTGCTGCTGGCGGCGACCGGGACCGGGGGCGGTGCCGCCTGGCAGCAGCGGCAGGTGGCACAGCGCGAGCACCAGACCGTGCTGGCCCATCAGGCCGCGCTCACGTCGCGCTCGCTGGTCGCCACCGACCCGGACGTCGCCCGGTCCCTCGCCCTGGCCGCCCATCGGCTGCATCCCGACGCCGACACCCTGGGCGCGGTGATCAGTACGTCGGCGTCCGCGCAGCCCAGCGTCGTACTCAACACGAACGGGCCCGCGTCGTTCGGCCTGGCCCTGTCCCCTCGCGGCTCGTTGGTGGCCGCGGCCACCAGCGACGGCACCGTGGAGCTGTGGGATCCGAACCGACGCAGGAAGCTGGCCTCCTTGACCGAGCATGTCGTCAAGCCGCTGCCCCAGGGGTTCTTCGCGCTGAGGGTGGCCTTCAACGCCGACGGTACCCGGCTGGCGTCCCTGGCGCGGTTGAACAATCCGAAGCAGCCGACCGCAGGCTCGGTCGTCGTGCGGGAGGTCCGGTCGAGGAAGGTGCTGTTCAAGCAGGTCGTGTCCGGCGACCTCAGCAACGGTCTGGCCTTCAGCGCCGACGGCACGGTCGTGGCCTACGGCACGGGCGAGGGCACACGGGTAGCCACGCTGGGCGGTGGCAAGGCCGTGCTCCTGCCCACCGGTATGCCCGCGGCGCTCAGCCTGGCCGGCGATCAGCGCTCCCTCGCCGTCACCCGTACCGATGGGACGGTGGCCGTCTGGGACATCGAAACCGGTCGCCGTCGCTTCGAGCTGAACACCGAAGGCGCCCAGGTGGCCCGGTTCGGTTCCACATCCGATGTCCTGGCCACGGCCTCCGAAGAACACGGCATCAGGTTCTGGCGGCTGACCGGCCGCTCGGCCCGCCAGTTCGCCGACCTCCCGGTGCAGACGGCCTTCCCCTGGATGATCTCCGCGCCGGTCGGTGATCGGATCGCGATCGCCGACGAAGAGGGCATGATCTCGATCTGGGACTACCGGCGCCGCGAGCAGATCGCCCGCCACGCCGACCGCTACCGCTCAGAGACCATGGCTCTGGACCTGGCACCGGACGCGAGCACGGTGGTCTCGGGCGGCCTGGGACGCACCATCGTGGTGCGCCGGACGGCCCTTCCCTTCAGCGGTCACGGCGGCGCCGTGAACGACGTGGACGTCAGCCCCGACGGCCGGCTCGTCGCCTCCGCCGGCGACGACAGGTCCGTACGGATCTGGAATGCCTCCGGTGCTGCCGAACGGCTGCTGGGCGGACACTCCGACCATGTCAAGGCAGTCGCGTTCAACCCGGACGCCACGGTGCTGGCGGCCGTGACGCGCGACCACACCCTGACTCTGTGGAACCCGTCGACCGGGCGGCGCCACACCACCATCGCCTTCACCGGTATGGGCACCGGCACGGACGTCGCCTTCAGCCCGGACGGCAGCACGGTCACCGTGATGTCCCTGGGAGGAACGTTCCGCTGGAGGGTCGGCGACCCGGCACACCCCCGTCCACTGCCGGCGCCGGCCGGCCCGCGCACCTCGACCGCCATGGCCTACCCCGCTCGGGGCGGCCTCCTCGTCGCGAGCACACCGGCCGGCGGCATCGCCGTGTGGAGCACCGCCGACGACCGGCTGGTGAAGGCCTTCTCGGCCACGCAGGGGTCCACGCAGGACATCGCGGCCACTGCGGCGGGCGATCTGATCGCCACCGCCGGCTCGGACCACACGGTGCGCCTGTGGTCGACCCGGACAGGGAAAAGCCGGGGCACCCTGACCGGCCACACCGCGGCGGTCGGCACGCTCGCCTTCAGCAGGGACGGACGCCTCCTCGCCTCGGCAGGTGAGGATCACACCATCGTCGTCTGGGATGTACGAACCCACCGGCGCATCGCCACCCTCACCGGCCACTCGGCAGACGTGCAGGGCTTGGCGTTCACCCCGGACGGAACCCTGCTGTCCGCGGGAGCCGACCAGCGCATCATCCACTGGCCGCTGACCGCGACCGAAGCCATCCGGCGCATCTGCCGAGCCACCGCCCCACCGCCCACCGCGGCGCAACTCGACCGCCACCTCCCCGGCCAGGACACCGGCGCGCTCTGCCCGCAGCCCTGACCCGGGCACGCCGCCGGCGCGGCGTGCTCCCCTGTAAGCGGTCCGTGCCTGGCACCACCGCCCTGGGCGGCCGGGTGACCTTCGGAAATACCCGGGCTATACCGAGGCAGGGCACGCTCAGCGCACCGGTCGCTCGCCCGCCGGCGAGTTCACGACGAGGGTCGTACATGGCTGCCCCACCTCGGCCCTCATCGTGACCGCCGTGCGGGCGAAACACCGCGACCGAACCCGGCCGTCCCGCAGCGCCCAGCCACAGCGGAAGGGCACCTGCCGTTCCATCGCCGGCCGCACACCCCGCACCGGACACGCATGAACTCGGCACCAAAGAAGGAGGCACGTTGAGATCCCTCATACGCGCGCTCAGCCCAGGGCTGCTCGGCAGACTGCTCGTGGCTGTTGCCGCCCTCGTCGTCCTGCCCTGGCAGGCCGCGACGCCGGCCGCCGCGGCGGCCCCGCCCATCGCCTTCCAACTGCCCTTCACCTGCGGCCAGCAGTGGCGACTCGACAGCTGGGCACACGCACCCGCGCTCGACATGGTCCGCGAGCCCAACCAGGCCGGCACCGAAGGAGCACCGCTGCTGGCTCCGGCCTCGGGCACGGTCCGGCAGTCCTTCTACCACTCCAACGCCGGCAACGTGATCCAGATCAACCACGGGCAGCGCTACTTCACCACATACCTGCACCTGCAGAGCCGCGATGTCAGCGTCGGCCAGACGGTGCAGCGCGGCCAGCTGATCGGCCGGGTCGGCCGGACGGGGCCCACCTCGAACAACCACCCGCACCTGCACTTTGAGCTCGCCTACGACGCCGACAACAACGGATCCGCCACCTGGGGCAACTCCACGTCCGAACGGATCCGTCCCTGGTTCAACGGCGTCGAGTACGGCCAGGCCAACGGCCGGACCTGGCGGAACGTCACCAGCAACAACTGCGGCGGCACACCAGCGCCCACCTGCAGCGGTGTCAACCTCGACTTCACCGCGTACCCCCTCATCCAGCAGGGATCCAACGGCAGTCTGGTCAAGGCGGCGCAATGCCGGCTGATCGCCGCCGGACACAATCCGGGAGAACCGGACGGCGACTTCGGGCCCAACACCGAATCGGCGACGAAGGCCTTCCAGTCCGCCCGGGGCCTCACGGCCGACGGTGACATCGGCGCCAGGACCTGGACGGCCCTGCTGTCGTACGGCTCGACACCGGCGCTGCAGAACGGGTCGACCGGCGCGGACGTCAGCCGACTGCAGCGAGCACTGACCGCGGCACTCGGCCGCACCGTGGGCATCGACGGCGACTTCGGCCCCAACACCGAACAAGCCGTGCGCGACTACCAGACCACCCGCGGCCTCGGCGTCGACGGCGACGTCGGCCCGCAGACCTGGGCAGCCTTGCAGGCCGGACGATAACCATTCTCGTGGGCGGGGAAGCACGGCAACCCCGCCCACGACCGGCGTCGGATCGGCCGCGAGGACATCCGGTGCTTCAGAGAATCGAGGCCGGCGTCGCGGTGGTCCTGGAGCGGATCTTGCACGAGGCCATGCCGCAGAACCAAAGCCGAGGCGATCGTGCGGGCGCCGCGTCGCGCGGGGAACGGTGGTCGGGACCTGCCGCATATCGGAGTGCGGCGGCAGTAGCGGGCGTATGTCGCATGCCGTCATTCCATTCGGTGTCTCCGGCATGAAGAAGAGAACGACGATGAAGGCCACCGTCGTCGCCGACGGGCAACGCCGCACGTTATGGACCGATGCCCTGTGGCCCGGACAGATGCACGACACCACGGCCGCCCGCGACGAAGGCATCGCCATCTGCTTCCAGCACTTCCTCGACGTCGAGGTACTCCTAGCTTGAGGTTTGACGTCGCAGGTCATTCGTCCGGGTCTGTCCATCGAACGGCTCTGTCTCAGGCATGCTGTTGTCACCGAGCGGCCTCCCAGGCTGTCCACAACCCGGCGTACACGCCACCGGCATCAACCAGCTCTCTGTGGGTGCCGGTCTCGATGATCCGGCCGCGCTCCATCACCATGATCCGGTCGCAGGTTGCTGCTTGGGAGAGACGGTGCGCGACGACGACTGCGGTGCGCCCGGCGAGGACAGCATCAGCAGCGCGGTCGAGCTGTCCGGCGTAGGTGGAGCCGGCCTCGGCGGTCGCTTCGTCGAGGATCACCAGATCAGCGTTGGTGAGCAGCAGCCGGGCTAGGGCGAGTTGCTGCGCCTGTGCGTCGGTGAGCGGGTGCCCGCCGACACCCAGCGGGGTGTCCAACCGGTCGGGGAGGACATCGAGGATCGACGCGGCGCCGGTGGCTTCCAGTGCTGCATGGAGGTCGCGGTCGGTGGCCCCGGGCGCGGTGAGGGTGAGGTTGTCGCGCAGGGTGCCCGCGAAGACGTGGACCTCCTGGGTGATCATGGCGGTACGGCTGGGGCGAGTCACCTTCCCGGCCTCGGGTAGGTGGGTGCCGGCGACCACGCCGGCGAGCGTGGTCTTGCCCGCCCCTGACACGCCGACGACGGCCACGCGCTGACCGGACGGGATGTCGAGGGTGATGTCGTCGAGCACCCGTGGCCCCTCGCCGTAACGGAAGGAGACCTCGTCGAGCTGTACGGCGGTGCTCGCGGCCTGCGCTGGGTCATCCGACGAGCCGAACGGAATCGTGACGACGCCGATCATGCGGCTCAGCGATGCGAGGGCGGACTGGAGGGTGTCGATGACCAGCAGCAACTGGTTGACCGGTCCGAGCAGGCGCAGCACGAGCAGCATGGCGGTGGTGGCGCCGCCGACGGTCGATGCGTTGTGGTCGATGAGGATGAAGCCGACGACGAGTACGGCGGCCAGGCTCAGGCACTCCCCGAGGTTGAGCCGGGCATTGAGCATGCTCAGCACGGTGCGTGCGCGTAGCGACTGCCGCGCGACGCGCCAGGAGTTCGCCATCACAGCCCGGTGCCGTTGCTCGGCGAGCCCGAAGCCGAGCACGGTGGCGTAGCCGCGCTGGGACTCGAGGATCTGCTGGGCACGCGCGCTCATCGCGGTGCGCTCGGCGCGGTAGACCCCCAGTCCGATGCGCAGGTACCACCGTACGGCGAGCGCGTAGACCGGCAGCACGACGGCGAAGGCGGCCGCGTAGGGCCATTCCAGTGCCGCGAGCCCGCCCAGCGACACGACGATGGTGAAGGCGGTGACGGTGAGCACCGGGATCACGGCGGGGGCGGCGTCGGCGACCGCGGTGACGTCGTCGCTGGACCGCGAGATCAGGTCTCCGGTGCCGACGCGCTCGACGAGGTGCTGTGGGAGCGTCATCGCGTCGTCCACGAGCTGTTCGCGCAGCGCGGCGAGGATGGAGTGGTAGACGCGAGTGGCGAGCACGATGGTCAGCGCGGTGCCCGCAGCACCGAGGACTGCCGAGAGCGCCATGACGGCTGTGGCCATCAGCACTGTGGCGAGGTCCGCGGTGCCGGCCTGCACGCGGTCGACGAGGTATCCGATCGCCACGGAAACGATCAGGTCGACTCCGGTGCTGACGATCCCCAGCACCCCGGTCGCGGCGAGCCGGAGCCGGTACCCGCGGCTGAGCCGCCACAGCTCCCTGGCAGTCTCCCTGCCGCTCGCGACGGGCAGCCCAGGCAGCCCGGCGTCGGAAGCTGCGGTCTCGGGTTCGGCGGAGGTGCCGTTCACTGTGCCGTCCTGAAGGTCGCGGGTACGTGGTCGGGAAGCTCGACGACGCGGTCGCAGGCAGCGAGCAGTGCCGGGGTCGAGGCGATCAGCAGCGTCGAGCGGCCTGCCCGGACAGTGCGCAGCCGGCCCGCGATCGTGTGCTCGGTGACCGAGTCGACCGCGGTGGTCGGGTCGTGCAGCACGAGCACCGGGGCGTCGCTCGCCAGGGCGCGGGCGAGCGCGACCCGCTGGCGCTGGCCGCCCGAGAGCCGGTTGCCGCCCTCGCCGACGGGTACGTCGAGGTCGGCCGCGAAGTCGTCGCAAGCGGCGGCCCGCACCGCGGCGTCCACCCGCTCGGGCGCGCCCGCGATCACGGCGATGTTGTCGCGGAGGGTGCCGCTGAACAGCGTGGCGCGGTGCGGTGCGACGGTGACCCGGGAGCGGTACTCGAGCGGGGACAGCTCCCGCGCCGCGATCCCGTCGAGCCGCGCCTCGACGCCTCTTTCGGCCCGCGGGTCCAGCAGCGCCTCGACGACACGGGCGGCGGTCCGGTCGTCGGCGCGCACGCCCACGAGCTCACCGGGCTCGACCCGAATCGTCACGCCGGGCCCGGAGATGCTCGGCACGACCACGTCCAGCTCCGGCAGCGCGGTGACCTCCCGCCGGGTCGCGTCATCGGGCCCAGCCGTCGAAGTGGCGTTGTCCCGCAGTACGTCGAGGACACGCACGGACGAGGCGCGGGCGCCGGCGAGGTTGGGGATGGACGTGCTCGCGATCGCCTGGATCTGCGGCAGCAGAGCCTGGGCGAGGCCGACGGCGGTGATCAGCCCGCCGATGCTGAGCTGTCCGTCCACGGTGAACCAGCCCGCCAGCCCCACCACCGCGGCGACGAACGTGCCGCTGACCACGCCCGAGCCCACAAGGAACCTTCCCAGCAGGCCCGCGTTGCGCCTGGCGCCGACAAGGGTCTCCTGGCTTGCCCGCCGGTACCGGCTGGTCGCCTCGGCCTCGGCACGCATCCCCTTGATCACGCGGTAGCCGGCGACCAGGTCCGTGGCCTGTCCGACCGTGGAGGCCAGCAGCTCCTGGTACTCGCGGGTGTCCCGGGAGAGCCGCTCGCTGAGCACGCTCATCGACCAGACCGCGACCGGCGCCCCGAACAGCACCACGAGTCCGAGCAGCCAGTGCGTCGCCAGCAGCGATACCGCGATGAATCCGATGGCCGTGATCCTCGAGACCGGGATGATCGTCAGGATCACCGCGTTGGACAGGCGCGCGACGTCGTTCGTCATCACCGAGACCACGGTGCCGTCCGGCGCACGGCCGGTGCCGCCGAGTGGATGCAGCACGCCCGTGGAGAGGGTGCCGCGGAGTCGGTGCTGCAGTACCTGCACGGCATGGGAGGTCAGTCGCAGCGAGAACCTCGCCGCCGACGTCAGCGCGACGTAGAGGGCCACCAGCACGCCGAGCCACAGGACCAGCTGCCCTTCATCGCCGGTCGCGACGGCCCGGTCGATCGCGAGTCCCATCACCACCGGGACCGCGGACTCGCCCACCTGCCACACGATCGCCAGCAGCATCGCGGGAACGCTGACTCGTCTCACCGAGAAGATCACGCGCAGCAGGAACCGGCCCGGGGTGGTCCCCGGCCCGCACTCGAACGGCCGAGCACCGAGCGGTTCGGCCGGAGCGAGCAGGAGCACCGGCAGCCGCCGGGTCAGCGGTCCTCGCCCCAGTCCCGCGGTGTCGGCGCCCGAGGAACGCGAGGAGTTCCTCATGCCTGGCTCCGATCCGTGCTCCTGAGCGGGAAGCACCAGAGCAGGGCATCGGCGAAGATTCCTCGCCACCATGCGTAGTCATGTCCGCCGGCGAACTCCCTGTAGAGGGTGTCGTAGCCCTTTCCGGTGAGTACGCGGTCCAACCAACGACTGTGGGTGTTCGAGCTCTCCAGCTCACCGACGTCGTGGAAGATGCGGATCGGTGCCGATTCCGCGGCCAGGTAGTCGGCGATCAGTGTCGGTACGGGGGTGCGGCGCAGCAGCTCGCCTGACCCGGTGCCCCACGTGAGGTCAGGGTGGTATCCGCACGACGGGGACTGGAGGATGGCGTTGCCGAACGCCGTCGGGTGGTGGAGCGCTGTCCAGCCGGCGCACAGACCGCCGAAGCTCTCGCCGGCCAGCGCGACGTCACCGGGGTCCCGCGAGAGCGGATACCGGTGGTGGAGCCACGGCAGGAGTTCCTGGACCAGCATCCGGGAGAACGCCGGGTTGCAGAGCAGCTCTTTGTCGCGCTGCGGTGCGGGCTGACCGACGAGGACCACCACGCAGGGCCGGACCAGTCCCGCCCGGACCAGGGCGTCACGAACGCTCGGCGCGCTGTGGTCCGGCGTCCCGTCCAGGTGGATCACGAAGGGCAGTGCGCTGTCGTCGGAGAATTCTCCCGGGGGCATCGAGACCCAGATGCGGCGTTCGCCTTCCAGGAACTCGCTCGCCAGCACGGCAGGTTCCACTGCCGGGGCCGGCCGTGCCTCGGCCTGATCGAGCCAGGGCAACGGCACCGCGTCGGGCAGCACTGCCACCGAGGCCCCGGAGAATCGCTCCACCGAGCATTGCGAGAACATCGGTGGCGGGTTGAACGGGTCGGGAACCTGCTGGTCCCCACCCATCGGCCCACGTCGTGTGAACACATACGAGAAGCGCAGGTCGGAACGCATCCGCAGGGTGAGAACGCGGAACGGCGTCCCCGCCACCGAGGCGAACTCCCCCTCGATCGGGTTGAAGGCGATTCTGGGGCCGATCACCACCGCGAGGGTGACCGTCGTGTCGTGTCCGGGCTCGTCGACGAATGTCACCTCCACCTCGTCCGCGGAGACGCGCTCGACAAGCGGTGCGCCGGTCTCCTCGAGGTGTCGTCTGAACCTTTCGGGGCTCCACTCACCGGTCGACAGCTTCTCGATCAACGGATCAGCCATTTCTCGCGCTCTTCACGTCGGTGTGGTCAGCGGACCTTCGTCGGGTTCGTTCGCGGCCGAGTGGCACCACCTGGGGGCTGCCGGCCACTGGATCGGGCATCACCAGGCAGCGCAGACCGAACACCTCCTCGACCAGCTCGGCCGTGACGACCTCGTCCGGAGTGCCCTCGGCGACCACGGCGCCGTCCTTCATGGCGATCAGGTGGGTGCCGTAGCGTGCGGCGTGGTTCAGGTCGTGCAGTACGGCGACCAGGGTGTGGCCGGCGTGGTGCAGGTCGGTGAACAGTTCCATCAGCTCGATCTGGTGGGTGATGTCGAGAAAGGTGGTCGGTTCATCGAGCAGCATGATGTCGGTGTGCTGCGCGAGCGCCATCGCCACCCACACGCGCTGGCGCTGCCCGCCCGACAGCTCGTCCACCAGGCGCCCGGACAGGTCGGCGACCGAGGTCTGGTGCATCGCCCTGAGCACGGCCCGCTCGTCGTCCTGGGTCCACTGCCGGATGAACCCCTGGTGGGGGTACCGTCCCCGGGCCACGAGGTCGGCGACGGTGATCCCGTCCGGGGCGATCGAGGTCTGCGGCAGCAGCCCGACCCGCCGCGCCACCTCCTTGGTCTTGTAGGAGTTGATGCCGGCACCGTCGAGGACGACCTGCCCGGCCGACGGCTTCAGCAGTCGGGACAGGCTGCGCAGCAGGGTGGACTTGCCGCACGCGTTCGGGCCGACGATGACCGTGAACGACTCGTCGGGGATCGCCACCGAGAGGTGCTCGGAGATGATCCGCCTGTCGTAGCCGATCGTCGCCGACTCCACACGCAGGCGCGCGGTGTCGGTCGGGGTTGCGCTCACAGGCGTCTCCTGGCTTCGGTGAACAGCAGGTATCCGAGGTAGCCGCCGCCGAGCACGACGGTGATGATGCCGACCGGCAGCGGGGTGGGGGCGACGTGCTGGGCGAGGTAGTCCGACGCCAGACACAGCAGCGCGCCGACGAAGGCGGCGGGGGCGAGGGTGATCCCGGCGGTGCGGGCGAGTCGGCGTCCGATCTGCGGGGCGACCAGGGAGATGAACGCGATCGGCCCCGAGGCGGCCGTGACCGTCGCCGTCAGCGCCACTCCCACCAGGATCAGGCCGAGGCGTGCGGGCGAGACCCGTACCCCTTGCGAGGCGGCCGCGTCGTCACCCAATTCCATCTGCCGCATCGGCCGGCCCAACATCCCGGCCAGCAGCAGGAGTCCGGCAATGCAGGCGCCGCCGATGACGACCTGGTCCCAGGACACGCCGTTGAGCGACCCGGCACCCCACGCGGCCGCGGACATCGCCTGGTCCAGGTCGGCCTTGAGGATGAGCCAGGTGTTGAGCGACCCGAGCATCGCGGAGACGCCGATGCCGACAATGATCAGCCGGAACCCCTGTACTCCTCGTCGGTAGGCGAGCACGTACACGGCCACGGCGGTGGCCATCCCGCCCAGCAACGCCCCGCCGACCAGCTGCACATAGGTGCCGTTGACGACCAGGATCACGATCAGTGCGCCGGTGTAGGAGCCTTGGGTGAACCCGATGATGCCGGGGTCGGCGAGAGGGTTGCGCAGCAGTGACTGGAAGACCGCCCCGCTCACCCCCAGGGCTGCGCCGAACACCACCGCCGCGGTCACCCGGGGCAGCCGCCACTCGACCACGATGTCGTGGACGATGCCGGTCTCCCGGCCGGTCAGGGCGGAGAGCACCTGCCCGGGGCTCAGCGCGTACGAGCCGGTCATCAGGGCGAGCACCGCCGTACCGGCGATCGCGACCGCGAGCACCGCGCAGACAACGACCGAGCGCCAGCGAAGCAGTATCGCGATCCGCCGGTGCCGCAGCACCAGCACCCGCCGGCCGAAGTCCACCGGCGGAATGTACGTGTTCATAGTCCGCTCGATTTCTTCCGCCGCACCAGCACGACGAGAACGGGAGCGCCGACGAAGGCGGTGACGATACCCACGGGGATCTCGCCGGGTCTCATCACGACGCGGCCGAGGATGTCGGAGACCAGCAGCAGGCTCGGGGCGAGGAGGATGCTGTAGGCGAAGATCCAGCGTTGGTGCGGGCCGACGATCCAGCGGGCCACGTGCGGCACCATGAGTCCGACGAATCCGATGGGTCCGGCGATCGCGGTGGCGCCACCGGCAAGGAGGGTGAGTGCGATCACCGCAAGCACACGGGTGCGTACCAGCCGGACCCCTTGGGCGACCGCCAGCTCGTCGCCCAGAGCCAGGGCGTTGAGCGGGCCCGACACTGCGAAGGCCAGGATGAGTGCCACCGCGAAGAACGGCAGGACCGGCCACACGACCTCGAGCGGGCGACCCCCGATCGACCCGGCGTTCCAGTTCCGCATCGCGTCGAAGGCGTCCGGGTCGGTCAACTGGAGCGCCTCCCTGGCGCCGCCGAGCACGGCGCCGACGCATATCCCGGCGAGCACCATGACCACCGGCGAGGAGCCTTGTCGTGTCGACCCGAGGGCGAGCACCAGGAGCGTGACGATCAGTGCCCCCGCGAACGCGAACCACATGTAGTCCTGGGCGTCGCGGACGCCGAGCAGGCCCACGGCGACCGTCACCGCGAAGGACGCACCGGCATGGACGCCGAGGACACCCGGATCGGCCAAGGGATTGCGGATGAGCGCCTGGATCAACGCGCCCGACAGACCGAGGGCGGCGCCGACGACCAGACCCACGATCGTGCGCGGCAGCCGGAAGTCGCGGATCGCGAACTGCTCGGTGTCGGCCGAGGAGTGGAGCAGCGCGTCCCACACCACGGACGGCGCGATCGCCGTCGACCCGATCATGACACTCAGGACCAGCAGGACCACCAGCACCGTCAGCGCGACGAGCAGGCCGATCACACGGCGACGCGGTCCGGGCACCGTCTTGGTGCCCGGACCGTCCTGCCGCAGGGCGAGGGTTGTCACAGCTTGCCGGCGAGGGTCGCCAGCGCGCTGTCGAGCGAGTCCAGGTACTGGTTGACGGGCCCGTAGGAGTTGTTGCCGGGGCAGAAGACTCCCAGTGCTCGACCGGAGCTCACGGCGGGCAGCGCCTTCCAGGTGTTGGTCTTGACCACCGGCTCGAAGGGCTCTGTCGGCTTGCCGTCGGCGTCGACCGGGTAGGTGATCACGTCGTACTTGGACAGCTCACTGATCTGCTCGAACGGCAGGGACTCGTAGGCCAGGGGGTCCTTGCCCTCGGCCGCCTCGGGGAGGTCCAGGCCGATGTCGTCCCGGGCGATCTCGGAGCAGCCGATGTCCGCGATGTAGAACGTCCCGGGATCGCTCCAGTCTCCGCGGGAGACGTCGACGAACGAGCTGTCCTTGATGATCTTGCCGTAGGTCTCCTGGATCTTGGCGACCTTTTCCTTGAACTCCGCTTTCTGCCGGCTGAGCCCATCCGCTACGTTGCCGGCCTCCGCGATCGCGTCGGCGAAGGCCTTCCACTCGGTGTCGAGCCCCCAGTTCACGGTCGGCGCGACTGTCTCGAGTTGCTTGCCGACCTTGTCCCAGTCATCCGAGGAGAACTGGACCAGGATGAGGTCCGGCTTGAGGGCGGCGAGCTTCTCGACGTCCACCTCGCCACCGCTGCTGCCGACGATCTCGGCTGCCTCGTACGCGGCCCTCTGTTCCTTCGGCAGCACGTCGAGGTCGGAGTCGGACACCTCGGTGACGCCCACTGGCTTGCCACCCAGATCGATGAAGGGGAGGTTCGTGTTGCCGATCGTGACGATGCGCCGGGGGGCGGCGGGAACCTTGATGGTGCCGTTCTCGGCCTTGATGCTGCGGGTCTCGGCGGCCTTGTCGCCGGTGTTGTCGCCGTCACCGCCGCAGGCGGTGAGGAAGAGCGACGCGGTCATCAGTGCGGCGGCGAGGGTAGCGCCGCGTCTCATCAGGGGGGTGTTGCTCATGGGTGTTCTCTTCTTCTCTGGGTGGAGGGGATCAGTCGGCGGTGGAGCGGAGGAGCTCATGGACGGTGGCGCCCAGGCCGATGGTGCGCGCCGACCTGCGTGTGAGGCCGGCCCTGGCGATGACGGCGTCCAGCTCCGCTGCAGTGCGAAGGCCGGAGCCGTGGCAGACCAGGCCGATCAGGTCTTCCTCGCCGTCGTGCTCGTCGAGGTCGTCGGTGTCGAAGACCTCCTCGATCAGCAGCACTCGTCCGCCGAGGGTGAGGTTCTCGGCTGCGCGGCGAAGTGCGTGAGCGGCGTCGGCGTCGGGCAGGGTCTTGAAGGCGCGGCTGACGAGCACGGCGTCGGCTGCCGGGCTGGGCTCGAAGACGGACTGCTCCAGCACGCTGACCCGCGTGCGTTGCCGCTCGTCGGGAATCGTGGCGGGCAGGTCGCGGCGTAGCCAGTCGGCCTGGGCGGGCAGGGCGCAGATCGTCACGCGCAGCCCTTCGTGGGCTGCGACGTACTCACGGGCGTGGGCGCCGGCGCCACCGGAGTGGATCACCAGGTGCCGGACTCCGGCGAGCAGGTCGGACGTGGCGATCGGTTCGGCCAGTGCGGGCTGGAACTTCGCCAGGCGCTCCAGGTGCCGGTCCTCGTAGTCCTGTTCGGCTCGCACGTCGGCGAAGGTCTGGCCGGTGACCGAGGCGTAGGCGGGCCGGCCGGTGCGGACCGACTCCGTGAGGCCGTGGATCCCGAGCATCTCGCGACCGATCACCCCGGCGGAGTGGAGCCGGTCGGCGATGAACTCGAGGGTGAGGACGTCGCCGACAGGCGTCAGGGCGTAGTGACACGGTTCCGTCTCGGTGACCACGTCCAGGGTGTGCAGGTAACGCAGCAGCTTGCCCAGGGCGCGCTCGTCGGCGCCGGCCTTGGCGGCCAGTTCGGTCACGCTGGTCACGCCGCGGGAGAGCAGATCGGGAACGCCCAGCTCGACGGCGGTGCGGATCGCGATCGGCGCGACGAGCTCGGTCAGGTCGTGGAGCTTCTGGAACGGGGTCACCGTTCTCTCCGGGTCGGGCACCGCCCCGTCGGTCTCCAGGGCGACGACCGCCGAGCGACGCCAGTAGCCGGCGAAGTCGATGTCCTCCTTGGGCACGCCACGGTCCTCGACCAGGTGCCGGCGGATGTCCCGGACGGCCGTGTGCTCGCCGGCCAGCCACACGAACACCTGGCCCGACCGCCACTCCGTACCGCGGACGGCCTCGGTGAGCAGCGACACGGTCCCGGCCGTTGCGCCGGTGCGGACCAGCCACGTCACGTCCACCCCGGGCAGCTCGCGCAGCTCCTGGCGGTGGGCGTCCTCGGCGATCTCGATGAACACCTGCGCCCGGGCGTCGGACGGGAGCTCGTCGAGCAGGCGGCCGATCGCGGGGAGTGCGGTGTCGTCGCCTGCCACGAGCCACCAGTCGGCGCCGACCGGGAGCGCCTTCGACGTGCTCGGGCCGCTGAGGTGGATCCGGTCACCCGGCTGGGTGCGATAGGCCCACGTCGTTCCCGCGCCCACCCCGTGCTTGACGAAGTCCACGTCCAGCTCGCCGGCCTCGGGGTCCCACCGGCGGACCGTGTAGGCCCTCGACAGCGGTCGGGGATCCTTGGGCACGATCAACTTGGCCTCGCCCTGGACCGGGAGCACCGGATCGCGCTGACCCGGGTACGGGAAGTAGAACCCGAGGTCGTCGTCGAAGCCCGGGGACGCGAAGGCCGGCCGCACGAAGCCGTCCGCAGTGGTGAACGCACGCAACTGTTCGCCGCTCAGCGTGATCCGCCGCATCCCCGGGGTGATGTCGACGGTCCGGACCACCTCGACCTGTCGCAGGGTCGGCGGGTGCACGGTGAGTCGGCGCGAGGTCTTGGGCATGCGGGGAACTGACCTTTCCGGTCGCTTCGGGGGCGGGAGTCGCGCACCGGCATCGGGAAGGCGCGCACTGCTAAAGTTAGGCAAACCTTACCTCCAATGGTGTGCGCAGACTGCCGCATAGTTAGGACATGGTGGTTCCCTCCTTGTTCGCCTCAGGCGCCGGCGACCCGCCGCCGATTCCCACCGCGCGGCTGGGTTCGGCGAATTCGCCCGTTCGACCGCTGGTGCTCTGGGTTCGCACCGGCGCGGCGCAGTTGCGCCTGGACGGCGGGCCGGTGCTCTGCCTCAGGGCCGGCGAAGGCGCCTGGATTCCCGCAGATGGCTGGGCAGAGCGTGCGATCATCACCGAGCCGGGCACTGTCGCCTTCCCGCTGTGGCTCCACGCCGGCGTCAGCGCTTGGGGGCTGTCGGAGCTGACACGGTTCGACGTTCCCAGTGGCTGGCAGGACTGGTTGATCCAGCTCTTCAACCTGCAGGTCACTCCGTTCAGCGGCCGCGGGTACTCCCTCGATGCGATCGAGGAGCTCCTTCGGCGTCCCGGCTCGCGCTCGGCGGCGGCCGCCGTGGTCGGGCGGGATCCGAGCCCGCAGGGGTTCGCCTCGCCGTCGATGCCGCGAGCCCTCGGCGCCAGAGCAGTCGCCGAGGAACTGATCCGCGACCCCGCGCTCGACCTCACGGTCGAGCAATGGGCTGCGCGGGTACTCTCCAGCGCGCGCACCCTTCGCCGTGACTTCCTCGCCGACACCGGGTTCACGTTCGAGCAGTGGCGGCTGATCTGCCGACTCGGCGCTGCCGTGGAGTTCCTCGCTGCCGGTTACGACGTGGACCAGGTGGCCGTTCGAGTGGGCTTCGCCAGCCGCAACGGCCTCACGCGGGCCTTCAAGGGACGGTTCGGACTGACCCCCCACGAGTTCGGACGGCAGCTCTCCGCCCGACCTGGCGCCGGCAGGCTGACACAACGGGCAGCCGCGGCACGACAGACCGACGACCTGATCCGGATGATGCGCAAGACGGACACTCCCGCTGCGCCTGAGATACTGCCCGCGGCCAGCACGCCGTCACACACCAACGACATCCACGTCCTCAGCTGGATGTATCGAGGCAGCGGATACCTGGACATCGGCGACCAACGCTACGAGCGGGAGCGAGGGGTGGCGACCTGGATCCCCGCAGAAACGGAGCATGTCACCGGCCTCCGCGAGGACTCCGTCTCCCTGCCGCTGGGCAACGCGAGCACCGGCGACCTCCAACTGACAGTGCCGCTGCAGGTGCGGTTCTCGCCTGCGTGGGACGACTACTTGATGTTCTGCTCGATCAGCGCCCGGTCCGGACTGCGTCCTGACGACCACGACCCCCGCCGCATCCTCGACCTGTTCGCGGAACAGGTTGCCGCGCAGCGAGCGCTGTCGGTGCCGATGCCCACGAATCCGCGCGCGCGTGCTGTCGCGATGGAGTGCTTGCGTCGTATCGGCGAGCCTGGCGGGACGCATGATGGTGATGTCGGTGCCGAGATCCACCGTGCCTTCCGTGACGAGACGGGTATGACCCTGGGGCGCTGGCGCTATGCCGCCCGCATGCGCATCGCTCGCGACCTCCTCGCCGGGGGCGCCCCGCCCAGCGCCGTCGCGCGCCGGACCGGGTACGCCCACCTGCCCACGTTCAGCGCCGCCTTCTCCCGCTTCCACGGACTGTCTCCACGCGACTACCAGCAGCGCGCGTCCGAGCGGAACCAGTAGCACCGGTGCTGTCCTGTAAAGCGGCCCTCTCCGCCGTGATCGGCGGACGTGAACCGTTCCGGGTTCGGTAGAGATCTCAGATGGCGGTTGTGACCTGTGGTTTTGTGGCTGCGGTGTGGTAGGCGGTCTCCGCCTTCAACGCGGCGGACTCATTCGGGTAGGCGACGAGAGCCCCGGCGACCATCCGCACCGCACGGTGGCGCAGCTCAAGCGGGTAGGAGGAAGGTCGTGCCATGACTCGAAATCCTGGCCCTGTCTCACATTCGGTGGTGACGGAGAGTTGTGAGGGTCGTTGACATTCATGTGATGGATGTCAACGAGGTTGTACAGATGGTGTTTTCGGGTCTGTCGCCGCTGGTCATGGAGGATGTGGCTGGTGAGGGTGAGCGGATCGTGGTGCGGGCTCGGACGCCGTTGGACACTGCGGTGTGCCCGGTGTGCGGGGTCTCGTCGGGTCTGGTGCATGGCTATCACTGGCGGACGGTGGCCGACGTTCCGGTCGATGGGCGGCGGGTGGTGGTCCGTGTGCGGGTGCGGCGTCTGGTGTGCCCCACGCGAGGCTGCCGCCGCACCTTTCGCGAGCAGGTGCCCGGGGTGTTGGAGCGATACCAGCGACGCACGGTGTGCTGCCTGGTACGCGCGGACAGGCGCAGTCTCGCTGTATCGACGTCGGTGAGCCGCCGTGCCGACCGTGTAGTCGAGCTGCATCAGCGGACGCGACACCCGTCCGAGGTCGGAGCAGCAGTCCGGCTTCGCCCTCAAGCCCCCAAGTGGCGCACGGCCAGGGTCGTTCCGCGCGACGCGTTGCGGGGCGAGGCGGTAGTGAGCCTGTCCCCTATCCTGCCGAACCGGACCTGCCCCATGTGCCGGCCAGGCTGGTCGCCGGTGCCGGTGCGGCCGCGCCACCGAGGCCTGTGAGGCGCTGTGCGTGCGATGGATGGCGTGTGTCCCGGCATCGCAGTCTTTCGTCAATGGAACAATTCTCGCAAAGGGTAAATTGTTGCCTGCCGGGGCAACGTCAGACGGGGACGTCGCAGGGTCCCGCTCCCGGCATGGGGAGGTGCAGGGCGTGCATCCCGTTCCAGTGAGCAAAAGCTTCGTCTTCCTGCTGCTCGGCGTCGTGCTGATCTCGGGCCTGCGATTGGCGCTGGCTGCCGCCGAGGTGCACGTCATGGGTATCGCGGAGTACGCCGTCCTGATCCCGGTCGTGGCCAGTGCCCTGCTGCCGGTACGGCAGACCATGATCGTCGGACTGTTCAACCTGGCCGCCGCCATCGCGCTGTACGGGGTTCTCCTGCGGGACATGGGGCCCGCCAACCAAATCACGGTCATCACGGCGCTGGCGGTGGGCCTGATCATCAGCGTGGCCGTCTGCCGAATCCGTGTTGCGGGGGAGAGACGCTTCAGGCGGCTCATGATCGCTCGCGAGCGGCTCGCGCTGCTCAGCGAGGCCAGCAGCCGGGTCGGAAGCACTCTCGACGCGGTGCGTACCGCCGAGGAACTGACGGAGGTCGCGGTGCACCGCTTCGCGGACCACGCCACGGTGGACCTCTTCGCCAGTGTCCTCCAGGGCGAGGAACCCGTCCTGCGGCCCGGCACGGGCGATGTCACCCTGTGCCGCACCGCGGCATCGGGATCGCCCGCGCCCCCGGGAGACCTGAGGCCGGGCGAGACCGTCACTTACCGGGAGCGGGCGGAAGCGACCCTCGGGCTGTTCACGGGCGAGCCCATGATGCTGGAGATCACCGATACCGCCGGTGCCGCCTCCGTGCCTGCCGATCCCGGCGACGCGGGCACGAACGGGCCGCACTCCGCGCTGGCGATCCCCCTGCGTGCGCGGGGAGCGACCCTCGGTGCGGCGCTGTTCACACGTTCCCCAGGCCGGGCCCCCTTCGACGCCGACGACCTGCTCCTGGCACAGGAGATCGCGGCACGGGCCGCGGTATGCGTGGACAACGCCCGCCGCTACACCGGGGAGCACAACACCTCCCTGGCGCTGCAGCGGAGCCTCCTGCCCCTGGTGGTATCGAGGCAGCCGGCAGTGGAGGCGGCCACGCGCTATCTGCCCGCGGGTCTGTTCGCGGGAGTGGGCGGAGACTGGTATGACGTCATTCCGCTCTCGGGGGCCCGGGTCGCCCTGGTGGTGGGCGATGTGGTCGGCCACGGCGTTCAGGCCTCGGCGAGTATGGGGCGGCTGCGTGCCGCCGTACGAACCCTTGCCGACATCGACCTGCCGCCCGACGAACTGCTCACCCACCTCGACGACGTCGTCACCCGGCACCGAGACGTCGGCGGCGCCGGAGCGGTCGCCGGTGAGATCGTGGCGACCTGCCTCTACATGATCTACGACCCGATTTCACGTCGCTGCACGGCCGCCCGGGCCGGCCATCCACCGCCCGCCGTCTTGCGCCCCGGATCGGATGTCGAGTACCTCGACATCCCCGCCGGTCCTCCGCTGGGTGTGGGCGGACTTCCCTTCGAGACGGCCGAAGTGGAGCTGCCCGCAGGTACTCGGCTCGCCCTGTACACCGACGGCCTCATCGAATCCCCGGAACACAGCCTCGACCAGGGACTCGAACATCTCCAGAAAGCCCTGTCCGAGCCGATTGCCTCGCTGGAGGACCTGTGCGACCACGTCCTGCACACGGTGGCCGCGGAACAGTCCCGAGACGACGTCGCCCTGGTCATCGCCCGTACCCGCGAGCTCGACGGCACCCATGCCGCCGCATGGGACCTCACGGAGGATCTCGCCGAGGTGGCCCACGCCCGGGACCTCGCCTCGTCCCGACTGGAGGGCTGGGACCTGGGAGAGCTGGCATTCACCACGGAATTGGTCATCAGCGAGCTGGTCACCAACGCCATCCGCTACGGCTCGGCTCCGGTCCAACTGCGGCTCATCCGCGAGGACACCTTGATCTGCGAGGTGTCCGACGCCAGCAACACCGCCCCCCACCTGCG
Source organism: Streptomyces sp. NPDC026673 (assembly GCF_040638135.1). Lineage (NCBI taxonomy): Bacteria > Bacillati > Actinomycetota > Actinomycetes > Kitasatosporales > Streptomycetaceae > Streptomyces > Streptomyces sp. NPDC026673. The sequence continues at coordinate 15,144 of NZ_JBEZXR010000081.1, read as the reverse complement.
CCGCGCCCGGATGTTCGACGAGGGCGGGCGGGGGCTGTTCATCGTGGCGCAGCTCGCCGAGCGCTGGGGTACCCGGCAACGGCACGACGGCAAGACCATCTGGGCCGAAATCGCACTCCCGGACGGGCTCCACCGGACCCACGGTTGCGTCTAGTGCTGTGACCGCATTGGTTCGCCGCGCAGGCTCGGCCAGTACACCTTCCGCAGTCGGGAAATGCGTTGTCGCCCATCCGACTGCCCCGACCACCGACGCGGCGAACTGGGCCTGCGGCTCCCCTTAGGCGGCGACGGCTTCACCCAGGTCCACCTCGGCCGTCTCCCCTTCGGGGTCCCGCTGCCGGTTCGCCGGCGAGGCCAGGACCGGGGCGGCGCGGTGCTCGGTGACCGTGGCGGCAGTCATCAGCAGCGCTCCCGCGGCCAGCCAGAGCATCAGGGACAGGATGCGGCCGCCGAAGCCCGTCGAGTCGAAGTACAGCAGGCTGCGTGCGCCCTCCACGAAGCCGGCGCCATTCCAGAAGGCGTGCAGCGCGCCGAAGAAGCCGTTCTGCAGCGCGGGCTGGAGGATGCCGCCGGAGCTGGTGAAGTTCAGCATCACGAAGAGCACCATCTGGACCGCCGTCGTCCAGCGCCCGAGGAAGGTGTGAAGGGCGATGCCGATGGTGAGGATGCCGGCCGAGTAGAGCCAGGCCATGCCCCACACTGCGGGCAGGTTGTGGTCGACGATGTGGAAGACCGGTCCGGCCAGCACCGCCGCTATGACGCTCATCGCCAGCGCGGCAACCACGCCGATGACCGCTCGGGTCCCCATCCGCAGTGTGGCACCGGCGGCGCTGATGGCGGCGACGCCGGCGTTGGAGCCGATGGTCAGTGCGACCAGCAGGAAGAACAGGCCCTGGCCGGTGAGGTCGCCCCTGGAGAGCCGGGACAGGTCGGTGACGTGCAGGGGCGCGTCGTGCTTGCCGGCCACGGTGGTGAACACGATCTCCGCGGCGGTGGCGGAGGTGTCGGAGTTGGCCTTGGCGACCAGCAGCTCGGGGTGCTTGACGCTGGGCACGTAAGCGCCGACCAGGTCCCGGTCCATGATCCGGCGCTGAGCCGCGGCCCGGTCGGGCTCGGTGGTGACGTCCAGCGCATCACCGGCCTTGTCTTTGATCGTCTGGGCCAGCAGCTGCACTCGCGGCGAGGTGCCGATGACGGCGATCTTCAGGCCCTGTGCATGCGGTGCGTGGAAGGCGCCGAGGTAGGCCAGCCCCATGCCCAGGCACATCAGCAGCGGGGTGATCAGGAGGACCACCACATGGCGGACGGTACGGGATGTGCTGGTCGCTGTCGGCCGTCTTCCGGCCAGACGGTGGGTGCTCATTACGTGCTCTCCTTCACTTGGTAGTTGTAACGTACATATGAATTGGGTTGCATGTTGCAACCAGTGAAGAAGGGAGCGCCCCGCCATGCCCGACCGTCAGGCGTCGACGGACGTCATTCAGCGTGAACTGACCGCATTCGCCCGCCGCGCCCGGCACAAGGCCGTCCAGCTCCACCGGGAGCTGACACTGCCGGCCCACAGCATGCTCGAGCACATGCACCGGAACGGCAGCTGCCACGCCGCCGACCTCGCGGCGCACTTCATGCTCGACAAGTCCACCATCAGCCGGCAGATCGCCATGCTCGAAGCGGAGGGCATGATCATGCGCGAGACCGATCCGGACGACCACAGGAGGCAGATCCTGAAGGCGTCCGAGAAGGGCCTGGACCAGCTGAAGGAAGCCAACCGGCAGCGCCGCTCCTCCTTCCGGGAGCGGTTCACCGACTGGGACGACGCCGACTTGGCCCAGCTGGCCGTCTACCTGCGGCGCTACAACGCCGCCGACGCGCACTGACGGAGAATTTCACCCACCCGCGCCCGTGCTCGCCGATCGGGCAGCCCCTTCCGCATGGACAGTCCCAGCAGCCGAGCCTGTGGCGAGTTCTCGCCCCAGGCACAGGGGCCGCCCGGGCCTGCGTACTCGCGGGTGCCACGCGGGTGCCGCAACGGTCGATGGCCGTCCGGCGGTCGGAGCAGGCAGCCTCACCTCCGCTAGGCCGGCAGCCTGGACATCGACGGCTTTCCCGCCCTTGGGATGTCGGCGCAGTCCAGGCCGCGTCGACCATCCCACGCGGAAGTTGATCAACGGCAAGGTTGTGACCGCTGCGGTCACACCGGTGGGAGCGACTCGATCATTCCGTTCCCTGCCGGAAGCACACAGGGTTGATGCATCAAGGCTCCACCCAGACATGAGGTTGGCACGACCCCCAGGAGGGCACATGCCTACCCTCGACCGCCAGGACGACGTCTTCGTACTGGACCTCGGGGACGGCGAGTACCGCTTCCACCCATATCGGCTCCCATCTGTCGACACCACCCTGGACGAGGTGGAGAAGGCCCAAGGGCCGCGCGCCGAGGTGACCGCCGCAACGGGCAGGTACTACTCCAACGGCCTTGGCCTGGAGTGGCCGGACGCCCACGCCGACCAGCACGAGAATTACCGCATCCGCGTCCATGGCCTCTTCGCCCGCATGCCGTCCCTGGCGGGGATCACCGTGGCCACGCTGCAGGGGCACCCCTTCGGCTGCCGGTGCGATGTTCCCCCTCGCGGACGACTTCCGCGTCATGCGTGCCGACCGAGGCTACTGGGGCCTGTCCGAGGCCGACATCGGCATCCCGTTCGCGCCCGGCATGGCCGCGGCGTACAAGGCCATGATCGGCGCTCGTCGCTACAGCGGTTCGGATACCGCTGATCCGGCACCCGCAGGGCGGAGTCGGCGAACATGCCATCACCGGCTGATTGGCTATCGATGCGTGACAGCGCGGCAGGGAGACTGAGTATCCGATGACATACGCCAAGGGAGCCATGATGCAGGTAGCAGTCGTCACCTTCGACGGGTTCAACGAGCTCGACAGTTTCATCGCTTCCGCGCTGATCAACCGGTGCCGCAAAGACGGCCTGGAAGCCTTCATCACGACGCCGACGCCGGTGGTCGCGTCGATGAACGGCGTCGAGGTGACCGGGCAGCGCCCGATGGAGTTCGTGCGCGAGGCCGACGTCGTGCTGATCGGCAGCGGGGTCAAGGCACGCGACGTGGTCGCCGATGACCGGCTGATCTCCATGTTGCAACCCGACCCCTCGCGACAGTTGATCGGTTCCCAGTGCTCCGGTGCGCTGGTAATGGCGCGCCTCGGGCTGCTCGGCAGCATGCCGGCGTGCACGGACACCAAGAGCAGGCCTTTCGTTGAGGCCGCGGGCGTCACCGTGCTGGACGCGCCGTTCCACGCCGAGGGGAACATCGCCACCGCGGGAGGCTGCCTGGCATCCCAGTACCTTGCCGCATGGGTCATCAGCCGAACGCTTGGGGACGATGCCGTGCGCGATGTCCTCGGATACGTGGCTCCGGTGGGGGAGAGCCAGGAGACCGTCGAGCGCGCCCTGCGCGCCGTCCACGCGGGCGAGGCCGCCCTGCGCTGACCAGCTCTGATCAACCGATCGGCATCCGCCACACGAGACCCATGACTGCGATGGCAGGTTCGACCGTCCTGGTCACCGGAGGCAGCCGGGGCATGGGCAGGGCCCTGGTCGAGTCCTTGTGCGACCGAGGCGCGAAGAAGGTGTATGCCACCGCCCGTGATCCCCGGACCATCACCCATCCGGGCGCGGTCGCGCCGGCCCTGGAGGTCACGGACCCGGCCTCGGGGGGCCGCCGCTGCGGAACAGGCACAGGACGTCACCATCCTGGTCAACAACGCCGGCGGGTCCATCGGGGCGCCGTTCCTGGCCTCCCCGATGGATGACGTCCGCCGCGAGTTCGAGGCCAACTTCTACGGCCCCCTGGCGATGACCCGGGCCTTCGTTCCGGTCATCGAGGCCAACGGCGGCGGCCACCTGCTCAACGTGCACTCGGTCCTGTCCTGGATCGCTCTGGCCGGTTCCTACAGCGCGTCAAAAGCCGCTCTCTGTTCTGAGAACAGTCATGCCGGGCCCGGAAGGCAGCGGGGTGGTCTTGTCTTCGGGCGTGACTTGGCGGGGGTAGCCAGCGTGAAGTGCCCATGATGCACACAGATACAGGCGAGGAGGTCGGCGTGTTGCTGTGGGTGGGTGACTGGCCGGTTACGGACTACAGTTGCCTGGTTGTTGCTGGTCGGGGAGGCCGGCGTAGGGGTGGGGTGGGACAAAGGCGTCCCTGGGGAGGACCTGTACCGTCATGAGTCGTCGCTCTGGTGGGTTGATTGGGATCTGGGCTGAGGCGCAGCGTCAGCAGCAGCGGCAGTTGGAGGCCCAGCAGCGGGCCCGGGTGCAGCAGCAGAGGGCTGCCGAGCGGCAGCAGCATGCGTTTGAGCGTGATCTGGCGCGTAGCCGGCGGGAGCAGCAGGCGGCGTACCGGCAGCACCGGGAGGCCGATGCGCAGCGGCGTACGCGTGAGCTGGAGGCCCGCGTCGAGGAGTTGCGGTCTTTGCTGGCCGCCGGGTGCCGTACCCCGGCGTTCCGGCTGGATGCGCTGGCGCGTTCCGAGCAGCTGGAGCCGTTCGTGCCCGGCCGGCTGGCTCAGCCGGTGGCGATGCCCGACCCGAATCACTACCAGCCGGCGCAGGGCGGTTGGACGGCGAATCGGCGGGCTCAGGCCCAGCAGGAGGCACGGGCCCGGTTCGAGCGGGACTGGCATGCAGCGCAGGCAGCCGAAGCCCAGCGCCAGCAGCAGCTTGCGGCGTACCGGCAGCAGTACGACCAGTGGGCGGCGGGACAGCTGGCGGAGATTCGGCGCTACAACGCCGGCATCACGCAGTTGGCCGGTGCCGTTGGCGAAGGGGACTCCGAAGCGGCGGTGGAGTACTTCTCGGCCGCCTTGTACTCCTCCGCGGCCTGGCCGCAAGGGATGCCCCGTCGGCTGACCGCCGCTTACGACGCGCCGGCGCGGCAGCTGGTGGTGAACTGGGAGCTGCCGAGGTACGACATCGTCCCCGAGGCGAAGTCGGTGCGCTACATGCCCGGCGCGGACCAGGACAAGGAGACCGCCCGCCCGGTGGCGCAGCGTCGGGAGGTGTACCGCGATGTGCTCGCCCAGTCGGTCCTGCTGGCGCTGCGGGAGCTGTTCGCCGCCGACGTATTCGGGGCGCTGGACTCCGTCGCATTCAACGGGTTCGTGGACGACCACGACCCGGCGACCGGCCGGCGTGCGGAGATCTTTGTGGCGACGGTGATGGCCACCCGTACATCGTTTGCCCCGCTGAACCTGGAACAGGTCAGCGCCGTGGACTGCCTGGCCGACGGGCTGCGCGGGCAGTTGTCCGCCCGTCCCGACCAGCGCACCGCGATACGACCGCACCGGCTGCCGGACGACGTCGCAGGGACAGGCGTGGTCAGCCATGGAGGGGAGGACGAGCCGGATCTGTACGAGATGGATCCCATCGCCTTCGAGTCACTGGTGGCAGATCTTTTTCGCGCCATGGGCATGCGCGCGGTGACCACCCAGCGCTCGGGTGACGGCGGCGTGGATGTGGAGGCCGAGGACCCGGCCCCGATCCGCGGCGGGAAGATCGTCGTCCAGGTCAAGCGGTACCGGAACACGGTGCCGCCCAGCGCGGTGCGTGATCTGTACGGCACCGTGCAGGACGCCGGCGCCAACAAGGGCGTACTCGTCACCACCTCCAGGTTCGGCCCCGGATCGCACACCTTCGCGAACGGAAAACCACTCGAACTCGTAGCGGGTACCGAACTGGTGGACCTCCTGCACCGCCACGGACTGCGCGGCCGACTCGGCGACCCCGGGCCTGCCGTCCCGCAGCAGCAGTCCGCCCCGGAAACGAACGACGCCGGCCCGACGCGGGACCACAACGTGCTGGGCATGTCGTGGTCGGGCAGCGTCGCCCTGGACGTGTGCGCCCTGGTCTGCCAGGGATCCCGGGTGCTGAGCGACGACCACTTCGTCTTCTTCAACAACCCCCACACCCCCGAGGGCAGCGTGCGTTCGATGACCGCCGTCGCCCCGGACAAAGCCGCCATCCGTGTGGCATTCGAGGCACTGCCCGACCGCGCGGACCGGCTCGTGCTTGCTGCGGCCGTCGACCCGGTCACCAACCCCGAGGCGGACCTTTCCGGATTCACCGACGCATTCATCCGGCTCCTGGGCCCATCGGGTGAGGAACTCGGCCGCCTGGAGGTCTCCGACGGCCGCCGCGGCGAGACAGCCCTGGTCCTGGGCTCCTTCCGGCGCCGTGCCAGTGGCGACTGGGACTTCGTCATCGGAGGCAAGGGATACCCCGGCGGCCTGGAGGCCCTGGTGCAGGAGCACGGCATCGAGGTGTCGTAGAGTCCGGCACCGTCTGCCGGTGGTGGGGGGTGCCGGTTCGGCACGAGGCATGCGCCGCACCCCCGCGTGGAGATGTCCGCCGTGCCACCCGTTGGTTCTCTGCGACGCGGAGCATTGGTGCCAGCGCATGCTGCAGGACCCCCTGCCGGGACGAGCACGTCGCACGCGGTGGCCGGAAGTTCTTCTTGCGGGGTGGTTGGTCTGGTGACGGGAGGGGCCCGCCGCGTGTTCCGGGTGATGATCCGGGCAGGCTCGCCGGTGCGCGCGGCGGGGTGGTGCTGCCCCCTCGGGGGTGGGGGCGTCCTCCCCGGGACGGGGAGGAGATCAGAGGGCTGGCGGTCGGTCGCTTTGAGGCGGCTCGGGTGGGGTTGTGCCGGTGTCCGGCGGGCCAGTGGAGGACTGCTGGTGGAACGGGCGGGGCCATGGCGGAGCGGGGGTCCGCTGCGTGTTCCGGGTGATGATCCGGGCAGGCTCGCCGGTGCGCGCGGCGGGGTGGTGGGGGCCCGGTCCTTCTTCGGTGGGTGGGCCGTTCGCCCTCGTGGGGGTGCCGGGGGTGGCCTCCTCCTGGACCGGGGGGAGGGGTCGGTGGGGTTGGGAGTGTCAGGCTGCGCTGGGCGTGTCGTCGGGTGTGCTCGCGGCGGTCGGGGCACTGCTGTGCTGCGCGGTGGTGACCTGTGTCCACAGCAGGGGGAGGGCGGCGCTGTTGCCGAGGATCCAGACGATGCCGAGGATGCCGAGTCGGTGTGGCGCGGTCCGGGAGCCCTGGGGTGGGACGGCCTGGTGCGTGGTCGGGGGGTGGGCGGGGCGGGTGGTGGTGGGTAAGGCGGTCGCCGGGGACATCGGGTTTCCTTCGGGGGTTGGGGGGAGGGTAGGGGTGTACGGGCGTTGGAGTGCGGCTGCGGTGGCGCGTTGGGTGGTCAGGCCGGTCATGGTGCAGGGTTGGCATGTGGCCAGGGCTGTGGGGTGCCCGGCGGTATACACGGTCACGACGGGGGTGACCGGGGTGTCGGTCGTTGCGCACAGCAGGCACGCCCCCGTTGTCCACGGGCGGGCGTCGAGCAGTGCGTGCTCGGCGCTGGTCGGTTCGGGTTGGTACGCGCTTGTGCGGGGGTTCATGACGGCAGGAGTGGCATGGGGGGTGTGCCGGGCAGCAGTGGTGTGCCGGCCAGGCGTAGTACCGGGTGTGGCAGGTCCGGGCGGAACCGGCTCAGCGCGTGGTGCAGACAGTCCGCGTCCACCAGATGCCGGAGTCTGGGCGGGGTGCGCCAGTGCGGACCGGGTGCGGTGCGGGCACCGGCGCGAGGCAGGAGGACCTTGAACGGACCGCCGAAACACAGGCCGTGTGCGTGTTCCCAGGCGTGGACGGTGCCGGGCGGCACGAGCCACATCAGTGCGTCACGCTCATAGTTGGCGATGACCGGGCCGCACCCGCCGACCTGGAAGCGTTCCATCCACCGCACCACGCGGTCACCCGCGTCGCCGTATGTGGTGAGCACGATGTCCCAGTCCGCCCCGCACAGGGTTTCCGCGCAGCCGGTGTAGGCGTTGGCCATGAGCCGGCGGATCGCGGTCGCGAGGTCGCTCATCTCCGCCCTGGCGTGACCCGGGGCTCCCTGCCGCCGGGGCATGTCATCTGCTCTCTCAGCCCTGCGTTGCTGCGTCGCAGCGTGTTGCCGCTCGAAGCCGGAAACCTCGAAGGTCCCGCAGGTGGGGAGCGCGCACATCGTTGGGTGGGGGACGCGGGTCCTTGCCTGGTATGCGGAATTGGCGGCCCCGGCCAAGTGGAACGTCGAGTGGTCGACGTTGGTCGTGGTGCGACTGTTGCGGTCGTCGTACTGGCCGACACTTGTCCAGGCGTGGTGCTCAGCGTGGGTGCCGAGCGTCGGGACGAGCCGGTGGGCGTTGCTGTATTGGGGTCTGATGCAGGTTCGGGTGACAGGTTCGGTCACGCGGCCTGGAGGGCCGGTGTGGTCATGACTGTCTCGAATTCGATGGGGGTCAGGCGGCCGAGTGCTGCTTGTCTGCGGCGGCGGTGGTAGGTCCTCTCGATCCAGGTCACGATCGCGATCCGCAGTTCTTCGCGGGTGGTCCAGCTCCGGCGGTTGAGGACGTTCTTCTGCAGCAGGCTGAAGAAGGACTCCATGGCCGCGTTGTCGCCGGCTGCCCCGACTCTGCCTATCGATCCGGCCATCCGGTGGCGATCGAGTGCCCGGACGAATTTCCGGGACCGGAACTGCGATCCGCGATCGCTGTGCAGGACGCATCCATCGACGTGCTCGCGCCGGGCCACGGCGTTGTCCAGGGCGGTCACGGCCAGTCGGGACTTCATCCGCGCGTCGATGGAGTAGCCCACGATCCTGTTACTGAAGGCGTCCTTGATCGCACAGAGGTACAGCTTGCCGTCGCCGGCGGCGTGTTCGGTGATGTCGGCGAGCCACAGGCGGTTCGGAGCGTCAGCGGTGAAGTTGCGGCGGACCAGGTCGTCGTGCACCGGCGGGCCGGCCTTCTTGATCCTGCCGCGCTTCTTGCCGAACACGCTCCACCAGTGGTTGTCCCGGCAGATCCGCCATGCGGTCCGGTCGGCCATCGCGGCCCCCGAGGTGCGGGCCTCGTCGGCCAGGAAGCGGTAGCCGAACTCGGGATCCTCGCGGTGGGCGTCGAACAGCGCGTTCGCGCGATGAGCCTCCTCTAGAGCGGCGTCGGTCACGGGCTTGTCGAGCCAGCGGTAGTAGGGCTGTCTGGCGAGCTTGAGCACCCGGCACGTCACCGTGACGGGCACCCCGTCCGCGGCCAGCTCTTTCACGAGCGGGTAGATCCTTTTCCCGGCAGATGCGCCTGCGACAGGTAGGCCGCAGCCCGGCGCAGGACCTCGTTCTCCTGCTCCAGTAGCTTGATCCGCCGGCGTGCTTCCCGCAGTTCCGCGCTCTCCCGGCTGGTCATCCCGGGCTTGGCCCCGTCGTCGATGTCCGCCCGGCGCATCCATTTCCACAACGTCATCGGGTGGACTCCGAAGTCGGTGGCCACCTGCTCGACCGTCACCCCTGGGCCACGGTTCCTCGCGACTCGCACGACGTCCTGGCGGAACTCTTCCGGATAAGGCTTGGGCACAGCGACATCCTTCCCACCCGCCCCACAGGGCAAGCCAGTTCAGATGTCACCCGATCGTGCAGCAGACCCTTGCGCCGTGACGACGATAGGGGCTCGGCGAGATTCGTTGACCTGGCTGGTCATCGGTTGGACTCGGTAGCAGAAGGGGCTGCGCCGAGGTCCTGCCGTACTTGTTGTGCCATGGTTGCCTGTCTCTACGTCAAAGGGTCGGCCCCAAGCCCGTATCGTGCGGCCCTGGGGGCTGAGTGCTTCACCATCCCCGCGTAGGGCGTTCCACGCTTCCCGCCGGTGGGTACCCACCGTGGGGATACGCTGACTGTGGGTAGTACGGACATCAACGGCCGCACGGGGTACCTCATGAGCGATCAATCCACGAAATTGCCACCGGAGCTGCTTGAGCGGCCTGAGATGAGAGCGGCACTTTCCGCACACGACTTCGGGACGGTCTTCCTGCTGGCGCGGAGCGAAGCTGGCATCAGCTACTCGCGGATCGCCGCTGCTTGCGACATCAAGCCCGAGCGCGTCGGGACGCTCGCGCGCGGCCGCGGCCGCATCACGACGTACGAGAAGATCGCGCTCATCGCAGACGTGTTCCGTATCCCCGGGCACATGGTGGGCCTGGCCCCTCGAGAATGGGAGACAGAGACGGACACTGACGACTCACTACCGCGACGCGAATTCCTCAAAGCCTCTGCCGCGGCCGGCGCTGGCCTGGCCGTTGGCCTGCCGGAACCCGCACGCCTGCACTCCGGTCGACGAGTAGATGCCAGCGTCCCGGACCAGCTGCGCCGACGCACCTGCCGGTTGCGGGCGTTGGATGACATCCTCGGCGGCGGCGACACCTATCGCGTATACCTGGGCGAATACCAAGAAACGCGCCACTTGGTCCGCCACGCCGTGTGCTCCGAGCCGGTCCGCCGCAGCCTGCTCTCCGTGCTTGCCGAGCAGGCCCAGCAGGCCGGATGGGCAGCGTTCGACGGGGGCCACCACGCCGAGGCCCGCGGCCTGTACGAGGCAAGCCACCGGGCCGCCTCGGAGGCTGGCGACTCGGGGCTGGCCGGCAACGCCCTAGCGTTCCTCGCCTACCAGGCGCTCGGCCGCGACCCGCGCACCGCCGTCGAGATCGCTGCACGGTCATGTGCGACCGCCGGACCGGATGCTGCACCCGGCGTCCGGGCTCTGCTGCACGAGCGCCTCGCATGGGCCCAGGCGGTCGGCGGGAACGCAGCCGAGACCGAGTACGCATTGGCGACCGCACGCGAGGCCCTTGAAGAGGCGGCTGACGCCCCACAACCGGACTGGTCGTCCTGGGTCGACAGCAACGAACTCGACATCATGACCGGTCGGTGCTGGACCGAATTGAAACGCCCCCTCCGTGCCGTCCCCCTGCTGGAGAAAGCACTCGGCGAGTTCGACGACAACTGCGCCCGGGACAAGTCGCTCTATTTGTCGTGGCTCGCGGACTCCTACCTGGCCGCCGGCGAGGTCGAGCAAGCGGCTGCCGTGACCGGACACGCCCTTGACCTGTCGAGCGGGGTAGCGTCGGTCCGCCCCAGGCAGCGGCTCGCACCAGTTCTGCAGCAGCTCGGCGACCACCGGGTTGTGCCGGCAGTCGCCGACGTACTGGAGAAAGCGCGCGCCTGACTACTGGGCCGGGACCGGCGTGGTGCTGGCGCTGATCCAGCGCAGGCAGCCCTCCGACCCGGCAACGATCGGCGTAGCCGAGAGCTGCGGATTCTCCCAAGGGTGATGCTCGAGGACATGAGCCTCTAGCGCGGGGTAACGCTCCGCCGAGGTCGTCATGACGAGCTTCCACTCCTCACCGGTGCCGAACGCGCCGGCGTGCCAGAACGCCGAGGTTACGGGTCCGATGATCTGGGCTCCCGCGGCCAGCCGCTCGCCGACCGCCGATCGGGCCAGAGCGACAGCCTGGTCGCGCGTCTCCGTCGCTGTGCTCACTTCGAGGTAGTCAGCCATGGTGGCGAGCGTAACCGTCGGTGTTGCGAGGTGCTCAGCACACCCGTGGATCACTGCTCCGAGCCGGCCGAGAATGCTGACAGGGCTTCGCGGTCCTGGAGGGGGCGAGCTGCCAGGTCCCGCAACGTCACCCGGGCATCGGGTGCCGTCCCCGTGGGCGTGCGCAAGGGGAGTAACGCGCGTGAGCCGGGGGCGTTTGCGCCGGAGCGGGTGTACGTATGAGAGCTCGCGCCTGCAAGAGGCGGCCCTTCATAGTCGTATGGACAGCTGGGCGATGCGCCTGGAGTAATGGTGACGGGAGGTACTCGGTAGAGCTCAAGAGCGGGGCCAATCCTGGCCGGCGGTCACCTGGCGTGCGGTGCGGAGCCACTGAGCCTCCCCGCCGGGTAGAGGCCAAGCCCAGGTCGGCTGTTCCGCGGTGTTCATGTCGTGGAGGAGCCGGACGAGTTGTGGGCCGGCGGTGGCGGCGCCGTCCGGGACCGTGGGGCCGTGAATGGCGCGGAGTTCGGCGAAGCGCGCCAGTTCATGGTGGTAGAAGCCCACGGCCTCATCGGTGCGCACGGCCAGGTCGCCGTGTGGCATCGTGCGGTGCCACTGCAGCAGTGGAGGCTCGACGGACTCGGCGATCGCCGCCGCGAGCCGCGCATGCCCGTCCAGGATGAGATGGCAGTCCAGACCACTGACCCACCACAACAAGACAGGTGGGAGCGTGCCTTCGAGGGCCTGCTTGCGATACGCCTTGACCCGGCTGTCACCCGGACCCGGCATCGGCCGTAGTGGCAGAACCTCCCACGAATGAGAGTGGAAAAACCAGTCGATGTATCCCTCTGGGTGGCCGTCGACGAGCATCGAGTTCCAGTACTGGTCATGCGAAGTGTCAGCGTGGCGCCAACGCTGGAGCGGGCTCTCGCTCGAGAGCAGCCACCGGCCCTCGTGCAGCGGGCTGTCCGGCGAATCGTCGAGATACTGCGCGAAACGGTGAGCCCACCGTTCCGCGCTGCCCGCCAGGGCGCGCGCCACATTGGCGCGCAGCGGCGGAACGAAGGAGCGGTACTCGTCGGTGCGCCAGAATTTCACGCCATGGAGGCCCTCGTCGGCAACGGCAAGCAGCACAGGCTGGGACAACCGGGAGATCAGCAGCCGCGGCCCGGCAGTGAACACGCACAGTCCCGGCAGGTGGCCCTCCTGTACGTCCAGGGACAGGCCCACCCAGGTGTCGTCGTCTCGAGTGACATCGCTGCGCTGCATGACGAGAGCGTAGACCGCTGCTGCTAGGGGCTCCCATGGTGTCCTCGGCCGGTCGGCAGGACCCGCACATTCCATTTCGGGTCCCTGGGACCGGGCGCTGGATGCCGCAGCGGTCCTGGCCGGGGCGTGGTCAGCCGGCTTGCGTGGTGTTCTGTGGTCGTGTCTCGCGTCGGGCGGCGGTGTGAGGGTGGCGATGGGGTGTCGGGTCGGGCGGCTGGTTGCGTTGAGTTGGCGGGGTTGCGCATGGGGGTGTGGGCATGGTCTGGATCGTTTGCGTGTGGCGGCGGTGGGTCGTTCTGGGGATCTGGGGCTTGGGGTGGGGTGTGCTGCCGTGGCCTGGTGCTACGTGGTAGCACCGGGTGCCACCGAGGGTTATGGTGGTGGTATGGGAGCACAGCCGGAGATTACTCAGCGTGATTTGCGTACCAGGTCGAAAGAGATCATGGACGCTGTTCAAGGCGGTCAGGCGTTTATCGTCACCCGCGATGGTCACCGTATCGGTGAACTGGTTCCGCTGCGGCGGCGCCGGCGGTTTGTTCCCCGTAGTGAGTTTGCCGCGATGTCGCAGACCGCTCCGGATGTTTCGCTGGACGCTTTCCGGGTCGACCAGGATGCCACTGCCGATCAGGAGCAGGGTGATCCCTATGCCCGCTGAGTACGAGCAGGGGTTGCTGGATACGAACATCATGATCTTGCGTAGGTGGGTGGATCCGGAGGAACTGCCGGTCGAGGTGGCGATCAGTGCCATTACCTTGGCTGAGTTGTCGGCTGGTCCTCATGAGGTCCGCAGGAATGATGAGCAGGGCGATTACGAGGAGTACGCGGAACGTGCCCGGCGCATGGATGTCCTGCAACGTGCGGAGAACGAGTTCGATCCCATTCCTTTCGATGTGGAAGCCGCCCGCATGTACGGTAGGGTCTGCGCCGCCGTGATCGGCGCGGGCCGCAAACCCCGGCGTCGCGTCGCGGACTTGATGATTGCCTCGATCGCCATTGCCGAGGGACTGCCCTTGTTCACCACCAACCCTGACGACTTCAAGGGGTTGGATGGTCTGCTGACCGTCGTTCCGGTCACCCGCCCGGCAGTACTTCACGACCGCTGAACGGTCCCGTCCACGCTGTGCGTTCGGGGACGGACTCGGGTCGGGGGTTCGGGCCTTGTTGCGCATGGGGGCGGGCTGGGTTGGGGTTGCGCATTCGGGTGTAGGGGTGGGTCCTGGGATGCGCAATGGGCGGGGGAGCCGGGGTCGTCGGGATTGCGCAAGGCGACCTTCTTGGCGGTGGTGCGCAATGGGGGTTGGGTGGATTGTGCGCAGAGGCGGGCTTGGTGGTGGAGCGGGTCCTGCGTGAGCTCGGGCCGAGGTGCCGCGTCTGCAAGCAGGAGTGTTCGGGCGGCAGTTGCTGGTCTGTGGTGAGGCTGGGGTTCGGCGCTGGCGGGGGATTGCCGGCGGTGAGGGCGCGCGGGGCGCGGGCATTGGTTCATGGGTTTCCTTGGGTGCGGCAGGGACATTTGCGGGCGCGGCCGTCGGGGTCGGTGGTCCAGCCGTGGTCGCAGGTGCCGCAGTGGGTGGCTTGTGTGGGCCGTGTGGGGGGTTGTGGGGTGGTGGGGGGACTCCAGTGTTCGAGGTGGCGTTTGAGGTCGTACCAGGTGGGTTTGCGGGCCATGGCGGCCGCGGCTTGGGTCAGGTGCTGTTCGGGGATGCCGGCGTTCAGGAGTGCCTGGGCGGTGTGGGCGATGCGGCTGGGGGCGAGGGCGGGGACGGGGTGGCCGTGGTGGTGGCGGGCGGTGGTCCAGGCGTCGGCGATCCGGGCGGCGGCTGCGCGAGGGCTGCCCGGCGTTGACCCTGCTGGTGCTGGTGCTGGTGCTGGTGCTGGTGTGCCGAGGCCGGGGGTGCCAGGGAGGTGACCGTGGGGGGCGGGGGCGGCTGCCCGCTGGCTGCCTGGCGGTTTCCCTGCTGGTGTTGGCGTGCCGGAGCCGGAGCCGGGGGTGTGGGCGTGTGGGGCGGGAGCGGCTGTCCGCTGGCTGCCCGGCGGTTTCCCTGCTGGTGCGGGCGTACCGGGGTCAGTAGTGCCGGGGCCGGGGGTGCTGGTGGTGTTGTGAGGGCCCGGGCCTGGGTCGGGGGTTGTGGGTGGTTCGGGGGGTGGGGTTGTGGGTGTGTGGGGGTTGGTTGATGGCGTTGCCGGTGGTGGGGGTGTTTGGGGGCTGCCGGTGCCGGTGCCGGTGTCGGTGGCGTTTGGGGTGGGAGCTGGCCGGGGTGCGGCGGGGGGTGGTTGGCGGGTTGGGGTGGTGGTCTCTCTTTTCGGTGCCGGGGTGGTCGGAGGTTGGGGTGTGGTGGGTGGGGAGGAGAGAGAGGAGTTCTTTCCGTCTTGCTTGTTCAGTCTTAGAGGTCGCGCGGATAGGCGCGGTTGGGGATCCCGGGTAGCAGAACGGGCACAGGTCCCAGCGATCATGGAGTTGCGACGCTTCGTGATCAC
>NZ_JBEZXR010000080.1:0-39597 GCF_040638135.1 Streptomyces sp. NPDC026673 | reverse complement strand
CTACCGACTTCCCCCCCCCCCCTCTCGGCCTATGTGTGGCTGCTGCGCGCGCCGCCGCCGGCCCCGACAGGTGGCCGGCGCACCGGCGGGCCTCGGCCCGCCGTTCGTCGGCCGATGCTCAGCGCCAGCCGAGTTCCGGTGCCACGTGGGTGAGGATGCTCTCCAGCACATGGGCGTTGTAGTCGACCCCGAGCTGGTTCGGGATGGTCAGCAGCAGGGTGTCCGCGGCCTGGATCGCCTCGTCGTGGCGCAGCAGCTTCACCAGTTCCTCCGGCTCCGCGGCGTAGGAGCGTCCGAAGACGGCCCGGGTCGTGTCGTGGAGCATGCCGACCTGGTCCCGCGAGTTGCGGTCACGGCCGAAGTAGGCGCGGTCGAGGTCGTTGGTCAGGGCGAAGATGCTGCGGCTGACCGATACCCGGGGCTCCCGGGTGTGACCCGCCTTCTTGTACGCCTCGCGGTACGCCTCGATCTGCTTGCGTTGCTGGACGTGCAACGGCTCGCCCGTCTCGTCGTTCTTCAGCGTCGAGCTCTGCAGGTTCATGCCCAGCTCGGCGGCCCAGACGGCCGTCGCGTTGGATGAGGAGCCCCACCAGATCCGGTCGCGCAGCCCCTCGGAGTGCGGTTCGATCCGCAGTAGCCCGGGCGGGTTGGGGAACATCGGCCGCGGGTTGGGCTGGGCGAAACCCTCGCCGCCGAGGACCGTGAGGAACGCCTCGGTGTGGCGGCGGGCCATGTCGGCGTCCGTCTCGCCCGGCGCGGGCTCGTAGCCGAACAGGCGCCAACCCTCGATCACCTGTTCCGGTGAGCCGCGGCTGACGCCCAGTTGCAGCCGGCCGCCCGCGATGAGGTCGGCGGCGCCGGCGTCCTCGGCCATGTACAGCGGGTTCTCGTAACGCATGTCGATCACGCCGGTGCCGATCTCGATCTTCGAGGTCCGCGCACCGATCGCCGCGAGCAGCGGGAATGGGCTGGCCGCCTGCCGGGCGAAGTGGTGCACCCGGAAGTACGCACCGTCCACGCCGAGCTCCTCGGCGGCGACCGCGAGGTCGATGGACTGGTGCAGGACATCCGCGGCCGACCGGGCCCGGGAATGCTCGCTGGGCGACCAGTGACCGAAGGAGAGGAATCCGATCTTCTTCACCCAGGACCCAGCGTCCGGAGGCCACGTTTGATTCCCGTCCCAGGTCGCGCCACCGGTTCCTCGACACGACGGATGAACATGGCCGCGGTCCCTGTTGCCGGCGGCCACGATGTGCCGTGCGTGGTGGAGGAGTCTGGGACATGCGTCTCCACCCTGCCTGAGGGCCAACACGGGTGTCTGAAGGGCAGTGCCGGTCACAACCGCTGTCGCTTCTGTGAGGTTGCGGTCCGCCTCGGCAAGCTGGAACGGCGGCTACAACTGCAGGTTCTTGACGGCGCCCTTCTCCGGGGCCGAACGCGGGCAGAAGCCTTGCGCTGCCTTCTTCGACGCCACCTACCCCGTCTCCCTCGACGAGTTGAGGGTCGTCACGCGAACAGTGGAGCATCCGCGCGGCGGCCCGCGAGCGGCGCTGCATGTGCGGGGCGGCGACGCCCGAGGAAGTACAGCAAGAACTCGTATATGTGACTATTTGAGCGAGATGAGAAGTTGCGTTGGATTTCATGAGAGACGGTGTTCTGCGGTGATTTGACGGTGCCGGAAGGTGAGGATCGGTGCGTGCCCGGCCGAACGGTCCGGGCAGTGCCGGGGAGTCAGTCCCCGGTTCGCACGGAAAGGCCTGAACATGATCAACGGGTTGAAGAGGGCCGCGGCCCTGGGCGCGGCGACGGTGGCGCTCGCTGCGGGCGCGGTCGTCGGCACGGTCGGCACCGCGTCGGCCGCTCCGCAGGACCACCGGCCGCCGAAAGCGTCGCACCACTGCGTGAGGATGGCGGGCCACTGGGCACGGCAGTGGCACCCGGGGTTCCGGGACCGGCACCACCGCTGGCACCCCGGCCAGTGGACCCGCGTCTGGCGCCCCGCTCACAAGCAGTGCCACCGCTGACCCCGTAGCTGACGTCGGCGCCGCTCATGGGGGGCGGCGACCCGAACCGGCCCCGACACGTCCTCGATGGGCGCGTCGGGGCCGGTTCGTTGTCGAAGGCGTTGAGGTCCTCGCCATCGAAGCCGGTCACTTGATTTCTCCCAGGATGCCTGGGCCTTCAGGCCGGGGAGGAATGGGTCCTTGGGTCGGAGCCGCGAAGCGGCGGAGCGCCACCTGCTGGACAGACTCGCCCCGTTCCGTGCGGCGCCCGTCTCCGTCCAAGAAGTCACCGATGCCGTGACAGCAACGATCGCCCAGGGCGACAAGGCCCTCTTCCGCATCCCCGTCGGCGAAGGCGCGAGAACCATCCTCAGCGCACGCAAGGCCGCACCCGGCCGCACCCGGCACCGGAGCAACGGGGGAGGCTGGCGGTGGCGCCGGCCCCGGTGTGGGCGTGCTGCCGGCGTGACCAGGACAGGTCGCCGTCTGCGCCGGCGAACATGGGGCTTTATCGTGTTGCGCACCGAGTTGCGCGTGGAGGGGACCTGGCGGCTGAGTGGCACGCCGATACGAGGGCTGGTCACGCTTCGCCGCCCTCCCTTGGCGCGCCGTCGTCCGCCGAACCGAGAGACGCTGCGTGACGGGTCAAGATCTCATGCGCCGCTGCTCAAGATTCGTGACTTTTCCTCGCCTACGGTCGTGCCTCAACGACCACTGGGCTCCCGGTGCGGTCGCCCCGGGAGCCGCCTCCCAGTCGGCGGGCCGGGTAGGTGGGAGAGGAGAGTGCGGCATGACCGATCTTGAGCAGTCGGATGACGTGCCCGTGGGGCGGCTCGTGCGCATCGCGGGGACACTGCTGGGGGTACTCACGGTCTGCGCGGCCGTTCCGTTGCGCGGTCGGGTGAAAGCCGCCTGCCGGGTCCTGCAGCGGGTTGCGGCGCCGGCGGCGGCAGTGGCGTGCGGTCGCCTGTACTGGCTGTACCGTCGGCGGGAGGCGCGTGCCCTCGCTGTCTCTGACGCCGTGCAAGAGGTGCTGCTGCGACCGCTTCCCTCGCGTGTCGGCGGCCTCGATCTCGCTTCCGTGTACCGCGCCTGCGGTGGACAGGCCCGGGTGGGCGGGGACCTCTACGCGGTCGCTCGGGCCGACACGGCGACCCGCATCATCATCGGCGATGTGCGGGGGAGGGGACTGTCTTCGTTCCTCGACGTCATCGCCATCCTCGGTGCCTTCCGCGAGTGGGCGCCGCAGCCCGTCTCCCTGGTCGAGTTGTCGACCCGACTGGAGGAGAGCTTCCTGCGGTACCTGGCCGAGGCGGACGACGACACTCGCTCCGAAGTGGACGAACGCTTCGCGACGGCGCTGATCCTGGAAGTGCCGGACGGTGAGCCCGACGCCCACATGGTCAACTTCGGCCATCCGCCCCCGGTTCGGGCACGCCCGGGAGAGCTGGTGCTGTTGCCCGGCACGCCCTGCCCGCCCCTCGGGCTCAGCCCGCTGTGCGACCTCCGCGCCCACGAGAGCGTCTTCGAACTGGGCCCCCACGACACGTTGTTGCTGTACACCGACGGGCTCATCGAGGCCCGCGACTGCAGCGGGGTCTCCTTCCCGTTCCTGGAACGTGCCACCACGTGGGGCTGGCAGGACCGGCGGGCACGTGTCCATGAGCGACTGCACAACGTCCTGGGAGAGATCCTCGAAGACATCGTCGCCCATTGCGGTGCCCTACCGGCCGATGATCTCGCGATGATCGCACTGGCCCGCCACCAAGAGGGTGGCAAAGCAGTCCTGCCCCACCCGGCGGGCCCCGGCCCTTCGGAGGGCACCAAGGCCATGCGGTGGTGCTGATGTCGGACGACGCGTTGCTCAGCCGTCGGTCGCGGGCACCCGGCACGTCAGGCGGCGGCCATACGGCGCCATGCGACCGGTGTGATGCCGTAAGCGGCACGAAAGATCCGGCTGAAGTGCGCCGGGCTGGCGAAACCCCATCGCTGTGCGATTGTCTCCACCGTCAACCCGGCCAGGTCGTGACGCGCGAGCTCTTCGCGGCACGCTTTCAGTCGCTGATGGTGGATCCATCGGCTGACCGTCATGTCCTCGCCCTGGAACAACTTGTGCAGATAGCGTACGGAGATGTGATGCGCGGCCGCGATCGCACCCGGGGAAAGTTCCGGTCGATTCAGGTGGGCCAAGATGTAGTCACGGATGAGGAGTCGCAGTGTTTCCTCGGCGGTTGGCGTGACATCCGCGTTGAGTAGCCCCTCATGGGAAACGAACGCGGTCAGTACATCGATTATGCCCCGCTCCAGATAATGATTTGTTCCCGCCAGGCAGGTGTTGGACTCCGCCGCCGCGGCAAGCCTGTTCACGAAAGAGGAAAGGATTCCGCCGATATAGTGCGTGGGCTGGTACGCGTGGCCGACGACACGGGCCAGAAGCGAGTCGGGAACGTCCAGCAACTCAAGCGGGATGGCCGCGACGTTCTGGCGGAAACTGCCGGGGAAGTCCCGGACGAAGGGCCGTCGTGTGTCGACCATCACCAGTTCTCCAGGGGTGAGGAGCGTCTCGTGCCCGTCCTGGGCCACGACGCTGCTGCCCGCTTCCTGGAGGCTTACCAGCAGCGCACTGCCGGAGTCGTTGGCGATGGTCCCGCGAGTTCGGGCCATCCGCTGTGGACTCGCCTCGACGTGGCCCACATGGAGGGCACCGACCGAGGCCAGCCAGAGGGATCCGCGTACCGCGTCCTGCTCGTGGGGCCGGATCTCAAACCGGGTGAACGCCTGATGGACCGCGTCCGTCCAATATTCCGCCCTTTCTTGGGGTGGAAGAATGTCAGTGCGGAATGACTTGTTCACGATGTCACCGGTGTAAGCTAGGGTCAGATGTTGTATGCCCCAAGCACCCCGTGAGTCGGTACTCGAGGGCGGCCGGAAAGTCCGACATGCGAACGATAGTGCGCTTCAATGGGGAGGGATTGGGGGGTGGTGAAGAGTTGGCAACACTTTTGCTGAAACGATGCTAACTCAACGTCTCCGTGAACTCGGGAACTGCTCGCGCGTGAAATTTTGGCGTGCGCACCGCAACTACAACATGTAGTCGCCATTGATGTGGCGGAACGCGTGAACACAGTGATCCGAAAACGGCCACCCTGTTTACGGCATGGCCGGCGCTGACGACGCCTTCGACGTCCGGGGGCGCGAGAAGTCGGCCGCGGATCTCCTCGTCGGGCCGGCGCGCCTCAGGCGCCGCGACGATGCGCGTCTCCGGTGGCACGAGCGCCTCCCCTCCGATTGAGGTTCCCGCCGGAGTTCCGCGGGCGGGACGCCGCGGCCGGCGCCGTCGGCCGGTACGTGTGTGAGCCTCCGACCGGCACGCGCCGCCGGGGGGTGGTCGGTCGGCTCCGCTGATACCCGGCCCGCCAAGCGGACAGCGTCCGGCGACCGCCAGTAGCGGCGCCCGCAGTGCACCGGCCACCCGTCACCCTCGAGGAACCGCACCTGCGTCGGCAGTGTGACGCGCCCGTCGGAGTGCTTGAACTTCACAAACGCGACGGCTTTGTGCCGCTGGCCGCCGACCCGCACCCGCACCCGCACCCGCACCCGCATCCGCGGTCGCCGCCCCGACGGGTGCGCCTCGATGTCAGACCCGGGCTTCGTCGGCAGGCCTTCGCGGTGGACCCGGACCACGTCACCGCTGAGGAGCTGCTCCGCGGGCGGGCTCACCGCCGGGACTCGATGCGCCTGGACGCTTCATCCCATGCGGCCTGGCGCGGCGGCGGCCGTTGGGCAGGGCGGGCCGGACGGTCGCCGCCGGCGGTCGTGTCGCTGGTCGTGGAGACGGGCGGCGGGCGGCGGGCGGCGAGCGGCGTTTCATGCTCATGCATTAGATGCACTTGCATTTAAAGTGCGAGCATGTCAGCGTATCGCCCATGAGTTCTTCCGCTCCTTCGCTCTTCCAGATCGAGGGCACCTCGGGGATCCCCGGTCACGAGCGAGGCCTGGCCGGCGGCCCGCTGAACACCTCCATGCAGATCGGCGGCGCGATCGGCCTCGCCATCGTCACCGCGGTCCTCACCGCAGGACACGGCGGCGAGAGCGGGCCCAAGACCCTGCTTGCCGGTTTCACCCCCGCCATGATCACCGTCACGGTGCTCGCGGCCGTCGGCCTGCTCGTCGCCCTGTCCGCAACGCTGGAACGCCGCAGGACGGCTGCGCAGACGGACACGAGCACCGGCCAACCGGAGCTCGGCAAGGTCACCTGACGTCACCGGGTGACGGCCGACCGCCGAGCCCGAACTGCCACATCCATCCCGGACCCGGAAGGCAAGACCACGCACATGAGCAAGATCGTCCGATTTCACGCCGCCGGCGGCCCCGAGGTCCTGACCCTGGACGACGTCGAGGTCCGCGAACCCGGGCACGGCGAGATCCGCATCCGCACCCGTGCTCTCGGGGTGAACCGGGCCGATGCCATGCTCCGCGACAACCACCTCGTGGAGTTCCCCTCCGGTATCGGATGGGAGGCCTCCGGTGAGGTCGATGCCATCGGGCCGGACGTCGAAGGTCTCACCGTCGGCGATGCCGTCAGCCTGATCCCCTGCTTCAGAGCCACCGACTACCCCATCCACGGAGAGTTGGCCATCGCGCCCGCCACCGCGGTGGTCAAGCACCCGGGCACACTGTCCTGGGAACAGGCCGCGGCCCTGTGGGGGCAGTACCTGACCGCCTACGGCGCCCTCATCGAGACCGCGGACCTGAAGGCCGGTGACACGGTGCTCATCCCGGCCGCCTCCAGCAGCGTCGGGCTGGCCGCGATCCAGATCGCCCGCAGCGTGGGGGCCCGGCCCGTGGCACTGACCCGCAGCAGCGCAAAGCGGCGGAGGCTCCTGGACGAAGGCGCGCAGGCCGTGGTCGTCACGGACGAGGAAGACGTGGCCACGCGCCTGAACGAGCTCACCGACGGCCACGGCGCACGCGTCATCTTCGACCCGGTGGGAGGACCTGGCCTGGCGGACTTGATCGGTGCCGCCGCGCCCGGCGGGACCGTGATCCTCTACGGTGCGCTGAGCAGCCAGGCCACGACGTTGCCGGTGCTGCAGGCGATCGGCAAGAGCCTGACCATCCGGGGATACAAGGTCTTCGACCTCACCACCGACGTCGAACGCCGCAAGGCCGCCGTCGACTGGATCGTCGACGGTGTCGCCCGCAAGGTCCTGCGGCCGGTCATCGACACCGTCTTCCCGCTGGAGGACATCGCCGGGGCACACCGTCGCCTCGAGTCGGGGTCCCAGGTCGGCAAGATCGTCGTGACCGTCCCCCGCTGACCCGACGCATCATCCACACGCCAAGAACCGCGTCCACGCATACACAACGCACGTTCCTCGTCTCAGGGAGATGTCACCCATGCGCTACACCACCTTCGGGCGCAACAACGGCCTGCGCGTGTCCGAGTACGGCCTGGGCACCGCCAATTTCGGCACCGGCTGGCGCGCCGGCGGCGGCTGGGGCCCCGGTGCCGAGCCCGCCGAAGCCCGCAAGATCTTCGACCGGTTCGCCGAAGCCGGCGGCACACTCATCGACACCGCCGAGAACTACCAGGCCGGCGAATCCGAGCAGCTGCTCGGCGAGTTCCTGGGCGCCGACCGGGACCACTTCGTGCTGACGGGCAAGTACAGCATGAACGGCGTCGGACCCCAGACCGTCTCCAACACCGGAAACAGCCGCCGCTACATGGCCCAGGCCCTCGAAGCCAGCCTGCGCCGCCTGAACACCGATCACCTGGACATGTACTGGGTGCACGCCCCTGACGGCCTGACCCCGATGGAGGAGATCCTTCGGGGCCTGGACGACCTGGTCAGCGCCGGAAAGATCCGCTATTTCGGGCTGTCGAACTTCCCGGCCTGGCGGGTGTCGCGTGCCGCCGCCATCGCCGAGCTGCGCGGCTGGTCTCCGGTCGCCGGAATCCAGGTCGAGTACAGCCTGGTCGACCGCACCGCAGAGCGGGAGCTGCTGCCGATGGCTCAGGCGCTCGGCCTGGGCGCGGCGCTGTGGAGCCCGCTCGGCGGCGGTCTGCTGACCGGAAAGTACCGCCAGGGCGCCACGGGCCGGATCAGCGACCTCAAGGCCGTCGGGTTCTTCGAGGACACCGCGCAGAAGACCGCGATCGTCGACGCCGTCCTGGACGTCGCGGCCGAGCTCGGCGTGCCGGCCGCCCATGTCGCCATCGCCTGGATGCGGCAGCAGGGCGTACGGGCGGCCACGGCGTACGTGCCGGTCATCGGCCCGCGCAGCGTCGCACAGCTCGACGACTACCTGGGCGCGCTGGAGGTGACGCTGACTCCGGCGCAGTTCGCCCGGCTCGACGAGGTGAGCGCGATCAGGCTCGGCACCCCGCACGAGCTGAACGCGTGGAGCGTGGGCCCCATCCGCGGCGGTGACGCAGGCGTGATCGACGAGCCCGCGATCCCGGTGGCGTGATACCAGGCGGCGGACCGGCACCCTTGCGGGCGCCGCCTGTGGTACGTGCGGGCGTGCGAGGTGTCTTCGGCGTTGGTCGGGAGCGGGTGCGGGAGCGGAACCGGGATGTCAGCGGGGATGAGTTCAAGCAGTACTCGAAGGTCCGGAACGTCACCGACCCGGGAGGCACGGGCGAGTTCGCGCGGCTCGACCGCGACGGCGACGGGTCCCTCACCATCGAGGACCTCAGCCACGCAACCCACCGCTTCCTCACCGCCCCGGAGCACGACGTCCCGGAGCACTGGCTCCTGGCTGCCGTGTCCGCCTGACACTCTGGGCCACTGACGACCCACCAGGGCCCGCAAGACCCAAACCGTCCAACGGCAGTTCGCGACTGCCCTTCGCCAAGTCGGCCTCGCCCCCCTTCAGGGGCGAGGCCGACACGGCTCCAAGAGTGTTCAGTCGATGCAGAACTCGTTGCCCTCGATGTCCAGCATCGGGATGCACGACTCGTTTTCCTCGTCGGCGTAGAGCGTTTGCACGTGGGTCGCGCCGAGCGCGACCAGTCGTGCGCACTCGGCTTCGAGTGTGGCGAGGCGCTCGTCGCCCACGAGCCCGGTGCCGACCCGGACGTCGAGATGCACCCGATTCTTGACGATCTTGCCTTCAGGGACGCGCTGGAAGTACAGGCGCGGGCCCACGCCTGAGGGATCACTGCAGGCGAACCATGAGCCTTGCTTCTCCGGAGGGAGGGTGCGGTTGAAATCGTCCCAGGTGGTGAACCCCTCTGGTGGCGGTGGTGCGACGTACCCCAACACTTCGCACCAGAAGCGGGCGAGGCGCTCAGGTTCTGCGCAGTCAAAGGTGACCTGGAACTTCTTGATCGCTGACATCGGCGCACCGTACCGCGTACCAGGGAGACCCCGCCGCTCATTTCCCCTGCCGGATCCGCCCGTCATCCGTCACATCTGTCTCCTCCAAGCCGTCAGGCAGGCAGTCCCGGGGTGGTCCATCGTGCTTCCAGGATCTCGAACGGGTCGGTGTTGAGTTCGCCGCCGATGAGAACGGCTGCGTATGCGACTTCGATGCGCTGCCGGAGGAGGTGCCGCCGGCTTGCTGGCGAGTGCCTGCATCTCGTTGCGGTTCCGGCCGGCGAGGAGCCCATTCACGCCGCCCGTGATGACGGCGACCCCACCGTCCAGGGGCTTCGCCTGTCCGGAGGTGCCGGTGTGGGCCCCCGAGGGCTCGGTCATGAGGAGGTTCGAGGCGGTGAGCTTGTCGATGACGGAACCCATGGCCGTGATGTGGGACTCGATGCAGGGGATGACGTCGTCGGCCTTCCACACCATGACGGTGTCGCCGACCATCGTGCCGGCGGCGGTTCTCGAGCGGGGCGCAGACGCGTGGCCGGTTCAGACAGGGTTCATCCTGCCGGTGATCTTTCGGAGAGTGGACGGCACTGCCGGGACACAACTGATCTCTAGGTTGCGGTGGTTGTCACTCTTGGAGGACTGATGATCACCCGTGCCCGCCTGGGCGTCATACTCGCCGCCGCGTTGACGACGGTCTTCACGAGCGTCGTCGTGCCGAGTGCCGTATCGGCGCAACAGCCGGACCCGGCCGCTGCGAGCGCCACCGCGCACTCCGGCAAGGTCCGGATGAACGAGATCCAGTTCATGGGCGCCCACAACGCCTTCCACCGTGAGATGCAGGGCGTCGAGCTGGCCGAGTCGGTCAAGATCGACCCTGGTTACCCGTCGTGGGGCTTCTACTCGCACGCGTCCGTCTCCGATCTGCTGGGCCGGCAGAACGTGCGCGCGCTCGAGTTCGACCTGCTGCCCGATCCCGACGGCGGCCTGTACCAGCACCCGCTGGCCCGCAAGCGGGCCGGTCTCGGCCCGATCGACGACCCGGCCATCGCGGCACCCGGCATGAAGGTCATCCATGTCGCCGACCAGGACTACAACTCGACCTGCCGCACCCTCGTGGTCTGCATGCAGCAGGTGAACACCTGGTCGAAGGCCAACCCGCGGCACGTGCCGATCATCCTGCAGCTGGAACTCAAGCAGACCGACGACCGCTGGGAGCAGCTCGGTGGCGCGGTCAGCCCGGCGTGGAGCGGCAAGCTGCTCGACGACCTCGACAAGGAGATCCGTTCGGTCTTCTCCGATTCGCAGCTGATCACCGCTGACGACCTGCGCCGCCCGGGCCTGACGCTGGAGCAGTCGATCCTGAAGAACGGCTGGCCGACCCTGGACTGGGCGCGCGGCAAGGTGATGTTCTTCTTCGACAACGGCGGCCCCGGCGCCATCCGTGACATGTACCTCGACGGGCACCCCAGCCTGCAGGGCCGCGCGGTCTTCACCCGCGGCAACCCCGGCGACGCGGATGCGGCGGTCACGATGGTGAACGACCCGCGCGGCGCCAACGAGGCGACCATCCGCGGCCTGGTAGAGCGGGGCTACATCGTCCGCACCCGTTCGGACGAGCCGTTGAAGACGGTCGTCAACAACGAGTTCAGCCGTGTCCAGACCGCTCTGGCCAGCGGTGCGCAGATGGTCACGACGGACTTCCCGAGCGTCGGCATGGCCGCTCGCTACAACAGCGACTTCGTCGCCGAGCTGCCCGGCAACGAGCCCGTTCGCTGCAACCCGGTGACCGCGCCGCGCAACTGCCGCGACGACAGGCTGGAGCCCTCGTCCACCCGATGAGCGCGTTCTGAAAGGCGGCCGGCCGACCCCGGACGGCCGCCTTTTCCGTGCCACACCTGCGTGCTCGACTTGCGAATGGACGGGCAGCAGTACGACGCGCGCACGGATGGCCGCGCCTGGTCCGGCGCAGTGGGTGCCGACCGGCTGCAGAGCGGCGATCCGCGCTGGTCCGGATGGTTCGGGCTCTCGCCCGGGCTCCGGTTTCCGGACCAATCTCGGGGACCGTGACGGTGACGCGCCGCGCCCTGGCGTCGGTGGCGGACGCCACCAGTGGCTGGCGCGCCCCCAACCTGCCGCTGCGAGCGGAGCGGCGGATTGGACTACCGCGCCGGGGCCGACCGCCAGTCGGGGAGGTCCTCGAAGTGCACGTCGTAGCGGTTCTGTTCGGGGAGCAGCGATGCGAACTCCGCCTCGCCATGGCTGATGGCGGCGAGCTGTTCGAAGTAGCCGAAACGCTCGATGCCGGGGCTGAGGACCACCACCACGTCGGCCTCCTCACCCTTTGCCGCCCCGAAGACGTGCGGCAGGCCGGGCGGGATGACGACGAGACCGCCCTTTCCCACCATGGTCAGAGTGTCGCCGAGACGGAAGAGCATCGTCCCGCCGAGCACGTAGAAGAGCTCGTGGGAGAGCTTGTGGTGGTGCGGGGGCGCCCCGTCGGCACCGGTTGCGAGGGTGAGGCGGCTGGCGCTGACCGCGCCTCCGTCGGCGAGCAGCTCGAACGCGCCGTTGGTGAGCGCTGCCCCGGCAGGCTGCCCGGGCTGCACCACCAGCGCGGTGGTCTTGGCTTCCATGGTGACTCCTTCTTTCCCGGCCTGGCGCTCATGGAGGCGGGCGCCGTGCAGGCCGTGTTCCCGGTGATCGGATTCGGGTGTGGTCCGCTGGACCACGTGCTCGTGATCGCCGGTCCGATGAGGGTGAGATGGGCGGCCCGTGCCTGGGGGCTTCCCGCGGCAGGCTCAGTCCCAGGCGCCACCGCCGTTGACTCCCGCGATCGCGCCCGTGATGAAGCCGCTGTCGTCGCCCGCGTAGAAGGCGACGGCGCGGGCCACATCGTCGGGCTTGGCCATCCGGCCGAGCACCGTCTGCGCCGCCTGGTGCTTCCTGTGCGGGTCGCCGAGGACATCGGCGATGCCGCGGGACGCCGGTAATCGGGCCGTGGCCGCGCCGATCCCCCGGCTCGCGCCTGTGACGAGGGCGATCCTGCCGCCGTGCCGACCAGTCATGATGACCCTCCTGGGAATAGTGGGTGCGTCCGGCGCGGACGAGGGCGCACGGGGTGCGAATGTCCCGCCGTGAGGGACGGGCACCGCGCTCGGCGCCACGTCGGCCGGGCCGCGGTGAATGTGGCCGCGCTCCGGTGGAACGCGTCCGGGAATCGCGCGTGCGGTGACCGTCCGGGGCTCGCGCCTGATGTCGCCGAGTGCGTCGGCCGGTTTTGCCGCCCGTGGGCCGGTGAGCGCGATGCCCCCGTGGCGGCCGGCCGGCGGTGCACACCGGGGTCGACCTGGAGGGTCGGCGGCGCCGTCGACGCCGCGGTCTGGGGTACGTAGGCACAGAGGATGGCGAGGCACGCGGCGATCACGCTCAAGTCCGGCCGCCGCACACCGCAGTCCGCAACCGGCTGCGGGGAAGTGCCGGACGGGGCCAGTCCCGGCGCAGGGCTGGGCGGGGATGCCATGGGTTGCACCTCTGGTGATCGGCGAGCGGGAGACAGCTACGGGCGGTCCGGGAGAGACGTCCACGGGACCGCGATCTGCTGTACATGTACAGTTGCAGATTACAGCTACTGTACATGTACAGTTGGGTAGTGCCACACTGCCGGTATGGCCGCGACGAAGACCCCGCCCTCCAGCGCAGGCCTCCCCAGCACGCAGTCGCCCGGCGCGACGCGTCCCCGGGACGGCGATGCGACGCGCGCCACGATCCTCACCGCTGCCCGTGCGGCCTTCGACGGCAAGGGCTACGCACAGACGTCACTGCGCGAGATCGCCAGGAACGCGGGGGTCAGGCCCTCGCTGGTCGTGCACTTCTACGGCTCGAAGGCGGGCCTGCTGGCCGCCACCGTCGAATGGCCCTTCGACCCCGACACCGTCGTCCGCGAGGTCCTCGCGATGGGTCCCGACCACATCGGCGAGCGTCTCGCCGACGTGTTCCTGGACACCTGGGAGCAGGAAGGTCGGCCCAACACGGCTCTCACCCTGCTGCACGCGGCATGTGAGCGCCCGGAGGCGGTCACGCTGATGCGGGAGCTGTTCACGACGTGCGTGATCGATCCGATCGTCACGGCCATCGCCCCCGAGCGGGCCGAGCTCCGGGCGTCCCTGGTGGCCAGCCACCTCCTCGGCCTGCACGTGGGGCGCTACCTGCTGAACTTCGACGCCATCGACCGGGCGGAGGGCGACCTGCTCAAGCAGGCGGTCGCGTCCACCATCCAGCACATGTGCACCGGCCCGCTCTGGAGTTTTGACGCCGCTTGGGGGCGCTCGTCTCCTTAGCTCGGTGTCCTGATGACGGCTGTCCTCAGGCCTGTGTCAGGGTCGTTCGTCCTTGGCTGCTGATGAGTCCCGCAGACCGTCGAGCGACAGGAACGTCATCACCGCCGCGGCTCCCGCCGCCACGCTGAAGCCGCCGTGCGCGCCGCCGGCGTCGACCACCCGTCCCGCGACCGCCGCGGCGGCCGCCGATCCTGCGGCGCTTGCGGAGTTGCCCCAGGTGAATGCCTGGGTGAGGACGGCGCGCGGGACCGACGATTGAGTGAGGAGGGAGGTCAGGATCAGTAGGACTGGCACGGCGAGTCCGGTCAGGGCGAGGGTGGCGCTGATCGCGAGGGGCGCGTCGAGGATGGTCAGCGGGAGGCTGGCGAGGGTGAGGCAGGCGGCGGCTGCGGCCTGGTGGCGCCGGGGTGAGCCGCTGTGGCGCCATGCTCCGTAGGCCCAACCACCGATCAGATTGGTGCAGTTGGAGGCGAAGTAGAGCGGTGCTGCCGCGTCCGGTGTCCCGCGTCCGACGGCGTATGCGGTGACGGACACCTGCATCGCGCCGAAGAACACCCCGAGCGCGAGGCCGAGCGCGACCTGCCGCAGGAAGGCGGAGCGGAGCAGGGCGCGTCCGGAGTGCCGGCGTTCGGCGCGGCCGGTGGGGGGTGGCATGGTGCGGCGCTGGGCGGCGAGGGCGAGCCCGCCGACGATGACGAGCGCTGCGGCGAGCAGTACCCCGGCGCCCGGGCGGCCCGCCGCGCCGAGGACGCTCACCAGGGCCGGGCCGGCCAGGTAGGACACGCCGTTTGCCAGGGCTTCCAGGGCGAAGGCAGTGGGCAACGCGGCAGCCCGCTCACCGGACAGCAGGGCGGACCAGCGGGCGGCGGACAGGGCGCCGAGCTGGGGCAGCGTCGCCCCGACGAGCACTCCGGCGATGACGTCGGGCACGGCGCCGGCGAGCAGCAGCGCCACGGCCCCGGCGTGCGCGCCCAGCGCGCAGTAAAGCACCCGCGCCTGCCCGAACCGGTCGGCGAGGCGACCGAGTTGGGGCCCGGCTACGGCGTCCGCGACAGCGAATCCGCCGATGACCAGACCTGCGGCGGCATACGACCCGGTGCGTGCGTGCACCAGCCAGACGATGCCGATGCCCGTCATGGCGATGCCCAGACGCCCGACAGCGGCGGGAAGGAAGAAGGCAGCCGCGCCCGACGTGCGCAGCAAATTGCGGTAGTTCGCCGAAGCCGAAGGCACGACGCATCCCTTTCGCCGCCCGGCGGGACGCGCCAACGGGGTCGTCGGCGTCCGGATGTGCCGACCCGTGGCTGCGCCTGAAGCCGTCCAGTGGTGGCGTGGAGCGGGGACGCGCACCCCACGCCGGCTTCGTCACCGGGCAGATGTCATGCGGTAGTTGATGACCTCCTGCGAGCGTAGAGGAACGGCGCGCAGAAACGAATGGAGGAATGGCCCGCTGTGATCGTCAATCGGTGGCCTCGGCCCTGGCCCGGGTCCGGGCGAGGCGGCAGGAGTCAGTACCCGTCTCGATGATGTTCCCGCCGAAGGTGAGACGGTCGACGATGGCCGCGCAGAGCCGGGGGACGGTAAACGAATTGGTCCACCCACCAAAACCTTCGTCGGAGGCGATGGCGACGCTGTTCTCTTCTTCGAGCTCGGTCAATACCTGGAACAGCAACTCGGTGCCACATTTGTCGAGTTCCATGTATCCGAGCTCGTCGATTGCGAGGAGGTGGGCGCGTCCGTAGCGGGCGATCGTCTTGGTCAGTTGCCCCAGGATGGCCTTCGCCGGCCGCGGGCTCCCGGCCGACGCGGTCGTCACCTGGTTCCCGGCGAGGCTGACGCGGCCCCGGGGGACACGGACCACTCGGATCAGGACACCGCGTCGTCCGGGCGCGCTCCGTGACGCGGCGGCGGCCACCTGGCCGATGTCCTGATGTGCCGCTGACACGGCCTGCGGGACCGTCCGCCCCCGGCCCCTCCCGGATCTACCGTCGTCACCGCGACGTCGTCGCACAGGTCGGAGCAGAGGTTCGCGCGGTGCGCGTTCGCTGCCCGCTGTGCATCCGCCGACGGCACAGCGGCATCGAGGAGGATCAGCGGCATGAGCC
Source organism: Streptomyces sp. NPDC026673 (assembly GCF_040638135.1). Classification (NCBI taxonomy): domain Bacteria; kingdom Bacillati; phylum Actinomycetota; class Actinomycetes; order Kitasatosporales; family Streptomycetaceae; genus Streptomyces; species Streptomyces sp. NPDC026673. The sequence continues at coordinate 23,827 of NZ_JBEZXR010000080.1, read as the reverse complement.
TGCTGGCACGCGTCAACCAGCCCGCGGACCTGAGGGGTCTGAGCCATCCGGAGCTGGTCCGGCTCGCCGCGGAGATCCGCGACTTCCTGATCCGGCATGTCGCGGTCACGGGGGGCCATCTCGGGCCCAACCTCGGCGTCGTGGAACTGACCCTGGCGCTCCACCGGGTGTTCGACTCCCCGCGTGACCGGCTGCTGTGGGATGTCGGGCACCAGGCGTACGTCCACAAGATCGTGACGGGGCGGGCCGGTGAGTTCACCGGTCTGCGGCAGCGCGGCGGCCTGTCCGGATACCCCAGCCGGGAGGAGTCCGCGCACGACCACATCGAGCACTCCCACGCGTCGGCGGCCCTGTCGTACGCCGACGGCATGGCCAAGGCCGGACAGCTCGCGGGGGACGCGGACCGGCACATCGTCGCCGTCGTCGGCGACGGAGCGCTCACCGGCGGGCTGGCCTGGGAGGCCCTCAACAACATCGCGGAGGCACCGCACCGGCCTGTGGTGATCGTCGTCAACGACAACGGCCGCTCGTACGCGCCGACGGTGGGCGGTCTCGCGCGGCACCTGGCGGCCCTGCGCACCCACGCCGGCTACGAGCGTCTGGCCGGCTGGGGCAAGCAGGCCCTGGGCGGTGCCGGGACGCCGGGGCGGGCGCTGCAGCGCACCCTGCACGCCGCCAAGGAGGGCATCAAGGAGGGGCTCCGGGCGGGCCTCGCAGAGGGCTCCACCGACGCCGTGACGCCGCACTCGCTCTTCGGCGCGCTGGGACTGGACTACCTCGGGCCGGTCGACGGCCACGACATCCCCGCCCTGGAAGCGGCCCTGGAACGGGCCAAGACCCGTGGGGCACCCGTGGTCGTCCACTGCATCACGCGCAAGGGGCTCGGATACGCGCCCGCCGAGCAGGACGAGGAGGACCATCTGCACGGCGTCGGCACCATCGACCCGCGGACGGGGCGCCCCCTGCGGCCTGCCGTTCCGACCTGGTCGGCGGCGTTCGGCCGGGAACTGGTGGCACTGGCGGAAGAGCACCCGGACGTCGTGGCGATCACCGCGGCCATGCCCGGCTCGGTCGGTCTGAGCGACTTCGCCGCACGGTACCCGGACCGGTTCTTCGACGTCGGGATCGCCGAGCAGCACGCGGTCGCCTCGGCCGCCGGAATGGCGATGGCGGGACTGCATCCGGTGATCGCCCTGTACGGCACCTTCCTGAACCGCGCACTCGACCAGGTGCTCATGGACCTCGCGCTGCACCGGCTCGGTGTGACCCTCGTACTCGACCGGTCCGGAGTCACCGGCGACGACGGACCCAGCCACAACGGGCTCTGGGACCTGGCGATGCTCCAGGCGGTTCCCGGCCTGCGCATCGCGGCTCCCCGCGATGCGCACACGCTGCGGCGGCAGTTGGCGCAGGCGGTGTCGATCACTGACGCGCCGACGGTCTTGCGCTACCCGCGCGGTGCCGTCGGCCCGGAGATCCCGGCGGCCGGTCGCGCCGGTGCGGTCGATGTCCTGCGTGAGGCCGCCGGCGCCGGCGGCGTCCTGCTGATCGCCGTCGGAGCGATGGCCGCGGTCGCCCTCGAAGCGGCGGGGCTCTGTGCCGAGCACGGCGTGGAGGTCACCGTGGTGGACCCGCTGTGGGTCAAGCCGCTGCCCGGTGAACTGACCGCCCTCGCCGCCGATCACGCGCTGGTGGTCACCGTCGAGGACGGCCTGCGCACCGGGGGAGTGGGAACCGCGGTGGGCCAGGCCCTTCAGGTGGCCGGCATCCGCACCCCGGTGCGTGCCCTGGGCGTGGCCGACGGGTTTCCCCGGCAGGCCGGCCGTGCCGAGATCCTCGCGGAGGCGGGCCTGACGGCTCAGGCCATCGCGCACACCGTCACTCAGGCCCTTGCCGGGGCTGCCGCCATGGCAGCGCGACGGCCTGCGGGGGTCCCTGCGCGCGAAAGGCAATGAAGTGAACATATCGGTGAAATTTTTGCCACCGTGCGGCGGTCGGAGGGTGTGTGATGGCCAAGATCATCGGCCGGCCCGATACCGCGCCGGCGTCTCCGCGGCGGTGGCCGACCTCAACGCGGGCTCGCTCGCGTTCGTCATGGGCACCGGCATCGTCTCCACGGCCCTGTACGTCAACGGCGCCGGCACCGCCTCCACGGTGCTGCTGTGGGTGGCACTGGCCGGATTCGCCGTACTGGTCCCGGCCTACGGCTGGCGGCTGCTGCGGAGGCGGGAGCGGTTCGTCGCGGACCTCCTCGGGCCGCGCGCCTTCGCCTTCCTCACCCTCGCCGTCTCCTCCAACGTGCTGGCCGCGCGCCTCGTACCGGACGGCCACACCGCGGTCGCCGGTGCGTTCCTGGCCTTCGGGACGCTGGGGTGGGTGGTACTGGACTACGGCATTCCGATCGCGCTCATCACCACCCTCAAGCGGGGCCCCTCGTTCGACCAGGTGAACGGCACCTGGTTCCTGTGGGCGGTGGGATCGGAGTCGGTGGCGGTCGCGGCGGCCTCGCTGGCCCGGGTGACGCCGGGCCACGTGCTGCCCGTGCTGGCGGTCGTGTGCTGGTCCGTCGGCCTGATGCAGTATCTCCTGACCGCCGCGATCGTCCTGGCCAGGCTGCTGGCCCGGCCGGTCCGGCCGGAAGGCCTCATGACCTCCGTCTGGATCTTCATGGGGGCGGCGGCGATCGTCGTGCTTGCCGCAGTGCGGCTGATCGCACTCCCGTCCGGCAGCGCCCTGTTGTCGCGCCCGCTTTTGGTCGGGTCGTCCGTCGTCCTCTGGTCGTTCTCCAGCTGGCTCATCCCGCTGCTGCTGGCCCTGGGCGTATGGCGGCACGCCCTGCGGCGCATTCCGCTGCGCTACGACCTCGGCTGGTGGAACCTCGTCTTCCCGGTCGGCATGTATGCCGTCACCACGCACGAGCTGGGACGCGCCACCGGAACCTCGTGGATGACCGGCGTGGGCCGCTGGGAGGTGTGGATCGCCGCGGCGTTCTGGGCCGTTGTGTTCGCCGCCATGGTGGGCGCCGCGCTCCGGCCCCGCCGCGTGAGCGCGCATCAATCCGCTTCCGATGTGGGGCAGGGTGCCGGCCGGCAGGGTGCCGGCTCGACGCCGTCCCGGACGCTGCCGTGAGCCGTGACAGGGGGAGGCCTTGCCGAGACCTTGCCGGCTTTGGTCCGACCGCCCTCGCCGTTGTCGCTGCGCGGAGGCCCGGACCACGACGGGTCCGCCCTGGAGATCCGGCCACCGGCGCCCAGGCCGGTTGTTCGGAAACCGGCCCCGAACGCAGCCGGCGTCACTCCCAGGTGCCGCACGAGGACCCAGCGGAGAGACTCGGGGGAGCCGAATCCCGTGGCCCTCGCCACGGCGGCCATGGGGTCATCGCCGTCCGTGGAACTGCGAGGCGCACGAGTCTGCCAGGACTGCGACAGGTCAGGACGCCGCCCCACGGCACCATCCCGGCGTCACGTCCACATCTGAGCGTTCTGTGTCCTGCCGCGCTGCGATGGCCGTCGCCCCGTGCCGCGTTCCAGTTCACGTCAGGAGACGACGGCGGATTGTGGAGGCGGGCGTGACCAAATGCGTCGCAACGCGCTTTCGTGCCCGTGGACCCACTCGCCGGTGACGACATCCCGGTGTCCGAGGGAAGGGCGCCGGGGCCGAACTAGCCGCGCGAGGCCGGCTCGACGCCGTTCCCCTGCCGCAGTCGACCGAGCCCAGGGACTGGAAGGAACCTTCATGGACTTGACGGACTACACTGCCGGCTTCCGGCCGGAACTGGTCGTGATCCCCTGCGGCGTACGCAAGCTGGACCATCGGGCCCAGGCTGCGGACATGTACATCGGTTCCTATCACCGAGCCTGCCGAAGGGCGGCCGAGGCGCTCCAACCGGATCGGCTCGTGATTCTCTCCGCCTTCCACGGCCTGCTGGATCTCAGTGACGAGATCGACCCCTACGACATCCCGCACGGACATCCCGACGCGGTGACGGTTCCGATTCTGCGCGATCAGGCGGAACGATTCGGCGTGACCGCACTCGACCCCGTCGTCATCCTCGGGGGCGCGCGTCACGTCGCCCTCGCCACGGCGATATGGCCACACGCGCGTACCCCGTTGACGGGGACGCGGGGTATGGGTGAGCAATTCGCGCGACTCACCGCGATGGCACGCGCGGCAGGCACGCAGCCCCCCGCCATGGCGAAGACCCGCAGCCCGCGACGAGCCGTGGCAGTGCGACGCCTCAACAGCTGACCGGGCAAGCACACCCGCGCAGATGACCGGGCCGTGGGTCGACATCGCACGCTCATGGTCGATCGTTTCCCACGCGTGCGGCGGGTGCGGTGCGGCAGAAGTCGGCCGCCGTGACACCGGCGGGGACTTTGAATCCGGCGGCGACCGCGGTGATGGGCGAGATCGACGGTGTGCGTGAACGCCCTTCCCGGTCGTGTCAACGCCACCGGCGCACACGTGTGCCGAGCGCCCGCGGTTTTGGTGCCGAGGGCTGAGAGGCCGGTGTGGCGGGCCCGTGCCGGACCGGGACCCGCGGCCCCGTGTACGGGGGAGGGCGGCGCCTCAGTACATGGACATCCCACCGTCGACCGCGGCGGTGGTACCGGTCATGAAGGCGTTGTCCTCGGTGGCGTAGAAGGCGACCGCCTGGGCGACGTCGGCCGGGCGCGCGAGGCGGCCGAGAGGGGTGGCGGCCACCTGCCGCTGCCTGAGCGCATCGTCCAGTACGTCCGCCGCCATCCGGGTGTCCTCCACGGGGCCGGGCGCGACGACGTTGACCGTGATGCCCTGCGGCCCCAGTTCCTGGGCCAGGTAGCGGGCGAACTGTTCCAGCGCGGCCTTGGCCGTGCCCAGTGCGATCATGCCCTCCCGCGGCCGGCGACTGAGACCGGTGCCGAGATAGACGATGCGCCCCCAGCCCTGTTCGGTCATGGAAGGGAGGACGGCCTTGGTGACCGCGAATGCCGCGTGCATCTCGGAGTTGAGCTTGCCGCCCAGTTCCTCCCACGTCATGTCCCGGAACGAAGCGACCGCGTACGGGATCAGCGCGTTGTGCACGAGCACGTCGACGCCTCCCCACGCCGCCCTGACCTGCTCCACCATTCCCTCGACGGCCGCCACCTCGCGCACGTCGGCCTGCACGGCCATGGCCCGGCCGCCTGCGGCCGCGATGTCCGCCACGACCTCCTCGGCCGGCTTGTCGCTGCGGAGGTAGTTGACCACCACGCGCATCCCACGCGAGGCCAGAAGACGCGCGGTGGCCGCGCCGATCCCGCTGCTGGCCCCCGTCACCAGTGCCACCCTTCCGGTTGCTCCGGTCATGGGCCCGGTTCCTCCTCGTCGTCGCGGGCCGTCGGGATGACCACCCTGGGTTGTTCGTCGCCGAGCCCGGCGCCGGCCCGGGCGGATCGCCCCGCAGAGCGCGGTGTCGACGGTTGTCCGCGGCAGTCCGCTCCTGTCCGGTCAGGGTCATCCGGCAGTTGCGAGGTGGGCGGCCTCTTCGACGCGCCGCGGGTGATCTCGCCGAGTGGCTCGGGTGCCATGGGAAGCAGCCCCCACCGCTGTCCGTCCCGGAACAGTTCGTCGAGGACCGTCGCGTTCACCCTTCGCTCTACGCACTGACGTAGCTTCACATCGGCCCGCCCGCTGTGAGCCGCGCCGCGCCGGTCCGCCCGAGCTCCGTGCCCGCGGCGACCGGGAACCGCTGGACCCGCCCGTCGAACGGCTGCTTTCAGGGGCTGTATCCCTACCGTCCGCGGCCCGGGACGTCCGCCGTCGGGGCGACGGTGGAGCGTTCGGGCGCGACGCGCCGGAGCCGGGTATGACTGGTGCTGCCGGTTGTGGGGGCGCGTCCGGTGGAACGCGTCAGTGGATGGGACCGCGACATGGGAAAGGATCCCCGTTGATGGGGGCAGTTGCCTGCGCTTTTCGCCGGTGCACCAACGATGAGCAGGGCGATGACGACGAGTACGCCGAAGGCGCCCGGCGCATGGACGTCCCCGCGACGCGCGGAGAACGAGTTCGATCCCCTTCCCTCCGATGCCGAAGCCGCTCGCATCTACGGCAGGGTCTGTGCCGCGGTGGTCGGTGCGGGCCGCAAACCTCGGCGCCGGGGCGCGGACTTGATGATTGCCTGGATCGCCATCGCCGAGGGCTACCGGCAGGCCGAGCGAGTACGAGCGGACGGTCTGGAGAGCCGGCGTCAACGGCATCACCGAGCGCGTCCGTGAACGGCTCGAGCCTCGGCGCCCAACCGTGCGATCAGATGACCGTCGGCGCTGCATCCGTCCTCCCGTCCGGTACCTTGCCCGCCCTCCCCACCTCATCGCCCCTGCTCTGCGGTCTCGCGGTTGACGTTCGGCCGCCGCCGGCAGTCGTCCCGCCTTCCGGGGGTCAGGGGCTGTCCGCGCCCGTCCCCTTCCGGCGGCCGCCGGCCCTGATCATGTGGATGCTGATGAGCAGCACCCACAGGGGGAACGTCAGCTGGAACCAGCCGGAGACAGGCGCGACGAAGAGGAGAAGGACCGCGGTCAGGTAACCGAGCCAGGTCATCCACCGTGGAAAGATCGACAACTGGAACCCGATCGTTGACGTACAGGCCGTGAAGACGGCAGCCATGCGCATGCAGTAGCCGCTGAGCAGGTCCAGGGCGAACGCGCGCCCGAAATCCCACACGTGCGGGTCCAGTGCCGGACCGCGCCATTCGGCCAGGGCGAGGAGGCTGCCCGTCCCGGAGGCCAGGGCGAAGAGCGTGGCGGCGAACAGGAGGCCGCTGCCGAGGAAGACCGTCGCGAAGAACTTGTCCTCGGCCTCTCCGATGTGGCTGCGTACCGCCCCCATGAACCAAAGGAAGATGATTCCGGCGAAGGGCAGTACGGCCAGTTCGGCCCGGGCCGCCTTGCGGCTCCAGGAATCCCTGAGCCAGTCCGTTCCGTGTGACGGCCCGCCCGGGATCGCACTGTGCAGCAGAACGATTGTGGCCCCCAGCAGCAGGGCGAACAGGATCCCCGCCGCACCCGCCGCCCGGGGTGTCCGCAGGGACCGGCCCACCCTCCCGATCGAGCCGGCTGTCTGCGGTTTATTCCCGTATTGCACCCGAAGTACGGTATGCCCCGAACAGGGGAAAACCTGGTGGTCGTAGGGGAGGCGCGCCGTGTGTCAGCCGTCCAGAGCGGTCGGCTACGGCGCCACGGGCAAAAGTCCGACAATCAAAGATCCGGCGACGAGGCGATGGGCGGGCGGGGCCGGCGGAATCCGGTCTCGGTCACGGTGCGCACAGGCCGGTCCGGGATGGGAACCGGCCGCGAGGTGAAACCGCTCGACGGGCGGGGTCGTTCACCCGGCGCGAAGACCCGCGCAGCGGTCAGGTCGGCGTGGCGGGCGGGGCGTGGCGGTTGTCTCCGCCCGGCGCTTCCCCACCTGGCCGGCTTGCGATCCATGAGCGCGCGTCCGCCATCGCGCGGTTCAGAGGGGCGAAGACGGCGCCCTCCGCGGGAACGACGCCGCCGGGCCCCAGTTCCCGCTCGATCCCCGTCATCCGGAGGACGCGTTCCAGACTGGGGGAGACGCCCGCGAGGATCAGCCGTCCGCCCCGGTTGTGCAGTTCGCGGGCGTAGCGCCGGATCACCTTGGCCATGGAGGAGGATGGCACGTCCGGGGCTCCGCGCAGGACGAGGATCAGGACCGCGTCGCGGGCGTCGTCGGTGCGCGGGAGGGCCTGTTCGATGTGGGGGAGTTCGGCGAAGAAGCTGGTGCCGTCGTAGTTGAGGACGGTGACGTCACCGGGCGGGAGCCGTTCCGGGGGCTCGGCGAGGTGCCAGTCTCCCCGCGGGTCACGGGTGAGGGCCCGGAACCGGGTCTGGCGGGCCGCTTGGACGCAGTACAGCAGCAGGGACAGCACCGCGCCGAGCACGATGGCCTGCTGGAGGGGCAGCTGCGTGGTGGCGAGGAAGGTCAGGACCATCGCCGCGGACGACAGCCACGATGTGCGCAGCACGAGCATGATGTCGTGGCGCTTGCCCCAGATCAGTTCCGCGCCCACCACCAGGATCAGCCCGCCGATGACCGGCATCGGGATGCGCTCGGCCAGGGGCGCGCAGGTGAGGACCACCAGCGCGAGCAGTACGCCGGCGAAGACACCCGCCCAGCGGGTGCGGGATCCCGCCGATACGGAGACCCCGGTGCGGGAGAGGGAGCCGCCGGAGGGAAGGGACTGGAAGAGGCCGCCGGCCAGGTTGGCCAGGCCCTGCGCGGCGAAGTCGCCGTTGGCGGAGGAACGTGAACCGTCCGGGTTCGGTACGGACGAGCCGATGCTCGCCGCCTGGGCCAGAGCGACCAGGGCCACGGCGACGGCGCCCCCGAGCAGGTGAGGTACGGCCGGGAGATCGGGGGCGGAGAAGCCGGGCAGGGCCGCGGGGATGTGCGCGATGTCGCGAACGAGCTCGACGTCCGTACCGAGGACGGCGACCGCGACACTGACCACGATCATGGCCACCAGCAGCGCCACCGGTTCCAGACGGTGGACCATCCGGGCGAGTGCCCACACGAGGATCGTTGCGATGCCGATGAGGGTCGCTGCGAGCTGCCAATGGCCGATGTGCACGATCCAGTCGCCCAGCTGGTACAGCCGGTTGTGGCCCTGGGGCCGGTAACCGGTCGCGTCCTTGAGGACGCCGGTGATGATCTGCAGGGCGATGCCCGCGGAGAAGCCGGTCATCACGGCGTTGGAGACGAAGCTCATCGCCACGCCGAGCCGCAGAACGCCCATGAGCAGCATGACGAGGCCCGCCAGCAGGGTGAGCGTGGCGACGTTGCCCGGGTCCGCCGGGTCCAGCCCCGCCTCCTGCAGCACGCTCTGCGAAGTCAGTGCGATGGCGCTGGTCAGCGTGGTGATCATGAGGACGGTTCGGGCGGTGAGCGCGCCGACGATCCCGGGGACGATTCCGGCGTACAGGCCCGCGATCGGGTTGAACCCGGCGATGGACGCGTACGCCATGCCCTCCGGAATCGAGAAGAGCCCGGTGACCAGGCCCGCGCCCGCGTCCGAGGGCTTGGGCTTGCCCATCGCCGCTAAGAGTCGCCGCACGATCGCCCGCTCCTTCACGTCATCGGCCCCACGATCGTGTCAGCGGACCGGATTCCTTGGAGCGGGCGCTCGCGGTCTGCATGACCGGCGTGATCCAGCCCGGTTCGGACGAGCGGTGCCGCTGTCGACCGGCCCCGCGGCACGGGGGCCTGGCATCACTCGCGGGCCATCATGGCCAGGGCCTCACGCTCGATATCGACGTATGGCTCTCCGCTGACGTCGACCGCGACGCGGTGAAGCGTGCCTCCGGTGAACGTCCAGGGAGCGGCGCCGGGGTAGTGGTCCGTAACGGGCTCGCCGCCGTCCCGGCCGACATTGAGTCCCTCACCGGCAATGGTGAACTTGCCGGGCTGGGTCTTGATCCGTCCTTCACCCACCTTGCGTTCGCCGTAGTGGAGGCTGAGGGTGCCGGTGGCGACACCGGGTGAGACCTCGCCGTCCTTCTTGAACGATGCGGCCAGGATGAGCCGCTCGCCCGTGGGGAGGTCTTCCTGCGCGGTGATCAGCTGCTGCTCGCTGCCCAGGAAGTTGTAGACGTAGTGGAGCCTGTTGTCGCGGACGTACAGGGCGTGTCCCCCGAACCGTCCGCCATGCGCGAAGAGCACCCCGGTGGCGCCGCGGGCCGGGAGGTCGACCAGGGCGCCGATCGAGTAGGAGCGATTGCGGATGTTGGCCGCCACCGACTCGGGCACCTCCGAACCACCGGGCCGGTAGACGTACCTGTTGCGAGGCGGGGCGATCTGCGGACGAGCCGTGGTGAGGATCTCCACTGCGGAGCGGTCGTCCAACGGGAACGCCTGGTTGACGCCTGCTTCGTGGAACCACAGGGCGATTAGCTCGTTGAGTTTCTGCGGCTCCTGCTCGGAGAGATCGTGCAACTCCGCCCGGTCCACGTCGGCGTGGTAGAGCTCCCAGGTGTCCTGGGGGAAGTTGCCCCAGCCGCTGATGGCCGGATGCGTGGTGACGGCCTTCCAGCCCTGGTGCCAGATGCCGCGGGTGCCGAGCATGGAGTAGAACTGCGTGCCCTTGGCCGTGGGGATGGTGGCGGCGTCGAAGCTGTACCGCATGCTCACCCCCTGCAACGGGATCTGGTGGTGGCCCTTGACGGTCTCAGGCAACTCGAGACCGAGGCAGTCGAGCACGGTGGGGACGATGTCGATCGCGTGATGGTACTGGTCGCGGACCTCGCCTCGCGCCGAGATGCCCGCCGGCCACGACACGATGCAGGGGTCGCAGGTACCGCCGTTGAAGGAATAGCGCTTCCACATCTTGAACGGGGCGTTGAAGGCCATCGCCCAGCCGTTCGGATAGTGGTTGTAGGTCTTGATCCCCCCGATCTCGTCGATCAGCGCCATGTTCTCCGCCAGGTCGTCGGCGACGCTGTTGAAGATCCTGTTCTCGTTGACCGAGCCGTTCGGACCGCCCTCGCCGCTGGCTCCGTTGTCGGAGACCAGCACGATGATGGTGTTGTCCAGTTGTTCGGTCTCTTCCAGGTAGGCGAGAAGGCGGCCGATCTGGTCGTCGCAGTGCGAGAGGAACCCGGCGTAGGTCTCCGCCATCCGCGCGAACAACCGGCGCTCGTCCTCGTCGAGTTCGGCCCAGGGACGGGTGTAGTCCAGCTCGGGGAAGGGTTCGCCCCCGGGGCCGGTCCGGGTCTGCGGCGTGCCGATCGGGTTGACCGGCGGCAGCTGCGTGTTCTGCGGGACCAGGCCCAACTCCTTCTGCCGGGCGAGGGTCTGCTCGCGCATCGCCTCGTAGCCGGCGTCGAACGCGCCCCGGTACCGCTCGATCCACTCCTTCGGCGCGTGGTGCGGGGCGTGCGCGCAGCCGGGAGCGTAGTACAGGAAGACCGGGCGTTCGGGGGCGATGGCCTTGACGTCGTCGATGTACTGGATGGCCCTGTCGGTGATGTCGACGCTGAAGTGGTAGCCCTCTTCGGGGGTGGCCGGCTGCTCGACCGGGTGGTTGTCGTGGACCAGGTCCGGGTACCACTGGTTGGTCTCGGCACCGAGGAAGCCGTAGAAGCGCTCGAATCCGCGTCCGACGGGCCAGTTGCGCTTTGTCGAGGCGAGGTTCATCTCGTCCTCCGGGCACAGGTGCCATTTACCGACGAGTGACGTGCTGTAGCCCTTCTCGACCAGGATCTCGGCGAGGGTGGCGCACTGCGGCGGAATGTGGCCGTTGGCGTTCGGGAAGCCGATGGCCGCCTCGCTGATGCAGGCCATGCCATTGGTGGTGTGGTTGCGGCCGGTGAGCAGGGCGGAGCGGGTCGGGGAGCACAGCGCGGTGGTGTGCCACTGGCTGTAACGCAGGCCGTTGGCGGCGATCCGGTCGATGTTCGGCGTCTCGATCGGGCCGCCGTAGCAGCTCATGGCACCGAACCCGACGTCGTCGAGCACGATGTACACCACGTTGGGCGAGCCGTCACGTGCCTTGGGCTGCTCGTAGGGCGACCAGTCCGGGACGGAGTCGCGGACATCGAGATTCACGACGCCTCGAAATTTCTCAGCCATGCGTGTCGCCTTCCACTGTCGAGCGCACACCAGGGTCGCGCGCCACGGTCGCCGGACGCTGTTCAGCCTTTCCTGTGAGGTGGCGCGCGGCCAGGCCAGGCATCCGAACGAGTGACCGGCACGGGCGGCGCCCAGGTGGCGCTGGAGCGCCGGATGGGCATTGCGGCTCACCGAGCCGTAGTGGCCGCGGTCGCTGGGTGACCGGGTCGCACGCAGAGCCGTGTGAATCTCTCACGAGCTGCGTCACCCGCACGGTGGTCCATGAGGTGCTATCCGGCGCCGAGCCCCCAAGACTGAGCACCGTCACGGACGTGAGGGCGGACGTGTGTCGCGCACCGGCGCGTGTGCGGTTTCCCTCGTGGGCAAAGGAGATTCGGGATGATGCACAGCGCTGGCAGAACCCGGTGGAAGCGTTTCGCGGCCTTCATGGTTCCCAGCGTCGTGGCCTGCGCAACCCTCGGTATCGTCATGGCGCAGGGAGCGCTGGCCGCGTCATTCTTCATCTCAGGCCAGAGGTTCAAGGTCGCCGCGAATTCGCTGACCGCTCGCGGACTGAGCATCTACGGCATGGTGGACGTTACCAGGAAGGGCGAGCTCGTGCCCGTCCTGGTCACCGGAGCCAGGCAGGCGTCGGTCAGCGGCTTGTGTCAGTCCCTTGTTCTCGATCTTCCCGTGCTGGGCCCGTACACGCTGAGGCTCACCGGCGGCGACCGACGACCCGCCGAAGCCACGAACATGTTCCTCGACTCGACGGCCCAATTCGCCGGGAACGCCAACTTCAGCGACATCGACATCGGTATCGCCCAAGGAGCTATCACCAAGGGACCGATCAATCCCGGCGACAGGGACTCGCGCTTCTTCGACCCCGACGGCTTCGGGCAACAAGCCGCCGGGGCCACCCTGACCGACGTACGCGTGACCGCGGTCGCCATCTCCGCCGGCACGTTCAACGTCCCCGACCTGAGCGTGCAGCTCAAGCAAGGCCACCACGAATGCTTCTGACTCCCATCTGGAAACGAGCGCGCAGGCCCGAGATCGCTCCGCCCTCCGCTCCTGCACCGAGCGCAGGACCCACTCGGGCGCGACACGTGCTCGACAAGCTCTCATGGAGACACATCGCACGGCGCCTCGCGGCCGAACAAACGCGGGGCAGGTTCCGGACCTGGTGCGGCCGGCGCCCCTTCCGCGCAGGACTGGTCACCTTCGGAACCGGATTGCCGATCCCGTACTGGCGCGAGGTACGGGGCAGGTTCAGGATCTGGCGCGGCCGGCGTCCCTTCTGGGCGGGGCTGGTCACCTTCGGGGCCGGATTGCCGATCCTGTACTGGCCCTACGCGAACCTCGACCTGGGCAGCGTCCCGCTCTCCCTGTCGACCACGTCCGGCGCCGGATCGCTGCTCATCGGGGTCCTCCTGATCGTCCTGGGTCTGTCCCTCTGGTACCAGCCGCATCACCGTATGTTCGCCGGCATCGCGACCCTGCTGCTGGCAGTGATCTCCTTGCCCGTGGCGAACTTCGGGGGGCTCCTCATCGGGATGCTCGCCGGCCTGGTCGGCGGCTCCCTGGCCTGCTCCTGGAATCCACCGGCCGTCGTGGCGGAACCGCCCACACCGGACTGCCCGTTCACGGTCGCGGAACCCCTGACGGCCGATGAGCCGCGATCGGATCCGGCCGATCTGCCCGGGTCCGAGGTGGCGTACTCGACCGCCGGATAGGCACCCATCGCGGCCGATCCCCCTCCCTCCCCGCTCCGCCGCTCGGCGGCTCTCCCGGGTCAGTCCGCGGTCCTGGTGACGGCGGGGGGCTGCCACGTGCCGTCGAGCGCCGTGGAATGGGGCCAGTAGGCCCGCAGGTAGAGGGAGAAAGGGCCGTCAGGGGCCGGGAGCCAGTTGGGCAGGTCGCGGTCGTCGGCGGGCGGACGGACGCCGGCGTGCAGGGTCAGGGAGTCGTCCGCGTTGAGGCACAGGGTCTTGTTCTTGGTGCCCAACGAGTAGCGGTCCAGGTCGTTGGGGTGGAAGAAGTGGTGCTGGTTGTAAAGGGTGACGGACCAGAACCCCCGCACCGGCGCCAGCGAGCCCTTGGGGAAGGTGAGGGTGTAGGCGTGATCCCCGGTGAGGCGCTCGCCGTCCTTGTCGAAGTCCTGGTAGAAGTACGCGGTCTCGGTGGGCAGGTTGACGAAGATGTTGGCTCGCGCCATTGCGGTGCGTGAGAGGTAGTCACCACCGAACGCGGCTCCGTTGCGCTGGGTGCTCCAGTGGTGGTCCAGCGGAATGCCGATGTTGCGGAACTCGAAGAGCTCCCGCATCAGGGTCGCCTCGGCGTCGATCGCGGTCTCCCGCAGCACGTCCGCGACACGTGGGTCGCGAGCCGCCTCGCTGAGGACGGACCGCACGAGGGCGTGCAAGGCCTCCTCGCCCGGGCGTGCCGGTACCTCGTCCAGGATGGTGGGCAGGACGTCGAAGAACACGGTCGGGTCGACCCACCGGGTCTCCTGCTCGCTGCCGGTGGCGTCGCCGGCCGGGTAGGACGGTGCCTGGGACCAGTCGGTGGTGCGTGCCTTCCCGGTGAACTCGGCGAGGGGGTAGGCCATGATCTGGTTGAGGAGCGGCTGGATGGCGGCGCGGTCCTCGTCGGTGTCGTTCATGAAGACCCGGGGGATGCACGCGGCGATGCGGGTGTCGAACCGGAACACCCCTGCGATGCCGTCGGGGACCGGGCCGTCCCAGGCGGCCGGCGCCAACAAGTAGCAGCCGGGCCCGGTGCCGTACATGGCGCCGAGGCGTGCGAACGACTCGGTGCGCTGGTCGACGACCTGATACACCCAGAACCGCTCCCCGAAGTCCGGTACCTGGACCACCGACGGGCCCCGGTGGGCGTCCAGGATGCCGAGCCCGTAGGCGACGTCCTGATTCGGGCAGGCCACCACACGCTCCTGCGGGTCGATGTAGTCGTGCAGCATCCCCAGCGCCCCGGGCGGCCCTGCCGGCACGATGCCGCCCAGCAGCCCAGGAGCCGGCACCTTCTCCATGATCGTGAGCCGGTTGTGCATGTTCACCAGCGGCCAGCCCCACAGGTAGGCGAGGCGGCCCATCGTTCGCAGGTAGTCGGCGGTCATCCGGCCCCCGGCGACCGGGAGCGCAAGGGCGTCGGAGGGGGAGGTCGACATGCACCGACAGTAAGAACCCCGTCCCGGAGCCGCACCGGGACGGGGCTGTTCAGGTGACCGGGCACCACAGTGCTCCCGTAGCTTCGCGACGATACGAACACCGCGCGCTCCGGCGCCGACTCCCGAGGTCGTGAACAAACGCTGCCCGTTCCCGTGAACAAAGCGACCCTGTCTTCCACCGGGTGACGAAAACAGTCGGTGAGGCCGAGTCGCAGGCCGCCTTCCCTGTGGCAGATCAGGAGGCGTCGGGGAAGACGCGGGCCCAGTCGTCCTTGACGCTGGCGGTCAGCCACGCATGCCTTGAGGCCTCGGCCAGAGCCCGCTCCGCGCCCGCGTCGTACGGGGGGTCGTCACGGGTGCCGTCATCGTGGTGGATCAGGACGGCCAGTCCGCGCGGTGCGGAGGCGGCGTAGGTGAGCATCTCGATGTCGCCGTTGGAGTTGCCACAGGCCAGTACCGGGCGGCGGCCCAGACGATTCCAGATGCGCGCGGGCTTCTCGGGGCCGTCGTCCAGCACGCGGATACCGTCCCCGTAGACCACGGAACGCCTGTCGGCGCACCAGCGCGTATCGGCCGTGGAACCGATGACCTGCTCGGGGGACACGCCGTACATGCTGTGGGCGACGACCCTCATGAAGTCCCGCCCGCCTCCGGAGGCGATCACGGTGGCGAACCCGTTTTCCCGCAGGTAGGCGAGGAGTTCCAGCATGGGCTGGTAGGCGCAGGTCCGATACGGACGCCGCAGCACGGGGTGCTGCCCGGTCCGGAAGAACTCCCGCACCATCGCGGCCACCGTATCGGTGTCCAGGTCCCGCTGTGTGGCGATCACCGCCTCGGCGAGCGCCGGCAGCCGGGTGTCGTCCCCGGCGTAGTGGTCCTCGACCACCGAGGCGATCCACGCCGGATCGCCGGAAGCCGCCGAGGCGTACGGTTCACGATCCGCCAAGGAGGGATCAGACCGAACCATCTGCCGCCATCGCTCGGTGAGGTAATACACCTGGATGGGCATCGGCCGCTCCGGCCACAGCGTGCCGTCGTTGTCGAAAACGGCGATCCGGTCGGGTGGCTCGAGAAAATGCTCGCCCGGGGTGGTCAGCTCCTCCACGAAGCGGAGCAACGCCGTACGGGTCTGCCCGTCGCGCCAGGACGGGAGCGGCGGATGACTCACGAGCGGCTCCTTGGGTTGTGGGTCGGGGACAGGCCGGGAGCGGGCGGGCCGCGCCGGCTCCCGGGGTGTGATCAGCGCAGCACACAGCGGAACCCCATATGGCAGGTCGCGGTGTCCTCGGACTGGCCCTGGCGGGCCGCGGGGCGGTAGCGCAGGCAGTAGTTGGGAGCGCACAGGTACGAGCCGCCTTTGACGACTCGGCGGGGGAAGCGCTCGGCGTCGACCGCGGTCTCGACCGGTTGATCCACCGATGGGTTGCGCGGGGCGCAGCAGGCCCCTGGGGCCGGCTCGGGGTGGCGGGCGGCGAAGTGGTCGCTCGTCCACTCCCAGACGTTGCCGGCCATGTCGTACAGACCGTAGCCGTTGGGCGCGTAGGTACGAACCGGGGTGGTGCCCGGAACCGAGCGTGCCTTCGCGGTCGGCACGTACTGCCACGGGAAGGCGCCGTGCCAGGTGTTGGCCATGCGCCGGCCCTTGGGAGCGAACTCATCGCCCCAGGGGAACACCGCGGCCTCAAGACCCCCACGAGCGGCGAACTCCCACTCCGCCTCCGTGGGCAGCCGTTTGCCGGCCCAGGCGGCGTAGGCGGCGGCGTCCTCGTAGGCGACCTGAGTGACCGGATGCAGCTCCCGGCCGTTGAGAGTGCTGCCGACGCCCAGGGGACGCCGCCAGCAGGCGCCGGGAGCGTAGGACCACCACTGCCGCCAGTCGTCGAGGTCCACCGGCCCGGGCGTCATCCGGAACACCAGCCCCCCGGGAACGAGCGCAGCGGGATCGGCCTGAGGGAAGTCCGCGGGGTCGAGCTCACGTTCTGCAGCCGTCACATATCCGGTGTTCTTCACGAACCGGCGGAAGGCGGCGACGGTGACGGGATGGGCATCCATCCAGAAGCCGTCCACCACCACCGAGTGCACGGGCTGCTCCTCGGGATAGAAATCGGCCGACCCCATCAGGAAGGTTCCGCCCGGAACACTGACCATGCCGCGGGTCGGGGACGCCGTGCGTGGCTGCGCCGCGATGCTCATGCCCCTCAGCGTGCCCCAGCCCTCCGAGCCCGATGAGAACGACGCGCGCCCGGTCCCGCCAAAGGGCTACGCCTGCTGGGCCCGGCCGCGCGGCCGCGGCCATTCCGATTCGGCGTGGGTGACGGCCTTCGCGAGATTGGCGACAGTCAGTAGTCAAGACCACCTGACCCCCAACCGGGGCAAGCGGTGGGCGCAGATGCACGGGATCTCGCGGGTTGCCCCACGGATCGCGGTTATCGCGCCTACTCCACGGCTTTTGCCTGAACCAGGAGCAGGGCCATGTCGTCGGTGCCGGGCGTGGTGCGGGCGGCGTGGTGGATGAGGGTGTCGGCGAGGGCGTCGACGGGCTGCTCCGGCGCTTGGCCGAGCAGACGGGCGAGCTCACTGATGGCCTCGTCGATGTCGGTGCCCGGGGGCTCGACGAGGCCGTCGGTGTAGAAGGCGAGAGTGGTACCGGGGGGCAGCGGGATCTCCGCAGTGGTGTAGTCGGTGTGCGCCTGGATGCCCAGGAGCAGCCCGGGCGGCAGCGGAGGACATCGGTGCGACCGTCGGGGTGGCGGATCAGCGGCCGGGGATGGCCGGCGGTGGCCAGGTGGGCGCGGTGCCCGGCCATGTCGAGGTGGGCGTAGAGGCAACTGGTGAAGAGTCCCGCGTCGAGGTCGATCAGGAGGGGGTTGGCGCAGGCGAGCACCTCGTGAGGACGTGGGCCCGACGTAGCGTGGGAGTGGACGGCAGCGCGGACCTGTCCCATGAGTGCGGCAGCGTTGACGCTGTGGCCCTGGACATGGCCTATCACCGCGGCTGCACAGGTGGCGGTGTCGCAGTGGATCAGGTCGTAGAAGTCGCCGCCGACCTCCATGCCCCGGCCGGCTTGCCGGTACCGGGCGGCCACCTCCAGACCCGGGACGCACGGCAGGCTCCGGGGCAGCAGTCCGGTCTGCAGACTTGTGGGCCAGCTGCTGCTGGGTGTCGTACAGACTCGCGCGGTCCAGGGCCTGCGCGACGAGTCCGGCCAGGGCTGTCAGGACCGCGCGTTCCGCCGGGGGGAAAGGTCGGGCGTGGTCGTAGGACAGCACGAGGGCCCCCACGGAATGCCCCGACGTGATCAGGGGCAGGAAGGCCCAGGCGTCGCGGGATCGGTAACGGACGGCATCGGGATAGGCGCGCCGGAAGTCCGCGAAGCTGGTGAAGAAGGGGCGCTCAAGGCCGACGTTCGTCGGTGGGGCGGGCACGATGCCGGGGTCCCGTGCGTCCGGCCGAGTCCTGCGCTTTCCGGCATGACCACGCGGCGGCTCCCCACCGTCAGGGCGACGTCAGGGTTTGCCGCGGAGCGAGATCGCGGCCTGACCTGCGGGCATAGCCTCAGTGCCGGACGCGGGCCCGTGCCCGGGCCGCGCATTCCCTTGCTCCAGGAGGAACACCATGTGTCTCCACGTGTACGGCGAAGACCCCGAGCCCGCTGAAACGGACCCGGCTGGGCTTCTCTTCGTCCCCGCCCAGTCGGGTCACGTCGGCTGTACGCCCCGCTACTTCCCGGCGGACCGGGCGGACGCCGATGGGGCAGGGCTCGGCATCGACCAGGAGGTCGGCGTCGGCCAACTGGTGTTGCCGAAACCCCGTAGTCGTACATGATGCTGTCCCGCCCGGTTACGGCCGGCGGATGTCCACTACGCACCGATTCCTTTGCGGCGGACGAAGCTCTCGGGATTCATACGGGGCCCTAACGCCATCTTGATTTTGGTTTCCGTCGCCGGTCGTCGAACGGTGTTACAGTTCGAATCCGTTGAAGGATAAGCGCCTGGAAATGGGGTACGTGTGGCAGAGGTTGTCTCAGCCCGCCGCACTGCGTGAATCCACTCCACTGCATGCGCCCCGAATCGTGCTTGCGACCCGTGTTGAGCTGGAGAGTTGCAGCGGTGCTGCGCTGTGGCATACTCCACGCGCACGGTGAACAGTGAGCTCGATGAGAACTGATCTTCATGTAAATGCGTCCTGTGTGCACGAGGCATTCGAGCGGCAAGCGCGGAGAACTCCGGACCGCACCGCGGTGGTGGTCGGGGATGCCAGATTCGGTTACGCGGAAATCGATCGCCTGGCGAATGGCGTCGCCAGGCGATTGCGCGCCTCGGGGGTGCGCAAGGGTGACCATGTCGGTCTGTGTGTCCAGCGGGACAAGTGGCTGGTCCCGGCGATCCTCGGCGTGATGAAGGCCGGTGCCGCCTACGTACCCCTGGATCCGGCCTACCCCGAGGAGCGCATCAGGTTCATCGCAGAGGACGCCTCGCTCTCGGCGGTCCTCACCTCGGCGGGCACGGAGCACGTCGTGCCGGCCACTGCCACGCCCGTGCCCGTCGAGGACACGCAACCGGCCGACGGCCTCGGTCCGGAGACCGATCCGCACAGCCCCGCGTACGTGATGTACACCTCGGGATCCACGGGCACGCCGAAGGGCGTGGTCGTGGAGCACCGCAATCTCCACACCCTGATCAGCTGGTACGCGGACTACCTCTCCGCGGACGAACTGCGGGGAATGCTGGCCGCGACGTCGGTGTGCTTCGACCCGTCGACCGTCGAGATCTTCGCGCCCCTGGTGGCCGGGGGAACCGTCATCCTGGCGGAGAACCTGTTCGCCGTGCCGGCGCTCCCGGCCCGCTCCGAGGTGACCGTGCTCATCGCCGCGGCGTCCGCCCTGTCGGCGCTGCTGCGGGACACCCTGCCGCCGAACGTGCGAACCGTCATCACGGGTGGTGAGTTGGTCACCCGTGCCCTGTGCGACCGGGTCTACGCCCACCCCCAAGTCCGGCGGGTGCTCAACGGCTACGGCCCCACCGAGTGCACCGTGGCCTGCACCATGGAGGAGGTCGACCGGCACGGCACCGGCAACCCCTCGATCGGGCAGGCGATCGCCGGAGCGGAACTGTCCGTCCGGTCGCCGGACGGCGCCATCCTGGCCGAAGGGGAGACCGGCGAGCTGTGGATCGCCGGGCCGTGTGTCTCCCGTGGATACCTCAACCGCCCTGAACTGACCGCCGAGCGGTTCGGCTCGTTCGGGTACCGCACGGGCGACCTGGTGCGACGCGTCGGGGACACCTACCACTTCGTCGGACGCGCCGACGAACAGGTGAAGGTCGGCGGCGTCCGGCTGGAACCGGGCGAGGTCGAGGCCGTGCTCGCCGACCATCCCGGTGTCCGGCACGCCGTCGTGCTGGCCACCGGGGACCGGCTCGTCGGATACGCCGAGTCGGACGCGACGACCGAAGGGGAACTGCGCGCCTGGCTGACCGCCCGGCTGCCGTCGCACGCCGTCCCCTGGCGGATCGCCGTGCTGCCCCGCCTCCCCGTCCACCCGACGGGCAAGGTCGACCGCGGGGCACTGCCCGTCATCACGGCGGGACGCCGGCCCGACGCCCCGTACACCGCTCCACGCGACGCCACCGAGCAGCTCGTCGCGGACGTCATCGCCGAGGTCCTGGGCATCGACCAGGTCGGCGCCGACGATCGCTTCGCCGACCTCGGCGGACACTCGCTCGCCGCCGCCCGGGTCGTCAGCGAGCTCGGACGACGTCGCAGGACGCCTGTGCCGCTCGCGACCTTTCTGAACCACCCCACCGCGGCCTTGCTCGCGCGCGCCCTGGACACCATCGCCGCCGAACCACCCCTGCGCCGCACGCCGGGCCTGTCCCGCTATCCGCTCACCGCCATGCAGCGGGAGTTCTGGCTGCTGCGCCAGCTCGCCCCGGACGTCCCCGTCACCACCCTGACGATGCGCATCGGTGTGAGCGGCCCCGTGAGCGGGCCTGCCGTACGCGAGGCGCTGGACGCCATCGTGCGACGCCATGAGGTGCTGCGTAGCACCGTCCGCTTCGACACCGAGCCGTACCTGGTGGTCGGCCCGCCGGTGCCCGTCCCGGTCACCGAGGCAGACCTGCGGGCTCTGCCCGCCGACGAGCAGCAGCGGCGTCTCGACGTGCTGCACCAGGACACGGCGGGGCACACCTTCGACCTAGCAACCGAAACCCTGCTGCTGCGGGCGACGTTCGCCCGCACCGCCGACGACGCGGGCGAACTGTTCGTGGCCGTCGACCACATGGCCTTCGACGGCGCCTCCGTGCCGGTGTTCCTGCGCGAACTCGCCGCAGAGCTCGCTGGAGACCCGGTGGACGACCTTCCCCTGCAGATCGGCGACATCGCCCTCCACGAGCAGGAACTCGACGCCGATCGTCCTCGCCACGAGCGATTGGATGCGTTCTGGAGGACGGCCCTGGAAGGAGCCGTCCTACCTGACGACCTGCCCGGGAGCGACGAGGCACCGGGCTGGGCCACCGAGCGCGTGACCGTCCCCCTGGAGCAGCCGCTGCTGGCCCGCCTGAGCCGCTTCGCGGCCGAGACCGGGACGACCCCGTTCGCCGGCTACCTGGCCGCCCTGGGACTGGTGACCGGCGGCCTCAGCGGACACGACGACGTCGTCATCGGCGCGGCCGCCGCCCGCCGCCACCGGACCGGAACCGAGCGCCTGCTGGGCCCCCTGGTGGACACGCTGCCGTTGCGACTGCGCCTCGACGGCGACCTGACCTTCCGCGACCTGGCCCGGCACTGCGGCACGACCACCGTCGCCGCCCTCGCCCACCAGGAACTCCCCGCCCGGGAGCTGATCGACCACCTGCCCGCCCACCGGGCGAACGGCGCGTCGCGCACTCCGGTCGTCATCACCATGCTGCCGCTCGACGAACCCGCCACGCTGTCCGGCGGGCCCTTCCGCCTCGACCTGCGCTCCGACCGGGGGAGCGGTGCCGCGGCCAACGAACTGTCGGTCTTCGTCTCCCGTACGGCCACCCGCGCCGAGCTCCAGATCGAATACGCCACCAGGCGGTTCACCCGGGCGGACGCGGAGTCCTTCGCCGAGCGCATGCTGAGCACCTTGCAGCGCGGGCTGGCTGCTCCCGATCTCCCGCTGACCGGCATCGAGCTGGTCACACGGCAGGAACGTGACGCCGTGCTGACGTTCGCCGAGGGTCCCGCCCTGCCGGAGTCCGTGCCGGCGACCGTGGTCGACGCCGTGCTCGCCGCGGCCGGGGCACGGCCGGATTCGGTCGCGGTGACCGGGCCCGAAGGCTCCCTCACCCACGCCGAACTCGCGGCTTGGTCCGGCCGGGTGGCCGCAGGGCTGCTCGACGCCGGGATCGGTCCTGGCGACGTCGTCGGGGTGAGCGTGCCCCGGGACCACTACCTCCCCGCCGTCCTGCTGGCGGTGTGGCGAGCCGGGGCGGCCTATCTGCCGTTGGACGCCGACTACCCGGCAGAGCGCCTGGCCCAGCTCGCCGCCGACGGCGGCGCCCGGGCGGTGCTGGCGCGCGGACCGGTTCCGCCCTCTCTGCCCACCCCGCTGGACGCCGACGAGCTGGCCGCGCACGCTGTCCCGCGCGCTCTGCCCGGGGCACGCCCCGAGGGCCTGGCCTATGTGCTCCACACCTCGGGGTCGAGCGGCCGGCCGAAGGGCGTCGAGGTGACGCACGCCAACCTGGCCGCCTTCGTCGAGGGATTCCGAGCCACGCCCGGCATCGGTCCGGCCGACTCGATGGCAGCCGTGGCTCCCCTCTCCTTCGACGTCTCGGTCGAGGAGATCTGGGCACCGCTGGCGGTCGGCGCGCGCTGCGTCATCGTCGAACGGGCCTGCGCGACGGACGGATACGCCCTGGCCGAGCGGATCACCGGCAGCGGCGTCACCGTGCTGCACCTGACGCCCACGTCGATGCGCATGCTGCTCGCCGCGGACTGGCCGGGCCACCCGGAGATGCGCGTCCTCACCGGCGGCGAGGTGCTGGACCCGCAGCTCGCGAGCGAACTGCTGGGCAGGGTCGGTCAGGTGTGGAACTCCTACGGGCCGACCGAGACGACCGTCACCGCCACCGTTCACAGGGTGGCGGCGACGGACGACCCGGTCCCGATCGGCCGTCCGGTGGCCGGCGCGCGCTGTTACGTGGTGGATCCGCTCGGGCGACTGGTACCGCCGGGAGTGGTCGGCGAGTTGTGGGTGGCCGGCAGCGGCGTGGCACGTGGATACCGGAAGCTCGCCTCGACGGCGTTCACGGCCGACCCCTTCGTGCCCGGCGAGCGCTGTTACCGCACGGGTGACCGGGCCCGCTGGCGGAGCGACGGGACGCTGGAGTACCACGGCCGGCGTGACGGTCAGGTGAAGGTGCGCGGATACCGCATCGAGCCGGGCGAGATCGAGGTCGCGCTCCGAGCCGACGCGCGGGTGGCCGACGCAGTCGTGGCGGTGTCCGGCTCGGGCGGCGACGCCCATCTGGTCGGCTATCTGGTGCCCGACACCATCGACGCCACGGCCGTCCAGGCGCGGCTCCGCCTGCGACTGCCCGAGCACATGGTCCCCAGCCGGTGGGTGGGAATGCCCGCGCTGCCCACCCTGTCCAGTGGGAAGGTCGACCGTGCGGCACTGCCGCAACCGACGGAGGATTCCGGGCGCTCGCAGGTGCCGCCCAGTGGAGAGGCCGAACAACTCGTCGCCGACGTGTGGGCCGCGGTGCTGCGGGTTTCCGCGGTCTGGCAGGGCGACAACTTCTTCGCCCTGGGCGGTCACTCCCTGGCCGCCACCCGTGTCGCCGGTCGGCTGCGGGAAGCCCTGGACATTCCCGTGGCGGTGAAGTTGCTCTTCGACCACCCCGTCCTCGCCGACTTCGCGGCCGCCCTTGAGGGGCTGCTGCTCGACGGCGTGAGCGGCGCAGACCAGGACGCCGACGTCTGACAGCGCGGTGCGGTCCGGTGAAGGGGACCGCACCGCGCGTTCGCGGCAACCGCATGTGGTGGCCCGCGGGCGCGGGGAGCAATGACTGGCCGCTCAGAGCC
>NZ_JBEZXR010000079.1:0-40249 GCF_040638135.1 Streptomyces sp. NPDC026673 | reverse complement strand
GGCTGGGGGAGTGCGCCGGCGCGGCACCGACCCCGAGACGGACATGGCGCAGGCCCGCACCGACCGCGCCGGATGGGGGTCCCCCCGGCCGAAGGTTGGGGGAGGGCGGGAGGGCGGGGGAGAGACCCCAACAGCAACCACACCGCACCCGCACACAACGACGGCGCGCACCCACAACCCCCCACAAACCGGCGGAGCCCGAAGTAGCCGGGCCGCCCGCCACGGGTAACGATCGTGGGGACGGGGAATGCGCTGAGGCGCGACCCCGCGTCACGACGGGAGGCCAGGATGCTGACGGCGACACTGGGACCGGCGGAGCGTGCCTCCGCGCTCGCCCGGATGGCGGAGCAGGAACTCGACGTACTCGTGGTGGGCGGCGGCGTCGTGGGCGCCGGGACGGCGCTGGACGCCGCGACGCGCGGGCTGACGACCGGCATCGTCGAGGCCCGGGACTGGGCCTCGGGGACCTCGAGCCGGTCGAGCAAGCTGATCCACGGCGGGCTGCGGTACCTGGAGATGCTGGACTTCGCCCTCGTCCGGGAGGCCCTCAAGGAGCGTGGCCTGCTGCTCCAGCGGCTGGCCCCGCACCTGGTCAAGCCGGTGCCGTTCCTCTACCCGCTGCAGCACCACCTCTGGGAGCGCTTCTATGCGGGGGCCGGCGTGACGCTGTACGACACGATGGCCGTGTCCTCGGGGCACGGTCGCGGGCTGCCGCACCACCGCCATCTGAGCCGCAGGAGCGCGCTGCGCGTGGCGCCGTGCCTGAAGAAGGACTCCCTGGTCGGGGCGCTGCAGTACTACGACGCCCAGATGGACGACGCCCGTTACACGATGACCCTGGTCAGGACGGCCGCCGCGTACGGCGCGCTGGCCGCCAACCGGGCCCGCGTGATCGGCTTCCTGCGCGAGGGCGAGCGCGTGGTCGGCGCCCGCGTGGAGGACGTGGAGGCGGGCGGCGTGTACGAGGTGCGCGCCCGGCAGATCGTGAACGCCACCGGGGTGTGGACGGACGACACGCAGGCGCTGATCGGGGAGCGCGGGCAGTTCCACGTGCGGGCGTCCAAGGGGATACACCTGGTGGTGCCGAAGGACCGGATCCACTCCTCGACGGGGCTGATCCTGCGGACCGAGAAGAGCGTGCTCTTCGTGATCCCGTGGGGCCGCCACTGGATCGTCGGCACCACGGACACCGACTGGGCGCTGGACAAGTCGCACCCGGCAGCGTCCAGCGCGGACATCGACTACCTGCTGCAGCACGTCAACTCCGTGCTCGCCGTGCCGCTCACCCGGGACGACGTGGAGGGCGTGTACGCGGGCCTGCGGCCGCTGCTGGCGGGGGAGTCGGAGGCCACCAGCCAGCTGTCGCGCGAGCACACCGTGGCGCATCCGGTGCCGGGCCTGGTGGTCGTCGCGGGCGGCAAGTACACGACGTACCGGGTGATGGCGAAGGACGCCGTGGACGCGGCCGTGCACGGGCTGGCGCACCGGGTCGCCGAGTGCGTCACCGAGGACGTCCCGCTGGCCGGCGCGGAGGGCTACCCCGCCCTGTGGAACGCGCGGGCCCGCATCGCCGCCCGCACCGGCCTGCACGTGGCCCGGATCGAGCACCTGCTCAACCGCTACGGATCGCTCTGCGAGGAACTGCTGCAGCTGATCGAGGACGACCCCTCGCTGGGCCGCCCCCTGGCCGGGGCGGACGACTACCTGCGCGCCGAGGTCGTCTACGCCGCCTCGCACGAGGGGGCGCGGCACCTGGACGACGTGCTCACCCGGCGCACCCGGATCTCCATCGAGACCTTCGACCGCGGCACGCTCAGCGCCCGGGAGGCCGCCGAGCTGATGGCGCCCGTCCTCGGCTGGGACAAGGAGCAGGTGGAGAAGGAGGTCGAGCACTACGAGAAGCGGGTGGAGGCCGAGCGCGAGTCGCAGCGCCAGCCCGACGACCAGACCGCGGACGCCGCCCGGCTGGGCGCCCCGGACATCGTCCCGCTGTAGCCTCCGCCGACACGCCGCGTGAGGCGTGGGCCACGGCCCTCGCGGGTTCCGTGGCCCGGCCGGATATCGTTCCTTCTCGTACGTTGCAGGAAGGGGCGCGCGATGTCCGACCTCGGACGCCTGGTGGCCGGCAGATACCGGCTCGTCGAGCGAATAGGCCGCGGCGGCATGGGCACCGTCTGGCGGGCGGAGGACGAGCTGCTCGGCCGGCCGGTGGCGGTGAAGCGCCTGCACGCGCAGCCGCACCTGCAGGACGACGAGCTGGCGACGCTCTTCGAGCGCACCCGGCGGGAGGCGCGCAGCGCCGCGCGGATCAGCCATCCCAACGTCGTGGTGGTCCACGACGTCGTCGACGACGAGGGTCTGCCGACCATCGTCATGGAGTACGTCCCCTCCACCACCCTCGGCGACCTGCTGAAGGAGCACGGCCCGGTGCCGCCCGGGGAGGCCGCGAGGATCGGCCGCGGCATGGTCGCCGCGCTGCGCGCGGCGCACGCCGCGGGCGTGCTGCACCGGGACGTCAAGCCCGGCAACGTACTGCTGTCCCGGACCGGCCGGATCGTGCTGACGGACTTCGGGATCGCCCAGGCGTCGGGTACGTCGACGCTCACTCGTACGGGTGAGCTGATCGGCTCGATCGACTTCCTCGCCCCCGAGCGGCTGACCGGGGGGACGCCGGGCCCGGAGGCCGATCTGTGGGCGCTGGGGGCCACGTTGTTCCAGGCGGTCGAGGGCCGGTCCCCGTTCCGCCGGGACACGGCCATCGAGACGGCGTACGCCATCGCCACCGACGAGGTGCCCGAGGCGAGCAGCGCCGGGCCGCTGGCACCGGTGATCGCAGGGCTGCTGGAGCGGGAACCGGAGCGCCGGATGTCGGCCGCCGAGGCGGAGCGCATGCTGCGGGCCCCGGCCGCCGAGACGGAGACGGCGAGCGTGCCGCGGGAGAGCCTCACGCTGTCGCACACCGCGCCGACCACGGCCGTCCGTCCTCCCGCACCGCAGCCCTCCTCCCACGCCCCCACGGTCCCCTCGGGCGTCCCCGTCGCCCCCGCGCGTCGTCGCCGGGCGGGCGTGTGGGCCCTCGCCGTGGTCGTGGCCGCGGCCCTCGCCGGGGGCGGGTTCTACGCCTCCCGGCACTTCGGCGGCGCCACCGCGGCCCAGGGCGGCGAACCACGTCCGAGTCACTCCGCGACGGCCTCCACCTCCCCTCCCGCCCCCGGCCCGTCGCCCGTCCCGGCCGGCTACCACCTGGTCGAGGAGCCCGATCAGGGCTTCTCGGTGCCCGTGCCCGACGGCTGGAAGCGCAAGCTGACCGAGGACGGCAGCGGGCAGGTCGTCTACGTCGACCCGAGCGAGCTGGCCGGTCTGCGGATCGGCGCGCTGGACTACGCGGCGACCGAACCGCTGGAGCACTTCAAGGAAGAGGAGCAGCAGACCATCCCCAAGGTGGAGGGCTACCAGCTGCTCCGGATGCAGAGCACCCGCTGGCGCGATCGCCCCGCCGCCATATGGGAGTTCACCTTCCAGGGCAGGGCGCGCGACTTCCGGGCCATCGACCTCGGCTTCGGGGAGCCCGGCGGACGGGAGTTCGCCGTCTACCTCTCCGCCCCGGCGGCCCAATGGGACGAGTTCCGGCCGGTCTTCGACAACGCGGTGGCCGGACTCGTCGTCCACGACTAGCACACCGCCGGGCCGGGGTGGGAGCACGGCCCGGCGTCAGGGATGATGGAGTCCTCCATCCCGCGGTCGCCGCAAGCAGGCGATGAGGGAGCTTCATCTTCAGCGACTGCAGAGGGAATTCATGGGCCAGGCGCACGACACCGACCAGCGTCTCATCGCCGACCGCTACCGTCTCGGAGACGTCCTGGGCAAGGGCGGCATGGGCACGGTCTGGCGGGCCGTCGACGAGACGCTCGGCCGTACGGTCGCCGTGAAGGAGCTGCGCTTCCCGCACAACATCGACGAGGACGAGAAGCGCCGCCTGGTCACCCGAACCCTGCGCGAGGCGAAGGCGACCGCGCGGATCCGCAACACCGGCGCGGTGACCGTCTTCGACGTCGTCGAGGAGGACGACCGGCCCTGGATCGTGATGGAGCTGGTCGAGGGCCGCTCGCTGTCGGACGCGATCCGCGAGGACGGGCCGCTCACGCCGAAACGTGCCGCCGAGGTCGGGCTGACCGTCCTGGACGTCCTCAAGGCCGCCCACAACGAGGGCATCCTCCACCGCGACGTGAAGCCGTCCAACGTCCTGATCTCCACGGACGGACGCGTGGTGCTGAGCGACTTCGGCATCGCCCAGATCGACGGCGACCCGTCCGTCACCTCCACCGGCATGCTCGTCGGCGCGCCCTCGTACATCTCGCCGGAGCGGGCGCGCGGCCAGAAGCCGGGCCCGCCCGCCGACCTGTGGTCGCTGGGCGCGCTGCTGTACGCCTCGGTCGAGGGCCGGCCGCCGTACGACAAGGGCTCGGCCATCGCCACGCTCACCGCGGTCATGACCGAGTCGCTGCAGACCCCGCGCAACGCGGGCCCGCTGGCCGACGCGATCCACGGGCTGCTCAACAAGGACCCGGAGCTGAGGCTCGACGACGCGGGGGTGCGCCCGCTGCTCACGGGTGTCGCCCACGCGCCGGACGTCCCGGTCGCCGAGGCCACGCGGACGATGCCGCTGCCGCCCTCCGACCCGCAGCCGACGCCGACCGACGCGCCCCCGGCCACCCGGGCCGCCGCGGCCGACCAGGCGGCGCTGCGGGCCGCCAAGGCCAAGCCGGAGCCCGCGGCCACCCCGGCGACCGCGTCCGCGCCCGTCGCGCCGGTCCCGGCACCGGTACCGGCACCGGCCACCGTGCGGCGGCCGCTCCTGGCGTCGCTGGACGAGCGGCGCCGCCGCGGTCTGCTGTTCGTGGCGGTCGCGGTGGCCGTCGCGCTGCTCGGGACCGGCATCGGCTTCTGGGTGGCCCAGGGCGACGACAAGCCGGGCTCGGGGAATCCCGCGGGGCCGGCCTCCTCGGCGAACCCCAAGTCCGGCGACGACGGCGTCCAGGACGGCAAGGGCGGCGACGACAAGGGCAAGGGGGGCGAGGATGGCTCCGGCAAGGGCGGCGACGACAAGGGCAAGGGGGGCGACGACAACTCCGGCAAGGGCTCGGGTACTTCCTCCTCCGGTTCGTCCGACGACGCGAGCGGCGGGAAGGACGGCGGCGGTTCCGCCGTCCCGGCCGGCTGGAAGACCTACACCGACTCCGAGGGCTTCTCGATAGCGCTGCCCGGTGGCTGGGCCGAGAACAAGAAGCGGGCCGGCAATGGCTGGGTGTTCAACGCCGGCCGCAGCCCCCGGGTGCAGGTGGACTACACCCACACCCCGGGCACGGACGCGGCGGCTGCCTGGCGTCAGAACGAGGCGGGCACCGCGGGCACGTTCCCCGGGTACCGGAAGGTGGACATAAAGGACGTGGACTACCGCGGCTACCGCACCGCCGCGGACTGGACGTTCACCTACATGTCCGGCGGCACCAAGATGCGCGCCGTCAACCGGGGCTTCGTCGTGGACGACAAGCACGGCTACGCCATCCTCTTCTTCGCGCCGGACGCCGAGTGGAACAGCAAGAAGATCACGGAGATGCGCGAGACGCTCTACAACACCTTCAAACCGGCCAAGTGAGGCCGCTCGGGCACGTATCGTGAGTCATTGCGGACTGTCCGCATCCACAACGGATCGGATCTGACGCTTTGGGGAGGCGTCGTGGACGACTACGCGGGACGCGTACTGGCCGACCGCTACCGCCTGCCGCGGCCGCCCGCCGACGAGTTCGAACTGGTGGAGACCCGGGCCTGGGACACGCTCAGCAACCAGGAGGTGCTGATACGCCAGGTCCTGCTGCCCGAGGTCGTCGGCGCCGATCCGGAGCCGGACCGCGGTGACGGCGGGGACACCGCCCGACGGGCCCTGGAGGCCGCGCAGGCCGCGGCCGCGATACCCGACCACCCCCGGCTGGTGCAGGTCTTCGACATCTTCGTCGAGGACGGCAGCGTCTGGATAGTGAGCGAACTGGTCGCCGCCCGGCCGCTGGCCGCGGTGCTCGCCGACAAGCGGCTCAGCCCGTACCGGGCCGCCGAGGTGGCCTCCGACGTGCTGACCGCGCTGCGCGTGCTGCACGCGCACGGCTGGGTCCACCGCAACGTCACCGGCCGGACCGTGCTGGTCTGCGACGACGGCCGGGCGATGCTCTCCGGCCTGGCCGTGGGCGCCGCGCAGGAGGCGCTGTGCGGGTACAACCCGGTGCCGGTGCCCGCCATGGCCGGGGGAGCCGAGCCGCCCGGCGGCGGCTGGGACGGCCCGCACTCGGCGCTGGAGCTGGAGCGCGCCCGGCAGGCCCGGCTCACCGTGGTCGGCCCGGTCACCGAGCGATGGGCCCCGGAGCAGGCCACCGAGGTCCACGAGAACTGGCGGCTCGCCCCGCCCGTCGGCCCGGCCGCCGATCTGTGGGCGCTGGGCTCGCTGCTCTACCGGAGCGTCCAGGGCCATCCTCCGTTCCCGGAGGAGAGCACGGCCGAACTGGTCCAGCTGGTCCTCGCGGAGCCGCCCGCGTACGCGGAGGAGTGCGGTCCGCTCCGGCCCGTCGTGGAGTCCCTGCTTCGCCAGGACCCCGAGGAGCGGCCCGACGTGGAGGAGCTGCGCGGCTGGCTGCGCTCGCTCGTCCGTTCCGCTCCGGAGCCGGACCTGGGGCTGAGCACCGTGCCCGTGCCCGCCGACGATCCGCACAGGCTGCCGGTCGTACGGCGCCGGGGCGAGTTGGTGCGCCGCCGCAAGGCGGCCGCCGACCCGGTGCCCGCCCCCCATCCCGCGCACGGACGCCACAAGCGCGCCAAGCAGCGGAGGCAGCGCCCGGCGCGCGGGCCGCGGAGCCTCGGGGTCGTCCTGGTGGGGCTGGTGCTCCTGCTGATGGCCGCCGCCGTGCTGTACGCGGTGCTCTTCATGCCGCGCGGCGGGGCCACGGACGACCGGGGCGCCGCGGGCGCCACGCGGACCCTGCCCGCGCAGGTGCCCGGGGGCGACGAGCATCCGCAGACCACGAAGCCGTCGGCGAGCAAGGCCCCGCGCAGCGGCGCGCCCGCCACGAGCGCCCCGCCGCCCGCGCGGTCCACCCCCGCGGACGGGACGGCGGCCACCGGACTCGGCGGCGACTTCCGGCTGCGCACCGACCCGGAGGGGTTCAGCCTCGCCGTGCCCAACGGCTGGCAGCGCGCGGGCAAGAACGCCGACGGGCAGGTCCGCTACACCGGCGGCGACTACCGGCTGCTCGTCGTGCCCGGCCGCGACTCCGTCGCCGACAAGGGCAGCGATCCGATCGTCTACCAGAACGACGAACCCGAACTGGCGGGCTTCCGCGCCTCGGGCTGGTCCTCGGCCTCCGGGCTGCGCCGGCTCGACATGGGCGGAATCGCGGCGGCGGAAGGGGAGTTCAGCTGGAGCGACGGCACCGGGCGGCAGCTCTTCGCGCGCAACCTGGTGATGATCCGCGACGGCAGGTACCACGTCGTCCTGGTCGTCGGTCCGGACAACCGGCGCGCCGACGTCAAGCGGTACTTCGAGAAGGCGGCGGAGACCTACCGCACCTGAGCGCGGCGCCGGACCGGAACCGCACGGTTCCGGCGGACGTCGGAGAGGCCGTGGGGGCAGGGGAGTGAGCGGGAGCGGAAGCGTGCTGGCCGGACGGTACCGGCTCGGCGACGTCATCGGCCGCGGCGGCATGGGCCGGGTCTGGGAGGCCCAGGACGTCGTGCTGCGGCGTACCGTCGCCGTCAAGGAGCTGACGCTCGGCGGCCACATGGCCGAGGACGACCGCGCCGTGCTCCAGGAGCGCATGAAGCAGGAGGCCCGCGCCGCCGCCCGGATCAACCACCCGCATGTGGTGACCGTCCACGACGTCCTGGAAGAGGACGGCCGGCCCTGGATCGTCATGGAGCTGGTCGACGGCCGCTCCCTGGACGAGGTGGTGAGGCAGGACGGCCCGCTCCCGCCCCGGCGGGCGGCCGCCGTCGGCGCCGCCGTGCTGGAGGCGCTGCGCGCGGCGCACGCCGCGGGCGTGCTGCACCGGGACGTGAAGCCCGGCAACGTCCTGCTGGCCC
Organism: Streptomyces sp. NPDC026673; assembly: GCF_040638135.1. Lineage (NCBI taxonomy): Bacteria > Bacillati > Actinomycetota > Actinomycetes > Kitasatosporales > Streptomycetaceae > Streptomyces > Streptomyces sp. NPDC026673. Next base: position 32,125 of record NZ_JBEZXR010000079.1, on the reverse strand, counting down.
GGGACGGCCGGGTCCTGCTCACCGACTTCGGCATCGCCGTCGTGGAGGGCGACTCCGCGATCACCCGGACCGGTGAACTCGTCGGATCCGTGGACTACCTGGCGCCCGAGCGGGCCCGCGGCGGCCGTCCGGGGCCCGCGTCCGACCTGTGGTCGCTCGGCGCCACGCTCTACGCGGCGGTCGAGGGCCGCTCGCCGTTCCGCCGCACCTCGCCGATCGGCACGCTGCAGGCCGTGGTCTACGAGGAACTGCCCGAGCCCCGTGCCGCCGGACCGCTGCGCCCGGTGATCGCGGCGCTGCTCGCGAAGGACCCGGCCGCCCGGCCACCGGCCGGACAGCTGACGACCACGCTCGCGGCCATCGCGGCCGACGACCCGCGGCGGACGCCCCGCGGGCGGCGGCCCGGCGCCAAGGCGGTGGCCGCCGTGGTGGCGGTGGCGCTGCTCGCGGGCGCCGGCGCCGTCCTCGCGGTCGTCCGGCATCGCGGTGACGAAGGGGTCCCGGCCGGATACGTCCGCGTCCACGACCCCGCGGGGTTCAGCCTCGCCGTACCGCGCGGCTGGCAGCGGCAACTCGACGGCGACCAGATCGACTACACGCCCGACGGCGGTGCGCACCGGCTGCGCATAGGCGTCGGCCGTGCCAAGCCCGGCCTCAATCCGTACATGCACCTGCTCGAACTGGAGAAGAGCCTCCGGGCGCTCCCGGACTACACCCGGGTGCGGCTGCACCAGAACACCTTCCGGGGACGCGACGGCGGCCTGTGGGAGTTCACCTGGACCGACTCCAAGGAGCACCCGGGGCCGCGCCGCGCCGTCGACCAGGCGTACGTCACCGGCGACGGCACCGAGTACGCGCTCTACATGGGCGCCCCGGCCGACGACTGGGCCGCGGCCTCCGCCCGGTTCCAGGTCGCCCTCCAGACGTGGCGGGTGGACGGACCGAAGTCGAGCGCGGCGACGGACGGGCCGGAGCCGAGCGCCGCCACGACGAGCGCTCCGGGGCTCCCGGCGGGCTTCCGCGAGGTCGCCGACCCCGCCGGGTTCAGCCTCGCCCTGCCCGAGGGCTTCCGGCGCTCCTCCGAACCGCCGCGGATCTACTACTACTCGGCCGGCAAGGAGTTCCGCGTCGGCATCCGCACCCAGCGCCCGGACCCCGGCGGTCCCGAAGCGGTCATGCGGGCCCAGGACGCGTCCGGCCCGGCGGCGTACCAGGGTTACCGGGACGGCTTCGTCACGGCCACCACGCAGAACGGGCACCCGGCCGCGCTGTGGCAGTTCACCTGGGACGGCTTCTCGCCGGGCGAGCCCCGCCGCACCTTCGACCTGTGCTGGGAGGAGGACGGACGCCAGTACGACCTCTGGGTCTCCTCGCCGCTGCACCTGGCCGAGCGGGGCCGCGGCTACTTCGACACGGCCCGCGCCACCTTCGACGCCGGGTGACCGACCGGGTCGCGGCGTTCGTGCCAGCTTTCGCTGGCGCAATTCCGAAAACCGGCTACTGACGGGTATGCACGCGGTGCCACCGCGTCGTACGCTCCCGCCATGACGGACTCTCCTACTGCCGGTAACGGCAACCCGGTCGCCCCTTCCGGCACCAGGACCGCCGCTGACGTGGTGACCCCGGACCTCGTGGCGCGGCTGACGCGGGGCGTCGGAGGCAGCGGCCGGACCGTGAACCACACTCCGCTGACCGGCGAGAAGCTGGCGGAGCTGCCCGAGTCGACGCCGGAGGACGTGGCGGCGGCCTACGAGAGGGCGCGGGAGGCGCAGAAGGCGTGGGCGGCCACGCCCGTACGCCGTCGCGCGGCCGTGCTGCTCCGCTTCCACGACCTGGTGCTGGCCCGCCAGTCCGAGGTGCTGGACCTGATCCAGCTGGAGACCGGCAAGACACGGCTGCACGCGCACGAGGAGGTGCAGGCGGTCGCCGTCGCCGCCCGGCACTACGGCGTCAAGGCCCCGTCCTACCTGCGGCCCAAGCGGCACACCGGCGCCATCCCGGCCCTCACCAAGGTGAGCGAACTGCGGCACCCGCGCGGCGTCGTCGGCCAGATCGCGCCGTGGAACTACCCCCTCGAACTCTCCATCGGCGACGCGCTGCCGGCCTTCGTCGCCGGCAACGCCGTCGTGATGAAGCCGGACACCGAGACCGCGCTGACCGCCCTGTGGGCGCGCGAGCAGCTGATCGAGGCCGGACTGCCCGCCGACGTCTGGCAGATCGTCATCGGCGAGGGCCCGGTCGTCGGCCCCGCCGTCGTGGAGCACGCCGACTACGTGTCGTTCACCGGTTCCACCCGGACCGGCCGGGACGTGGCGGCGCGCGCCGCCGCCCGCCTGATCGGCGTGTCCCTGGAACTCGGCGGCAAGAACGCCCTGCTGGTGCTGGAGGACGCCGACCTCGACAAGGCGGCCGAGGGCGCGGTCCGCGCCTGCTTCTCCTCCGCGGGCCAGCTGTGCATCTCCATCGAGCGGCTCTTCGTCCACGCCTCCGTCGCCGACGCCTTCCTGGAGCGCTTCACCGCCCGGACGAAGGCGCTCAAGCTCGGCACCGCCCTCGCCTACGGCGCAGGGATGGGGTCGCTGGCCGGCGAACGCCAGCTGGAGACCGTGACCCGGCACGTGGAGGAGGCCGTCGCCAAGGGCGCCACCGTCCTCACCGGCGGCAGGGCCCGGCCCGACGTCGGCCCCTTCTTCTTCGAGCCGACCGTCCTGGACGGTGTCGAGCCGCCGATGGCCGTGTGCGCGGAGGAGACCTTCGGCCCGGTCGTGTCCGTCTACCGCTTCACCGACGAGGACGAGGCGGTCGAGCGCGCCAACGCGACGCCGTACGGTCTCAACTCCAGCGTCTGGACCAGGAACACCCGCCGCGGTGCCCGCATCGCCGCGCGCCTGCGCAGCGGCACCGTCAACGTCAACGAGGGCTACGCGTCGGCCTACGGCAGCGTGCAGTCCCCGATGGGCGGCATGAAGGACTCCGGGCTCGGCCGCAGGCACGGCTCCGAGGGCATCCTCAAGTACACCGAGGCGCAGACCGTGGCGACCCAGCGGCTGCTGCCGATGGCCCCCTCGCTGGGCATGGACGACTCGACGTACGCGGCGTTCATGAGCCGCAGCCTCCGCGTGATGAAGGCGCTGAGGCTCCGCTGATGGAGGGGGAGCGGATGTCCCACGACTACGACGTGATCGTGATCGGGTCCGGCTTCGGCGGATCCGTCTCGGCACTGCGCCTGACCGAGAAGGGCTACAAGGTCGGCGTCCTGGAGGCCGGCCGCCGCTGGACCCGGGAGTCGCTGCCGAAGAACTCCTGGCACGTCAAGGACTACCTGTGGGCCCCGGCCCTCGGCCTGTACGGGATCCAGCGCATCCATCTGCTGGACAATGTCATGATCCTGGCAGGCGCGGGCGTCGGCGGCGGTTCGCTCAACTACGCCAACACCCTCTACGTCCCGCCGAAGGCGTTCTTCGAGGACCGCCAGTGGGGGCACATCACCGACTGGCAGGAGGAGTTGGCCCCCTACTACGACCAGGCCAAGCGCATGCTGGGCGTGCGGCTCAACCCGACCATGACCCCCTCGGACGTCCATCTCAAGGCGGCCGCCGAGAAGATGGGCGTCGGCGACTCCTTCCACATGGCCCCCGTCGGCGTGTTCTTCGGCGACGGCAAGGACGCGGGCGGCGAGGGTGCGGCCGACGCCGTGGCGGCGCCCGGCCGCGAGGTCCCCGACCCGTACTTCGGCGGCGTCGGCCCCTCGCGGCGGGCCTGCACGGAGTGCGGGGAGTGCATGACCGGCTGCCGCCACGGCGCCAAGAACACCCTCAACGAGAACTACCTGTACCTCGCCGAGAAGGCGGGTGCCGAGATCCACGCGATGACCACGGTCAGCGGGCTCTCGGAGAACCCCGAGGGCGGCTACGACGTCTCCGTCGTGCCGACCGACCGCCGCCGCAAGGCCACCCCGCGCGTGCTGCGCGCCGAGTACGTGGTCGTGGCCGCCGGCACCTACGGCACCCAGACGCTGCTGCACCGGATGCGCGACGCGGGCCGGCTGCCCGGCATCTCGGCGCGGCTCGGCGAGCTGACCCGGACCAACTCCGAGGCCCTGGTGGGCGCGCAGACCGACAGCCGCCGCTACCGCAGGCGGACGGGCGAGAAGCGGGTGGACTTCACACGGGGCGTGGCCATCACCTCCTCCATCCACCCCAACGAGAACACCCACATCGAGCCGGTCCGCTACGGCAAGGGCTCCAACTCGATGGGCGGCCTGTCCATCCTGCAGGTGCCGCACGGCACCGGACTGCCCCGCGGCCTGGCCTACCTGGCGCACTGCGCGCGGCACCCGGTCCTGCTGATGCGGTCGCTGTCCAACCGCCGCTGGTCCGAGCGCACCATCATCGGCCTGGTCATGCAGTCCCTGGACAACTCGCTGACCACCTACCGCAAGCCCAAGGGACTGGGGAAGGGCCTGCTCACCGCCCGGCAGGGGCACGGTGCGCCCAACCCCGACTTCATCCCGGAGGGCGCCGAGGCCGCGCGGCTGCTCGCCGAGGAGATCAACGGCTTCGCGGGCAGCAACGTCGGCGAACTGATGGGCACCCCGCTCACCGCGCACTTCCTCGGCGGCTGCGCGATAGGCGAGGACGCCGAGCACGGCGTGATCGACCCGTACCACCGGCTGTTCGGGCATCCGGGCATCCATGTCGTGGACGGTGCGGCGGTCTCCGCGAACCTCGGGGTCAACCCCTCGCTCACCATCACCGCGCAGGCCGAACGCGCCATGTCCCTGTGGCCCAACAAGGGCGACGCGGACCCGCGTCCCGCCCAGGGCACGGCCTACCGCCGTGTCGCCGCGGTCGAGCCCAAGCATCCCGCCGTCCCCGCGGAGGCCTTCGGCGCGCTCCGGCTGCCGGTGCTCCCGGTGCCGCCGGTCCCGCCGAAGGGCTGAGCCCGGCCGGGGTGCGGGTCGCCGGGGCTCCCGGAACCGCGATGTGCGGTCCGACTCACTCGTTCGAGGGTCGGATACCTGCTCAAGTGCTGCGAAATGAGTAGTGTGTTCCTCGCAGAGCGGCCGGTCCCGGGCGTCCCCGGAACCGACCGCCACTTTGAGTCGTGACCGGGCTGCTGTCCCCTGCCGTCCGATCACTGTCACCGGAGCGAGGTCCCACGACGCGACCGCATTGCTTCCACTCGCGCGGGCGCGCCTCATCGCTCCGGTGGCACCCCGCCCAGCTGCGTCTGAGCGGTGTCCACGCGTGGTGTTCGACGTCCTTGCTTCCCTGGCCCGGGGTGACCGCGCCTGGCTGGCACGGACACCGGATTCAACGAAGGCACCCGGAGGCGGTCACGTGCCGTACGGGTGATGCCCCCCGAACGGGTCATAGGGCCGGTGCCGCGGCTGTTTCAGACCCGGCCGCGGCACAACTCGAGCAGGGTCATGGCGAGGGTGGTGCCGGGCTTGCCCAGCCGGTCGCTGTAGCGGTGCAGGATCTCCATCTCCCGGGAGAGGTGCACCCGGCGCCCGCCGGACTCGATACGGGCGCGCTGGATGTCGGCCGAGACCGTCATCCGCTCCCGCACGAGCGCGATGATCCTCGCGTCGAGGTCGTCGATCCGCTCGCGCGCGTCCGCGATGGCGCCGGCCGCGTCGCCGGCGGGGGTTCCGGTGGCCTGTGCCGCCTGGGTGCCGCTCATGGGGTGTCTCCTCGGGGTCGGGGACCCCGGACCGCCCGGGACGGGAAACGCGAGGCGCCCCGGGCCGTGTGGCCCGGGGCGCCTGGTGAAGTCGGACGCGCTCTGTGCGCGGCTCAGACAGCACGACCATGGCAGCCGGACCAGCCGGTGCCATAGGTAAACGCGAAGCGCGTGCTGCTGAACATGTCGGACAGTGTGAGCCCTCGGGCCGGGGAAGTAAAGCCGTGGGCCCCGGTAGACTCGGTGGGGACCCCACGTTCGACACCGCCGGAAGGCCCACCGTGGCATCAGCGACCCCAGCCGCCCCCGACACCGTCCTCGTCGTTGACTTCGGGGCGCAGTACGCCCAGCTCATCGCCCGCCGCGTCCGTGAGGCCCGGGTCTACAGCGAGATCGTGCCGAGCACGATGCCGGTCGAGGAGATGCTGGCCAAGCGGCCCGCCGCGATCATCCTGTCGGGCGGCCCCTCCTCGGTGTACGCCGAGCACGCCCCGCGGCTGGACCGCGCGCTCTTCGAGGCCGGTGTCCCGGTCTTCGGCATGTGCTACGGCTTCCAGTTGATGGCGATCACCCTCGGGGGCACGGTCGACAACACCGGCGCGCGTGAGTACGGCCGTACGCCGCTGCACGTCGGCAAGACCGGTTCCACGCTCTTCGAGGGCACCCCGGCCGAGCAGTCGGTGTGGATGTCGCACGGCGACACCTGCTCCGCCGCGCCGGAGGGCTTCAGCGTCTCCGCCTCCACCGACCTGGTGCCGGTGGCCGCGTTCGAGAACGACGAGAAGAAGCTCTACGGCGTCCAGTACCACCCCGAGGTGCTGCACTCCGACTACGGCCAGCAGGTGCTGGAGCACTTCCTCTACCGCGGGGCCGGGATCGCCCCGGACTGGACCACGCACAACGTGGTCGAGGAGCAGGTCGCCGCGATCCGCGCCCAGGTCGGCGACAAGCGCGCGATCTGCGGCCTGTCCGGCGGCGTGGACTCCGCGGTCGCCGCGGCCCTGGTCAACAAGGCCATCGGCGAGAAGCTGACCTGCGTGTACGTGGACCACGGCCTGATGCGCAAGGGCGAGTCCGAGCAGGTCGAGAAGGACTTCGTGGCCGCCACCGGCGTCCAGCTGAAGGTCGTCGACGCGCAGGAGCGCTTCCTGACGGCGCTGGCCGGGGTCTCCGACCCCGAGGAGAAGCGCAAGATCATCGGCCGGGAGTTCATCCGGGTCTTCGAGCAGGCCGCGAGCGAGATCGTCGCCGAGGCCGGTGCGCACGGCGAGTCGGTGGAGTTCCTCGTCCAGGGCACCCTGTACCCGGACGTCGTGGAGTCCGGCGGCGGTAGCGGCACCGCCAACATCAAGTCCCACCACAACGTGGGCGGCCTCCCCGAGGACCTGCAGTTCCAGCTCGTCGAGCCGCTGCGCAAGCTGTTCAAGGACGAGGTCCGCATGGTCGGCCAGGAGCTCGGCCTGCCCGAGGAGATCGTCGAGCGCCAGCCGTTCCCCGGCCCCGGCCTGGGCATCCGCATCGTCGGCGAGGTCACCAAGGAGCGCCTGGACCTGCTGCGCGAGGCCGACGCCATCGCCCGCGAGGAGCTGACCGCCGCCGGGCTCGACCGCGACATCTGGCAGTGCCCGGTCGTCCTCCTCGCCGACGTCCGCTCGGTCGGCGTCCAGGGCGACGGACGCACCTACGGCCACCCCATCGTGCTGCGCCCGGTCTCCAGCGAGGACGCCATGACCGCGGACTGGTCGCGGCTGCCGTACGAGGTGCTGGCCCGGATCTCCACCCGGATCACCAACGAGGTGGCCGACGTCAACCGCGTCGTGCTGGACGTCACCAGCAAGCCCCCGGGCACCATCGAGTGGGAGTAGCCCCCTGAGTGGGGCCGGCTTGGGGCGATACCGGGGAAACCTGGTATCGCCCCTGTTCATCTGCCGTACCTCGGGGTAACTTCCGCGCCATGACCGACACCGCGCCGCAGCCCGTACCGCCCGATCGGCTCCATTTCGCCCTGCCCCCGACCTTCGAGGACCCCGCCGCGGAACGCCGTCACCGCAAGGAGCGGCTGGCGGTGGCGCTGCGGGCCTTCGGGGAGCTGGGCTACGAGGACGGGGTGTCGGGGCACATCACCGTGCGCGATCCGGAGCTGGCCGACCACTACTGGGTGAACCCCTTCGGGGTGCCGTTCGGGCACCTCACCGTGGAGGAGCTGATCCTGGTCAACCAGCACGGGGCCGTCGTCGAGGGCCGCCACCACGTCAACCAGGCGGCGTTCACCATCCACTCCCATGTGCACGGCGCCCGCCCGGACGTGGTCGCCGTCGCGCACAGCCATTCGACGTACGGCCGGGCGCTGGCCGCGCTGGGGGAGCGGCTGGAGCCGATCACCCAGGACGCGTGCGCCTTCTACGAGGACCACGCGCTGTTCGACGCGTACACCGGCGTCGTCGTGGACGAGGCGCAGGCGCGGCGCATCGCGGTGGTGCTGGGGGCGCACAAGGCGATGATCCTGCGCAACCACGGGCTTCTGACGGTGGGCGAGACGGTGGACGCGGCCGCGTGGTGGTTCATGACGATGGAGAAGTCCTGCCAGGTGCAGTTGAGCGCCAAGGCCGCGGGCAAGCCGGTGTGGATAGCGCACGAGGACGCGCTCGCCACGCGTGAGCAGTTGGGACACGATCTGGTCGCCTGGATCAACTATCAGCCCACCTATGAGCGGATAGTCCGAGGGAATTTAGAGCTTTTTGATTGAACGAAGGCCGCTTCGCCTACGTATCACCTAGGGCGCTCCTGGAGAATCGGCTCCCGGAGGGGGTTCGTGACACGTGCGGTGCGAGAGGGCGGACGTCATGGGCGTGACGGGCACGACGGGTATGAGCGGGACGAGAGACACGGAGCGGTTCCCCAGTCAGGGGCCGTGGCGGGACACGGCACGGCGCTACGCCCTGCTGCCGCTGCGCATCTTCCTCGGCGTGACCTTCGTCTACGCCGGCTTCGACAAGCTGATGTCGGACACCTTCTTCACCGACAGCGCCCCGGGCTCGCTGGTCGGCACGCTCAACGCGGTGCGCGGGTCCGCCGCGATCCCGGGCATGATCGACCTGGCCATGGAGAACCCGCACGGCTTCGGCTACGCCATCGCCTTCGGTGAGATCGCCGTCGGCATCGGCACTCTCGTCGGCCTGCTCAGCCGGATCGCCGCGCTCGGCGGCGCGCTGATCTCACTGAGCCTGTGGCTGACGATGAGCTGGTCCACCCAGCCGTACTACTACGGCAACGACCTCGCCTACCTGATGGCCTGGCTGCCGCTGGTCCTCGCGGGCGCCCCGCTACTGTCCGTCGACGCGATGATCGCCGGACGCCGCGGCCGGCGGCGGCGCGGCCTGGCCTGAGCGGCGGGCGGACCGTCCCCGGACCATCCGCGAGGTGACCGCGCCGAGCGCCGCGAGCCCCAGACCCGCACAGGTCAGGGGCACCGCGGCGGCGGGGGCCAGCGAGACCTCGCCCGCGGCGTCGAGCAGGAACACCGCGGCCAGTCCCAGCAGGACCAGCCCGGTCAACAGCGCCGAGGGCGCGAACGGATGCCGTCTCACGGGAACTGCACCACCTTCACCTGTCCGACGCCCACTTCCACGTCCAGCTCCAGCGTGCCCTGGGACTTCTTCCCGTCCACCGGGTCCAGGGTCACCTTCCGGTCCAGCCCCGGATGGACGTCGACGTCCTTCTCCTCCTCGCCGGGCAACTGCAGGTCGCCGACGCCGACCTGGACGTGCATCCGCAAGGTGACGTCCTCCGGGATCCGCACCACCAGCTGCCCCGCGCCGACCTCGGCCCGTGTCGACACGGTGCGCCCGCCGGGTCGCAGCCCGGACAGGTCCAGCGTCGCCCGGCCCGTCCCCAGCTCGTAGGAGTCCCGCACCGCGGCCAGGGTGGTGGGCGTCCAGGTGCGCTGCTTCCAGTCGGTGCCGATCGACCGCGGCAACGCGGTGGAGCCCACCAGCAGCGCGACGGTCAGCAGCACCGTGAAGACGGTGCCGCCTCCGAGCCGTCCCCACCACGCGCTGGTCACGAAGCCCAGGCCGAAGACGGCCAGCGCCGCCCCGAAGCCGATCTGCACGCTCGTCCCCAGCGGCTGGGACGACCAGGACGCGGCTACCCCGATCGCGGCGGCGGCCGCCGCCAGGAAGAAGACCAGCACCCCGAGCCAGGCGCCCTCGCGCCGTACCGCGCGCCGCCGCTCCCGCCACTCGCGGCGGTCGCGGTCCTCGTCCGAGGGGCCGTCGTCGGGCCCCCACAGATAGCCGCCCGGCCCCGGCACCGGGGGTGCGTCCTCGACCGCGGTGTCCTTCCACCACGCCGCCGCGGCGGGCTGCGGCGGTGGCCCGGTCGGCGGCGGCGCGGCCGCCTGCGCGGGGGCCTCGGTCGCCTGCCGCTTGTGCACCGACCAGTACACGGCGCCCGCGAAGGCCGCCAGCAACCCCAGGGAGAAGGCCAGGTTCCCGCCGCTGCCCAGCATCGACAGGAACAGCCCGCAGCCGACCAGCGCGACCAGCACCGCCGTCAGCGCGGGGCCCTCCACCCGCCCGGACAGCAGCCGGTGCGCCTCGCTCTCCGCGTTCTCACCGGCCCCCTCCATCGGGACGAGCAGCCACGCCAGGCCGTAGGCCACCAGCCCGAGGCCGCCCGTGAGCGCCAGCACGCCGAGCACGATCCGGAAGATCACCGGGTCGATGTCGAAGTACCGTCCCGCGCCCTCGCAGACGCCGGCGATCACCTTCGGCTTGCGGCAGCGCGTCAGCCGCCGGCCCGGCGGTGCCTCGGCCGCCTCCGTGTACTGCTCCGTCATGGCTCCATGGTGGCGGGCCGGGAGGTGTGCCGGTATCCGGAACGACCCTGACCCCGCATGGGGGCCAACCCTGATACCCACCGTGCGCGAAACGTGTGACGATCGGGACATGCCAGCCGCCGGACCGCCGACCAGCCCGCCCACCGGGGCTTCGTACCTCGCGTCCCCGGATCCGGCCGCATCCCCGGTCCGCAAGCTCTACCGCAGCTCCGAGGGCCGGATGATCGGCGGTGTCGCGCGCGGGCTGGCCGGGCACCTCGGACTGCCCGTCGCATGGGTGCGTGTGGTGTTCGTCGTCCTGGCGACCATCCAGGGTCTCGGCATCCTGCTCTACGCGGTCTTCTGGTTCGTGGTGCCGCTCGGTGTCGGCGGGGTCGTCGAGGCCAAGGAGCCGCGCAACGCCCGCTCCTGGCTGGCCGGGCGCCGACCCGACCGGGGCCAGATCGTCGCCCTGATCGCGCTCGCCATCGGCCTCGGCATCCTGCTGGACAACCTCAACCTCGGCCGGGCCAACGCCTATGTGTGGCCGCTGCTCCTCATCGGGCTCGGCGTCGCCCTGGTGTGGCGGCAGGCCGACAACGCCCGCCGGGCGCGGTGGGCGGAGCTGAGCCGCCGCAAGAGGCTGCTGCCGTTCGCGCGCGGCGCCGCCGGGGTCATCCTCGTCGGGGTGGGCGTGACCGGCTTCCTCGTCGTGCAGGGTTCGGTCAGCCATCTGGGCACCATCCTGCAGGCCGCGCTCGCCGTGCTGGTCGGCGCGGCGCTGATCGCGGGCCCCTACCTCGTCCGCATGACCCAGGACCTGTCCGCGGAACGCCTCGCGCGCATCCGGGCGCAGGAGCGGGCCGAGGTCGCCGCGCACGTCCACGACTCCGTCCTGCACACCCTCACCCTGATCCAGCGGCACGCCGAGGACCCGCGCGAGGTCACCCGGCTGGCCCGCGCGCAGGAACGCGAGCTGCGGGCCTGGCTGTACCGGCCCGAGGGCACCGGCAAGGACGACGAGCCGGCCACGCTCGCCGAGGCGGTGCGCCGGGCGGCGGCCGAGGTGGAGGACGCGCACGGCGTTCCCGTCGAGGTGGTGTGCGTCGGCGACTGCCCGCTGGACGAACGCCTGGTGGCGCAGATGCAGGCGGCCCGCGAGGCCATGGTCAACGCCGCCAAGTACGGTGGGGACGAAGCCGTGCAGGTGTACGCGGAGGTCGAGGAGAGCAGGGTCTTCGTGTCGGTTCGCGACCGCGGCCCCGGCTTCGACCTCGACGACGTACCGTCGGACAGGATGGGCGTCCGCGAGTCGATCATCGGCCGGATGCGGCGCAACGGCGGCGAGGCGCGGCTGCGCCCGGCGCCGGGCGGGGGGACGGAAGTGGAGCTGGAGATGGACAGGGCCCAGGGGCCAGGGAGGCCGTCATGAGCACGGAACGACGCGTGAGGGTCGTCCTCGTCGACGACCACCGGATGTTCCGCACCGGGGTGCAGGCCGAGATCGGCGAGACCGAGCGGACCGGGGTCGACGTGGTCGGCGAGGCGGCCGACGTCGACCAGGCGGTGTCCGTCATCACCGCGACGCGGCCCGACGTCGTGCTGCTCGACGTCCATCTGCCGGGCGGCGGCGGGGTCGAGGTGCTCAAGCGCTGCGCCGGGCTCATGGCGGACGCCGAACACCCGGTGCGCTTCCTGGCGTTGTCGGTCTCGGACGCCGCCGAGGACGTCATCGGGGTGATCCGGGGCGGTGCCCGCGGCTATGTCACCAAGACCATCACCGGCCCCGACCTGGTCAGTTCGGTCTTCCGGGTCGCCGACGGCGACGCCGTCTTCTCGCCCCGGCTGGCCGGCTTCGTCCTGGACGCCTTCGCCTCCACCGACGCCCCGCCGGTCGACGAGGACCTGGACCGGCTCACCCAGCGGGAGCGCGAGGTGCTGCGGCTGATCGCGCGTGGTTACGCGTACAAGGAAGTCGCCAAGCAGCTCTACATCTCGGTGAAGACGGTCGAGTCGCATGTTTCTGCGGTGCTGCGGAAGTTGCAGCTCAGCAACCGGCACGAGCTCACCCGATGGGCGACCGCGCGCCGACTGGTCTAGAGCCTGTCGTCACATGGGCGCAGGCGCCCGGCTCGTGGTCCCGCGGCCCCGCCGCGCGGGCATCACGCCGGCCGCGTGGCGCCCGCGAACGGCATCTGGTCGACCGGGGCGAGCTTGACGACGTCACCGGTGCGGGGGGCGTGGATCATCATCCCGTTGCCCACGTAGAGACCGACGTGGCTGATCCCCGAGTAGAAGAACACCAGGTCGCCGGGTTGCAGTTGGGACCGCGGGATCCGGGTGCCCGCGTTGATCTGGGTGTACGTCGTGCGCGGCAGGGCCACCCCGCCCGCCCGCCACGCGGCCTGCGTGAACCCCGAGCAGTCGTACGACGAGGGCCCGGTGGCGCCCCACACATAGGGCAGGCCGAGGGAGTCGTACGCGAAGGAGACGGCACGGGCGGCTCGCGCGTTGGGCGCGGCGGCGGGCGCCAGGCCCGCCCGGGAACCGGCGGCGCCGCGGCCGGCGCGGGCCGCGTCGGCGGAACCGTGCCCGCCGGAGGTGAGCACCTCGGCGCGCTGGGCGGCGGTGAGGCGGCCGAGCACCTGCCGCGCCGAGGCGAGCCGCTGCTCCACGGTGCGCTTGTGGGCGGCGAGTTCGGCACGGGTGCCGCGCAGCTCCTCCAGCTCGGCCTCGGTCTCGGCGCGGAGCTGCTCGATGTCGCGGTGCTGTGCGGACAGCGCGCGCAGCGCCGCGTTCTGGCGGCTGCTCATCCGGTCCAGCATCCCGGCGCGCTCCAGGTACTCGCCGGGGGAGGAGGCCAGGGCGAGCTGGACGGCGGGGTCGAAGCCGCCGCTGCGGTACTGGGCGGTGGCGATGGAGCCGAGGTCGTCCCGGGTGCGGTTGAGGCGCTCGGTCCTGCGGGCGAGTTCGTCCTGGAGGTCCTCGATCCGCTCGGTGGCCGTGTCCGCCTTCTCCTTGGCGCCGTTGTACCGCTCGGTGGCCTGCTCGGCCTCCTCGTAGAGGCGGTCCACCCGGGTCCGGGCCTCGTCCGCGGTCAGCCGGGGCTCGGCGTGGCCGGCCTCGCCGAACATCGTCACGGAAGCCGCGCCCGCGAGGGCGAGACCGGCGGCGGTGCGCGCGGTCGCGCCGGCGAGGCCGCGCTCCTTGGGCCTTCTGTGCGACGCCACGCGCCGTCACTCCTTCCGGGCTGCCGTCCGTACGTCCCCCGGTGGTCCGGCGGCGGGCGGACGGGGAGCCGTCCACCGCCGGACCTTCGGCGGGGGTGGCCGTGCCGGGGAACACCGGGGAACGGGGTCCTCGCGGCAGTGGGGATCGGCCACCTGGGGCAGGACGCTAAACCTGGACGTCGGGAGCGAGAGCCGGAGTGTGCGGGACTGGTCCGATTCGGCCGCGGTCTGCCCGCCGATGACCGCTGTTCGACGGGTGACCTGGTCACTTGCGGTCCGGCCGTGACCGATGTGAGGGAAGAGGGGCACCTCGGTGCCGGGTGCTGGTATGGGCGTGACTAGGGTCCTGAGCCATGGACGTACTCATCAACCTCTTCGTCGGCCTGCACATCATCGGCATCGCCGCGCTGCTGGGCGGCTTCCTCACCCAGATGAAGGCCATGGGCCGTGGCGAGGCCCGCTTCGTTCCGGGCATGCTGCACGGCGCGCTGACCATGCTCGTCACCGGGGTGGTGCTGGTCGGCCTCAACCAGGCCGACGACCAGCCGGTCAACAACATCAAGATCGGCATCAAGCTCGCGATCCTGGTGGTGATCCTCGGCCTGGTCTACGTCAAGCGGGACGAGGAGAAGGTGCCGGCGGCGGCCTTCGGCACCGTGGGCGCGCTGACCACCGCCAACATCTTCATCGCCGTGCTGTGGACCTGAGCACCGCGCGGACCGCTCAGGCCATCCGGGCGTAACCGTAGATCGGCATCTCGGTGATCGGGGCGATCTTCACGACGCTGCCCGTGTGCGGGGCGTGGATCATCTGGCCGCCGCCGATGTAGAGGCCGACGTGGGTGATGTCCGAGTAGAAGAAGACCAGGTCGCCCGGTTGCAACTGGTCGGCGGTGACACGGCTGCCGAAGTCGACCTGGTCGTAGGTGACGCGGGGGATGGAGACGCCCGCGGCGGCCCAGGCGGCCTGGGTCAGGCCCGAGCAGTCGTAGGAGTTCGGGCCCGTGGCGCCGTACACGTACGGCTTGCCCAACTGGGCGCGCGCGAACTCGATCGCCTTGGCCGCCTTGGCGGCGTAGGTCCCGGACGCGGCCGTCGAGCCCGTGGACGAACCCGAGGCGGTGTTCTGCGCCGCGGCCTTCTCCCTGGCGGCGATCTGGGCGGCCTTCTCGGCCGCCTCCTCCTGGCGCTTCTTCTCCAGCGCCGCCAACCGGGCCTTCTCCTGGGCGGTGAGGCTGTTCAGCAGCTTCTGCGCCGCGGCCAGCTTCTGCTTGACGGCCGTCTTCTCCGTGTTCAGCCGCTGCTGCGCCTCGGTCAGCTTCTGCAGGCTCTCGACGGCCTCCGCGCGCTTCTGCGTCGTTACGGCCTGCTCGGCGCGGAAGGTCTCCAGCGCCTGCTCCTGGCGGTCGGACAGGCGGTTCATCAGGTGCGCCTGGTCCAGGAACTGCTGCGGGTCGGAGGTGAGCAGGAAGGTCGTCGTCCCGTCCAGACCGCCGCCGCGGTACTGCGCCGCCGCGTACTCGCCGATCGTGCGGCGGGCGTCGTTGAGCGTCTCGGTCTTGCGGGCCACCTGGTCGAGCAGCGCGTCGGCCCGCGACCGCTGCTTGTCGGCCTGCTCCTTGGCGCCGTTGTACCGCTCGGTGGCGGCCTCGGCCTGGTGGTGGAGCGTGTCGACCCGGGCCTTGACCTCGGTGATCGAGGGCTTGTCGGGTGAGGCGGGCGCGGCGCTCGCGCTCTCGCCGAAGAGGGTGACCGTCGCCAGTGCGGCGGTCGTGAGTCCCACGGCAGCACGAGGGCCGGGGACGGTCAGCGCGCGGGGGCGCGGCTTGCGGTGCGTCGCCAAGTCGGGCGGCTCCTTCCGTGGACCGCCTACCGGGTTAGCTGTCGGGTTCGGGCTTCGGAAGGCCGCCCTACCGTCCGTCCGGGCGCGCCGCGCTCGTACGGACCGATTCACCCCAAGGTCGTGGGTCCCCGGCTCCGGCGGTCGCCGGACTCAGCGGAGGCGGCCCGTGACGGCACGGTCGCCGCCGCTCGGAGCGGACCGCCTGATGCGGCACGGTAGTCAACTGCGGGGGTCTGTGGGAACCCTGGTGTTCGATTTGTCCGCAATCATTTCGTGACCTTCACGATTCGGGGCCGTGACGCGGCCGCTCCGGGGACCGGCCGTGTCGGGACGGTGGCGCGCCGCGACCGGCGGAGGCGACCGGCGGCGGTGTCCGGGGGCGACCGGGGGTGCGGACGGGGACCCGGCGGACCCGGGCGGGCTCGGGCGGGCTCGGGCAAGCGGGGCAACGCTGTCCGTCCCACGCCCTAGACTCGGGAGGCGATGAGCAGCCTCTTTGACGACAGCTTCCTGGCCGGCCTCGAACCGACGGAGGAGCAGCCCCCGCCGCCTCCCGAGGACGAGCCCGAGACGGTGCCCGACGATCTCTTCGAGGGGCGCTTCGACGCGCCCGTCGACCGGGACGCGTACTACCGCGACGGCGCCGCGCGCCCGGCCGTCGACCCGGCCGCGCTGCTCGAGGGGCTCAACGAGGAGCAGCGCGCCGCGGTCGAGCACTCCGGCTCCCCGCTGCTCATCGTCGCCGGCGCCGGCTCCGGCAAGACCCGGGTGCTCACCCACCGCATCGCGTATCTGCTGGGCGCCCGCAAGGTGCACCCGGGCCAGATCCTGGCGATCACCTTCACCAACAAGGCCGCCGGCGAGATGAAGGAGCGCGTCGAGCAGCTGGTCGGCCCGCGCGCCAACGTGATGTGGGTCTCCACCTTCCACAGCGCGTGCGTCCGCATCCTGCGCCGGGAGTCCAAGAAGCTCGGCTTCACCTCCAGCTTCTCGATCTACGACGCGGCCGACTCCAAGCGCCTGATGGCGCTGGTCTGCCGCGACCTGGACCTGGACCCCAAGCAGTTCCCGCCGAAGTCCTTCAGCGCCAAGGTCTCCAACCTCAAGAACGAGCTCATCGACGAGGAGACCTTCGCGGACCAGGCGGAGAACCCCTTCGAGAAGAAGCTCGCCGAGGCCTACGCGATGTACCAGTCGCGGCTGCGCGAGGCCAACGCGCTCGACTTCGACGACATCATCATGACCACGGTCAACCTGCTCCAGGCCTTCCCGGACGTCGCCGAGCACTACCGGCGCCGCTTCCGCCACGTCCTGGTCGACGAGTACCAGGACACCAACCACGCCCAGTACACGCTGGTGCGCGAGCTGGTCGGGACCGGTGACGCGGAGGAGGGCGGCGAGGGGCCCGCCGAGCTGTGCGTGGTCGGCGACGCCGACCAGAGCATCTACGCCTTCCGCGGGGCGACGATCCGCAACATCCTCCAGTTCGAGGAGGACTACCCGCAGGCCCGCACCATCCTGCTGGAGCAGAACTACCGCTCCACCCAGACCATCCTGTCGGCCGCCAACGCCGTCATCGAGCGCAACGCCTCCCGCCGCCCCAAGAACCTGTGGACGGAGGCCGGCCAGGGCCCGGTCATCACCGGCTATGTCGCCGACCAGGAGCACGACGAGGCGCAGTTCATCGCCGACGAGATCGACCGGCTCACCGACGCCGGCGACGCCCGCCCCGGCGACGTCGCGGTCTTCTACCGGACCAACGCGCAGTCCCGTGTCTTCGAAGAGGTCTTCATCCGCGTCGGCCTGCCCTACAAGGTCGTCGGCGGCGTCCGCTTCTACGAGCGCAAGGAGGTCCGGGACGTCCTGGCCTATCTGCGGGTGCTCGCCAACCCCGAGGACACCGTCCCGCTGCGCCGCATCCTGAACGTGCCCAAGCGCGGCATCGGCGAGCGGGCCGAGGCCATGGTCGACGCCCTCGCCTCGCGCGAGCGGATCTCCTTCGCCGCCGCGCTGCGCCGGGTGGACGAGGCCTTCGGCATGGCCGCCCGTTCGGTCAACGCCGTCAAGCGCTTCAACGAGCTCCTGGAGGAGCTGCGCACGGTCGTGGACTCCGGCGCCGGCCCCGCCACCGTCCTGGAGGCCGTGCTGGAGCGCACGGGCTATCTGGCCGAGCTCCAGGCCTCCACCGACCCGCAGGACGAGACCCGCGTCGAGAACCTCCAGGAACTCGCGGCGGTGGCGCTGGAGTTCGAACAGGAGCGCACCGAGGAGGAGCCCGGCACCCTCGCCGAGTTCCTCGAGCGGGTCGCGCTGGTCGCCGACTCCGACCAGATCCCGGACGACGACGAGGGCGGCGGCGTCATAACGCTGATGACCCTGCACACCGCCAAGGGCCTGGAGTTCCCGGTGGTCTTCCTGACCGGCATGGAGGACGGGGTCTTCCCGCACATGCGCGCGCTCGGCCAGACCAAGGAGCTGGAGGAGGAGCGGCGGCTCGCCTACGTCGGCATCACGCGGGCGCGGCAGCGGCTGTACGTGACCCGGTCGACCATGCGCAGCGCCTGGGGCCAGCCCTCGTACAACCCGGCCTCCCGCTTCCTGGAGGAGATCCCGGAGTCGCTCATCGAGTGGAAGCGCACGGGAGCCTCACCGGCGCCCTCCGCCTCGGTGTCGGCGGCGGCGTCGATGCTGTCGCGGTCCTCGTCGAAGAGCGGACCCTCCGGGTTCGCGACGCGGCGTACCCAGGACCGGCCGGTCATCTCGCTGGTGGTGGGGGACCGGGTCACGCACGACACGTTCGGACTGGGCACGGTCGTCGCGGTCGACGGGAGCGGGGAGAAGGCGAAGGCCACGATCGACTTCGGCGACGAGCGGCCGAAGGTGCTGCTGCTGCGCTACGCGCCGGTCGAGAAGCTCTAGAACGGGTCCGGGGCCGGGGTCCCGCGGCGCGGTGCTCGGCGAGCGCCGCGCCGTTCGGGCTGATGGGGCTGTTCGGGCTGATGGGGCAGTGCCGCCGGCTCAGCGCGGGTCGATCCCGTGCTTCAGCAGCCACTGCAGCGGGTCGATGGCGGCCCCGCCGCCGGGACGCACCTCGAAGTGGAGGTGCGGTCCGGTGGAGTTGCCGGAATTGCCCGAATAGGCGATGACGTCGCCGGCCTTGACCGTGCCCGAGCGGATCTTGGTGCTGCTCAGGTGGCAGTACCAGGTCTCGGTGCCGTCGGGGGCGGTCACTATGGCCATGTTGCCGTAGGCGCTGTTCCACTGGGTGCGCACGACGCCGTCGGTCGCGGCCATCACCGGCGTGCCGTAGTCCACCGGGAAGTCGATGCCGGTGTGGACCGACATCCAGTTCACACCCGCCTGGCCGAAGAAGGCACTGAGGCCGTGCTCCTTCACCGGGAGCAGGAACTTGGGGCGCAGCTGCTCCTTGCGGGCCGCCTCCGCCGCCTTCTTGGCCCGTTCGAGTGCCTGGCGTTCCTTGAGGTCGATGCGCTCCTGGGTGCGGCTGGCGCGGTCGGCGAAGTCGTCGACGTCCCGGTTGACCCCGGCGAGCTGCTGGTCGAGCTTGGTGGTCGGGGCGTTGGCCGCCTCCGGGGCACCGTCGGCCTGGGTCCTGCTGCTGTCCGCGTCCTCGGTGTTGACGGTGACGGCGGCGGCGCAGGCCGCGACGCCCATGACCGCCACCGAGGGGACGGCGACGGTGAGCAGGGCGGAGCGGCGCACCGGGCGGCGCCGACGGCTGCCGTTGCCGCCGCGCGGGCGTGGAAGGGCGGCCGCGGCGGTGCCGGTGTCGTGGTCCGGGCCTTCGTCCTCGTCGTCCCCGTCCGCGTTGGCGTCCGGGGTGACGTCGTACGTCTCGGGCTCGTACGTCTCGGCTTCGTACGTCTCGGCTTCGTAGGGCTCGCTTCCGTACGGCTCCGCCTCGTAGGCCTCGGCCTCGTACGTCTCCGGGGCGTAGGGCTCGGGGGCATAGGCGTCGGGCTCGTACGGATCGGGCGCGTGGCCGTGGGCGGCCTCGGGCTCCTCGTAGCCGTGCACGGCCGTGTGCTCGTACTGCGTGTAGTCGTAGGCCGCCGCGGGCTGCGCCTGCGTGGCGTCCGCGTACCAGGTGCCGGTGGTCGTGCCCGTGGGGTCCGGGTAGGCGGGAGCGGCGGGAGCCGCGGGCCAGTAGGCGGTCGCGGTGGTGTCCCAGGAGCCGGTGGCGTAGGTCCCCGTGTCGTAGGCGGGGTAGCCCTGGCAGCTCCCGAAGAGTGGATCGTCATCCGCATGGGCAGCACCCATGGGTGCGTAGGAGGCGTCGGAATGGCCCTCGTACCCATAGCTGCTGTACTCGGGGGCATACCCCGCCGGATGACGGTCGTTCACCGCTTCTCTTTCGCCTCGGCAGCAGGAGAATTAGCGGCGACTGTATCCCCCTGCGGCCGACGCCCACAATCTTCGGCGGGATTCAGGCATCCCCGATGCCTTGTGTTCGATGCCCTTTCGATGCTTATACGGGCAAGGCCGTCATGCGGCGTCCACGGCTCCCGAGGCCAGCTCCTCGCCCAGCAGCGCCTGCCGGATGCCGGCGGCGATGGCGGCGTGGACCGGCATGGTCAGATGCCCGACCCCCGCCACGTGGACATTGCGGGCGATGAGGTCGGGGTGGTCGAGGCGGGCGGCCTCGACGGGGCTCATCAGCTCGTCCAGATCGCTCCAGAACGCCACGAACCGGGTGCGGCAGCCGGGCGCCGGCTTGGCCAGCTCCTCGATGAGGTCGGAGTTCGGCCGCATCTGACGCACGATGGGGTGAGGGTTGAGGAGCGGCGCGGCCCGGGTCCCGGCGTGCGGGGTGCCCAGGGTGACCACGGTGCGCACCCGCGTGTCGCCGCCCAGCCGCTGCGCGTAGTAGCGGGCGATCAGTCCGCCGAGGCTGTGGCCCACGATGTCCACCTGGCGGTGCCCCGTCTGCTCGCAGATCTGTTCGACGTGGCGTCCGAGGAGGGCCGCCGCCGTGCGGATGTCGCAGGTCAGCGGTGAGTAATTGAGCGCCTGTACATGCGGCCAGCCGTGCCGGCGCAGGGAGCGCCGCAGCATCGCGAAAACCGAACGGTTGTCCACGAAGCCGTGCAGCAGGAGAACCGGGGGGTGGCTCCGGCCCGCGGTGGGCAGGCGGGGCGGCTCCTCGGAGTCGCCGGCCGCCGGTTGCGGCCCGCGTTCCTGGAAGATTCCGGTCGGGTAGAGGAAGACATGACCGGTCAGGATGGCGATCTCGATCGCCGCGGCTCGTACGTAGGCCGCCTGGCGTACCAGGCGGTCTCCGACACCGAAAGACAGGACGCCCATGGCCTACCTCCCGTGGGCACACGGAGACGGCCCTGTCCCCCGTGCGCCGAGAACGCGACGGCCCGCGTCGCCTGCTGAACGAAGGACGACCACGGGCCGAACGCGTTTCTAACGTGAACGTGTCCCATGTGTGATTTCCCCCTCGGGGCCCTTCGTGAAACTGTCCGCACGGGGGATGCTGGCGATAACGTTCGTTCACACATGTGCCCGCTGAGCGCAGCAATCGTGTATGGAGGCAGCGATGGGAGTGTCCGGACCGATCCGTGTGGTGGTCGCCAAGCCGGGCCTGGACGGCCACGACCGCGGGGCCAAGGTCATCGCGCGGGCGCTGCGCGACGCCGGCATGGAGGTCATCTACACCGGTCTCCACCAGACGCCGGAGCAGATCGTGGACACCGCGATCCAGGAGGACGCCGACGCGATCGGGCTGTCCATCCTCTCGGGTGCCCACATGACGCTCTTCGCCAAGGTGATCGAGCTGCTCCGGGAGCGTGACGCGGAGGACATCAAGGTCTTCGGCGGGGGGATCATCCCCGAGGCGGACATCGCCCCGTTGCAGGAACTGGGCGTGGCCGCGATCTTCACCCCCGGTACGCCGACCACCGATGTCGTCGCCTGGGTGAACGACAACCTGCGGCAGCCCGCGGAGGCGTGACCCGGCCGGGGCGGCGGTGCCGGCGGGCGGCGCCCGCCGCCCGCCGGTGGGCCGCTCAGGCCAGTTCCTCCAGCATCGCGGCCCGCAGCCGCAGGGTTCCGACCAGCCGCTGGAAGGCCTCCGCCCAGTACGCCCCGGCGCCCGGGGAGGTGTCGGCGGACTCCGCGGGCACCGCCGCCAGCGGGGCCGCGCGATCCGCCTCCGCCGGATCCAGGCACCGTTCGGCCAGGCCCATCACCCCGCTGAAGCTCCACGGATAGCTGCCCGCGTCCCGGGCGATGTCCAGGGCGTCCACCACGGCCGTGCCCAGGGGCTCCGACCAGGGCACGGCGCAGACGGCGAGCATCTGGAACGCCTCCGAGAGGCCGTGCGCGGCGATGAAGCGTGCCACCCACTGCGCCCGCTCGGACGCTGGGAGGATCGACAGCAGCTTCGCCGGATCCCCGACCGGGCTGACGGCCGTCGCGGGTGTCGGCGTGGGGCCCAGCAGGGCGCGCGCCCAGGCCACGTCCCTCTGCCGCACCGCGGCCCGGCACCACGCCGCGTGCAGATCGGCCTGCCACTCGTCGGCGACCGGCAGTGCGATGATCGCCTCGGGCGTCCGGCCGCCGAACCGCTCCGGCCACGTGCCGAGCGGGGCCGCGTCCACCACCTGGCCGAACCACCACGCGCGCTCCCCGCGCCCCGCCGGCGGTATCGCCGTCACACCGTCGCGCTCCATGGCGGCGTCGCACTCGTAGGGGGCCTCCACCGTGATCCGGCCGCCCGCCGGGTCCCACGCGACGCTCGTCCTGGCCCGAGCGGCCATCCGGGCGGCGAGCGCGGAGCCGGGCAGGGCCGACAGCAGCTCGGCGGCGGTGGCGCGCACATTGCGGCTGCGATCCGCCAGGGCCTGCTCCAGGAACGGCTCGTCGGCCGGGCACAGGCCCTCGCGGAGCGAGTCCAGGAACATCAGCCGGTCCTCGGCGCGCTCGCTCGCCCATCCGGAGCGCAGCAGTTCCAGCGCCCGCCCGGGGTCGGCGGCCCGAAGCCGGGTCAGCAGGGCCACCCGTTCGGCGAAGAGCCCTTCCTCCCACAGCGTCTGCACGGCCTGCGGGTCGTCGGCGTCCGGCACGACGCCGGGCGCTCCGGCGCGCAGTGCGAACCGCCAGTCCGCGTTCAGCTCGGCCAGCCACAGCCCGCGCGGTCCGGCCAGGGCCAGCGCGTCCGGCCGCAGATCGGTGCGCGCGCGGGCGGCGTCGAGCAGGGCCGGCAGCAGCTCCGGCGGCGCCGCGTACCCCCGCGCGTTCGCCTCGGTCAGCCACTGCGGCAGCAGCTCGGCCAGATGGGGGGCGGCGCCTCGGCGGCTGCCTCCGCCGCCACCGACGGAGCGGTCCGCCAGTAGCAGGGACAGGCGGCGTCGTGCCGCGTCGGGCAGGGGTGGCCGCGGATCGTCCGGCGCGGTGGCCGGGCGCGCCCCCGCGGCGGCGGGCCGCAGCCCGGCGCGGCGCCGTACGACGGCGAGCGCGGCGCGGTCCAGCAGCTCCGCGGGCGTGCCGCCCCTGCGATCGGTGCCGAGCAGTGCGGTGCCGACCAGGTCGGTCCAGTGTGTCGTCATCGGTCCCCCTTCGTCGTCTCCGCGCGGTCGCCCGCCGGGTTCACACCGTCAGCGGCACCGGCTCCGGTCGCGTGCCCCCGCCGCCCCAGGCCGTGAACGGCCGGAAGCCCTGGTGGCCGAGCTCGCCGAAGACCGTCACCGGCCGGCCGCCGGAGACCGCCGCGAGGCGCCACAGCCCCGCTCCCGTGCCGGCACCCGGCGCGCTGACCGGGACGGCGTCGCTGCCGTCCGCGTCCGCGATCTGCCAGCCCGTCGCGCCCGGTATCGGCACGACGCCGGCGAGCACGACGGGCCAGGCGTCCAGCCATGGATCGCCGGCCAGGGCCTCGCCGTACGCGCCGAGCGCCGTCGCCACCGGCACGCCCGGCGGCTCGCCGCCGGGGAGCGGCGGGCCGTGCCGCGGGCCGAGCACCGCCCGCAGCGGATGGGCTCCGGGATGGAAGGCCAGCTCCGCGTCGAGGCGCCGGCCGACCGGGAGCGCGGGCTCCGGCGCCCGCCCGGCCGCGCCGAAGGACAGCAGCAGCGCGGGACGGCCGCCGGCCTCCCCGTGCAGCCACGTCCTGCGGGTGGTGAGGCGGCCGTCGGCGGTGTCGTACCGCGCCAGGACCAGCCAGCGGTCGCGTACGGTCGGCCCGGCCAGCAGCTCGGCCGAGTCCACCGTGTAACCGACCCTGGACCGGACGGTGGCCGCCAGCGGCGCCGGCAACGCCCCCTGTCGCAGACAGCCCCGGGCCAGCAGATGCAGCAGGGCCGTCTCCTCCAGCAGCCGCGACGGCCAGTCGCCCCCCGATCCGGGGAGCGCGCCGAGCTCGCGCACCCGGGAGGCGAGCCCGGGAGCCTGGGCGTCCACCATCCGCGCCGCGGTCTCCTCCCAGCGCTGATACCCCTCGCGCTCCGCTCCGGCCAGACCGGTCCGCAGCAGATCCTCCAGCCGCTGCTCCAGCTCCGTCGCCCCGGCGGCCACCCGCGCCGCCCGGCGCTCGGCCCGCTTCCGCGCCGCCTCGGGGTCACCGCCGCGCGCCGCGCCGGACCCGCCCGTGGACTTCCGCTCCTCGCGCGCGCGGCGCGCGTCGAGCCACTCGGTGACCCAGTCGGGGCGGCCGCCCCCGTGTGCGGCCGCCCCGACCTCGCCCCCGGCCCACAGCAGAAGCAGCCCGAGCGCGTGCTTGCAGGGGGACTTGCGGCTGGGGCAGCCGCAGCTGCAGCCGGGCCCCGCCGTGTCGACCACCGTCCGGTACGGCGTGCCGCCGCCGCCCGCGCACAGCCCCCACACGGCCGTGCCGGACGCCCCTGTCCCGGACCATCGCGCGGCCACCGCCAGCCCCGTCCCGGCCTTGCGTGACGACACGTCGGGCGCGAGTGCCAGGACCTGGTCGGCGGTCCACCGCTCGGCTCGCCGTTCGTCCATCCCGTTCATGGCCACGACGCTACGGGTGGGCACTGACAATCGGCCCTGACCTGCGGCTTTCTGACGGTGGGGCGGCAGGGTGGGGCGGCATTGTCAGTGGGGTGCGCGATGGTGGGAACGCGGACGTCCCCCGGGGGCTGACGGGGCGTCCGCGCCATCCGCTCCATGCCAGAACAGGGGGAGAACCATGTCCGTGGACACCGCACTCCGGCCGCATGCCGAAGCCGCGTTCGCCCATGAGCTCAAGGCTCTCGCGGCGGCCGACGACCGGCCGCGCCCGGCCCGGTGGAATCTGTCGCCGTGGGCGGTCGCCACGTATCTGCTGGGCGGCGCGCTGCCCGACGGCACCGTCGTCACACCCAAGTACGTGGGCCCGCGGCGGATCGTCGAGGTCGCCGTCAGCACGCTCGCCACCGACCGGGCCCTGCTGCTGCTCGGCGTGCCGGGCACCGCGAAGACCTGGGTCTCGGAGCATCTGGCCGCCGCCGTCAGCGGCGACTCCACCCTGCTCGTCCAGGGCACCGCGGGCACCCCGGAAGAGGCCGTCCGCTACGGGTGGAACTACGCCCGGCTGCTCACCGACGGCCCGAGCAGGGAGGCCCTGGTCCCCGGTCCGGTCATGCGGGCGATGGCCGAGGGGCGCATCGCGCGGGTGGAGGAGCTGACCCGCATCCCCGCGGATGTGCAGGACACCCTCATCACCATCCTCTCGGAGAAGACGCTGCCGATACCGGAGCTGGCCGCCGAGACCCAGGCGGTGCGCGGCTTCAACCTCATCGCGACGGCCAACGACCGGGACCGGGGCGTCAACGACCTGTCCAGCGCGCTGCGACGGCGGTTCAACACGGTCGTGCTGCCGCTGCCCGCGACGGTGGAGGAGGAGGTGGACATCGTCAGCCGCCGCGTGGGCCAGCTCGGGCGCTCGCTGGAGCTGCCGGCCGCCCCGGAGGGCGTGGACGAGATCCGGCGGGTGGTCACCGTCTTCCGCGAACTGCGCGGCGGGGTCACCGCCGACGGACGCACCAAGGTGAAGTCCCCCTCCGGGACGCTCTCCACGGCCGAGGCGATCTCCGTGGTGACCAACGGCCTCGCCCTGGCCGCGCATTTCGGCGACGGTGTCCTGCGCGCCGGGGATGTGGCCGCCGGGATCCTCGGCGCGGTGGTCCGCGACCCGGCCGCCGATCGCGTCGTGTGGCTTGAGTACCTGGAGACCGTGGTCCGCGAGCGGGAGGGCTGGAAGGACTTCTACCGCGCCTGCCGCGAGGTGACGCCGTGACGGGTTCCGACGGGGTGGCGCTGCTGGGCGTGCGGCACCACGGCCCGGGTTCGGCCCGCGGGGTGCGCGCCGCGCTCGACCGGCTGGAGCCGCGCATCGTGCTCGTCGAGGGCCCGCCGGAGGCGGACGCGGTGCTGGACCTCGCCGCGGACCCGGGGATGCGGCCGCCGGTCGCGCTGCTCGCACATGTGGTCGACGAGCCCTCCCGGGCCGGCTTCTGGCCGTTCGCGGAGTTCTCCCCCGAGTGGCAGGCGATCCGCTGGGCGGCCCGGCGCGGGGTGCCGGTGCGCTTCATCGACCTCCCCGCCGCGCACTCGCTCGTGCTGCCGGAGGAGGCGGAGCCGCCGGGAGGGGAAGGGGCCGTCCCGCGCCTCGACCCGCTCGCCGAGCTGGCGCGTACGGCCGGCTACGACGACCCCGAACGGTGGTGGGAGGACGCCGTCGAGCACCGCGGCCGGGACGAGCCGGCAGAGGGCGACCCCCTCGCCGGGTTCGGGGCCCTCGCCGAGGCGATGGGCGCGCTGCGCGAGGCCTACGGTGACGGGGGCCATCGGCAGGACGCGGTGCGCGAGGCGCACATGCGGCTGCGGATCCGGGAGGCGCGCCGCGCGCACGAGCGGGTGGCCGTCGTGTGCGGCGCGTGGCATGTGCCGGCGCTCGCCCGCGGTGGCGGGGTGACCGCCGACCGGGCCCTGCTCAAGGGGCTGCCCAAGGCGAAGGTCGAGGTCACGTGGGTGCCCTGGACGCACCGCAGGCTGTCGCGTGCCGGCGGTTACGGGGCGGGCATCACCTCACCGGGCTGGTACCGCCACCTGTTCACCTCGCCCGACCGGCCCGTGACCCGGTGGATGACCGAGGTCGCCGGCCTGCTCCGGGAGGAGGATCTGCCGGTCTCCTCGGCGCACGTCATCGAGGCGGTGCGGCTCGCCGACGCCCTGGCCGCCCTGCGCGGCCGCCCGCTGGCCGGGCTGGGCGAGACCGCGGACGCGATACGGGCGGTGATGTGCGACGGATCCGATGTGCCGCTCGCCCTGATCCGGGACCGGCTCGTGGTGGGGGACGTGCTGGGCGAGGTCCCGGAGGGCGCCCCCGCGGTGCCGCTCGCCCGTGACCTGGTGCGCGAGCAGCGCAGACTGCGGATGAAGCCCGAGGCCATGGAGAAGGAGGTGGACCTGGACCTCCGCAAGGACACCGACGCCGGACGCAGCCGCCTGCTGCACCGGCTGCGGATGCTCGGCGTCGACTGGGGCGAGCCGGCCCGTTCCCGCACGGCCGCCACCGGCACCTTCCGCGAGAGCTGGCGGCTGCGCTGGGAACCGGAGCTGGCGGTCAGGGTCGCGGAGGCGGGGGTGTGGGGCACCACGGTGGAGTCAGCGGCCACCGCCCGGGCCGAGGAGGCGGCCGTGACCGCGACGGCGCTCGCCGAGGTGACGGCCCTGGCCGAACGCTGCCTGCTCGCCGGGCTGGCGGACGCCCTGCCGGCGGTGATGCGGGTGCTCGCCGACCGCGCCGCGCTCGACGCGGACGTCGCGCACCTCGCGCAGGCCCTGCCCGCGCTCGTGCGCTCCGTCCGCTACGGCGATGTGCGGGGGACGGACGCGGAGGCGCTGCGCGAGGTCGCCGAGGGGCTGGCGGAGCGGGTCTGCGTGGGCCTTCCCCCCGCGTGCGCGGGGCTCGACGCGGACGGCGCCGCCGAGATGCGGGGGCACGTCGCGGGGGTCCAGCAGGCCCTGGTCCTGCTCGGCGACGACGCGCTGCGCGACCGCTGGGCGGCGGTGCTGCGGACGCTGGCCGTACGCGACCGGGGCATACCCGGGCTGCTGCGCGGCAGCGCGGTGCGGCTGCTCCTCGACGACGCGCGCCTGGAGCCCGCGGAGGTGGCCCGGCTGATGGGGCTCGCCCTGTCGCAGGGCACGCCGCCGCAGGAGGCGGCCGCCTGGGTCGAGGGCTTCCTCGCCGGGGGCGGGATGCTGCTGGTCCACGACGAGCGGCTGCTGGCGCTGGTCGACGGCTGGCTGTCCGCGGTGCCCGCGGCCGCCTTCGGCGACGTACTGCCACTGCTGCGGCGCACCTTCGGCGGCTTCGATCCGGGCGTGCGGCGCACGATGGGGGAGCTGGTCCGGCGCGGCCCCGGGGGAGGGGGAGCAGCGGGCGGCGAAGCGGGGGAGGGCCTCGCGGGCTTCGGCCCACGGCTCGACGAGGAGCGGGCGGAGGCGGCGCTGGCCGCCGCGCGGCTGCTGCTCGGTTCCGGCGAACGGACAGGGGGTCAGGACGCATGACGGACGTGGACGCGGACCTGGGCGCGGGCGCGGTCCCGGGCGCGGACGTGGACGGCGACGAGCGGCTGCGGCGCTGGCGGATGGTGCTGGGCGGCGGTCCCGCCGACGGCACGGGACGGCGGCTCAGCGGCCGCGACGCCGCCATGGACCAGGCGCTGGAGGCGCTCTACGGCACCGCCCCGCGCGGCGACGGCGGGGCCCCGGCCCCCCGGAGCGCCGGGCTGGGCGGTTCCGCACCGCAGGTCGCGCGCTGGCTGGGGGACATCCGCAGGTACTTCCCCGCCGGCGTGGTGCAGGTGATGCAGCGCGACGCCATCGACCGGCTCGGGCTGTCCGCGCTGCTGCTGGAGCCGGAGATGCTGGAGGCCGTCGAGGCCGACGTCCATCTGGTCGGTACCCTCCTCTCCCTGAACAAGGCGATGCCCGAGACGACGAAGGAGACGGCGCGGGCGGTCGTCCGCAAGGTCGTGGAGGAACTGGAGAAGCGTCTGGCGGCCCGGACCCGGGCCACGCTCAGCGGCGCGCTGGACCGCTCCGCACGGGTCAACCGCCCCCGGCACGGGGACATCGACTGGGACCGCACGATCCGCGCCAACCTCCGGCACTACCTGCCCGAGCACCGCACGGTCGTGCCCGAGCGGCTGATCGGCCACGGCCGCGCGTCGAAAGCGGTGAAGAAGGACGTCGTCCTCTGCGTCGACCAGTCGGGATCGATGGCGGCCTCCGTGGTCTACGCGTCCGTCTTCGGCGCCGTGCTCGCCTCGATGCGCGCCATCGACACCCGGCTCGTCGTTTTCGACACCTCGGTGGTCGACCTGACCGACCATCTGGACGACCCGGTCGACGTGCTGTTCGGCACCCGGCTCGGCGGCGGTACGGACATCAACCGGGCGCTGGCCTACTGCCAGTCCCGCATCACCCGGCCCGCGGAGACGGTCGTCGTGCTCGTCAGCGACCTCTACGAGGGCGGCATACGCGACGAGATGCTCAAGCGGGTCGCGGCGATGAAGGCGTCCGGTGTGCAGTTCGTCGCACTCCTGGCGCTGTCGGACGAGGGCGCGCCCTCCTACGACCGCGAGCACGCGACGGCCCTGGCCGCCCTGGGGGCGCCGGCCTTCGCCTGCACCCCGGATCTCTTCCCCGAGGTCATGGCTGCCGCCATCGAGAAGCGGCCGCTGCCCGTACCGGACGCGGCGGCCCGCCGCTGACACGGGCGGCCGGGAACGGCGCGCCGGCACCGTGCCGGGCCGGTCCGGGTCACCACCCGCGCCGGTCCGGCACGCGAACCCGTCCACGGTCCGGCCCGGGAACCCGTCCACCTGGCGAGCCGGACCCCGTCCACCCGGTACGGCCTCCGCGGGCGCACCACCGGGACGCGTGCCGTCCGTCCGGGCGACCCGGCCGCAGGGGTCGCCCCGCCCACGGACCCGGGCGGCTCCGTGCCGTCGGTCACACCCGTCCCGCTCGCCCGGGACGCTGCCCGGACGGGTCTCACCGGGCGTTCCACCCGTTCCACCCGTTCCACCCGTCCGGCACGACCGGCCGGACGACTTCCGCTCCGCGGGCCGGAAGCCGCCCGTTCGGCTGTTCTGTGACTGTTCTCACCGCTCTCGCACCATCTCCGATTTACCCGTGCCGCCCGCGCGGCGATAACCTGCGAGACGGACATGCCGCGTGCTCGGCCGACGTGTGCGCCCCCCGTACGACCGTTCGTATGGTTCGTTACGAAGACGACAGCGACGACCGCCCCCGGCACGCTCACGCAGACAACGAACCCGCGATTACCAAGGACGGACGCGCGTGGACCTGTTCGAGTACCAGGCGAGGGACCTCTTCGCCAAGCACGGTGTACCGGTGCTGGCCGGTGAAGTCATCGACACGCCTGAGGCGGCGCGCGAGGTCGCGGAGCGACTCGGTGGCAAGGCTGTCGTCAAGGCTCAGGTGAAGACCGGCGGCCGCGGCAAGGCCGGCGGCGTGAAGGTGGCGTCGGACCCCGAGGACGCGGTCGCCAAGGCCGGCCAGATCCTCGGCATGGACATCAAGGGCCACACGGTCCACAAGGTGATGCTGGCCGAGCTGGCCCCGGAGATCGCCTCCGAGTACTACGTCTCCTTCCTCCTCGACCGCGCCAACCGGACCTTCCTGGCGATCGCGTCCGTCGAGGGCGGCATGGAGATCGAGGAGGTCGCGGCCACCAACCCCGCGGCCGTCGCCAAGATTCCGGTCGACGCGATCGAGGGCGTGACCCCGGAGAAGGCCCGCGAGATCGTCGAGGCGGCCGCCTTCCCGGCCGACGTCGCCGACCAGGTGACCGAGATCCTCCAGACCCTGTGGAAGACCTTCCTCTCCGAGGACGCGCTCCTCGTCGAGGTCAACCCGCTCGCCAAGGTCGCCGACGGCCGCGTCATCGCGCTCGACGGCAAGGTCTCCCTGGACGAGAACGCGGACTTCCGCCAGCCGGAGCACGAGGCGCTGGTCGACCACGCCGCCGCCAACCCGCTGGAGGCCGCGGCCAAGGCCAAGGGCCTGAACTACGTCAAGCTCGACGGCGAGGTCGGCATCATCGGCAACGGCGCGGGTCTCGTCATGAGCACCCTGGACGTCGTCGCCTACGCCGGCGAGGGCCACGGCAACGTCAAGCCCGCCAACTTCCTGGACATCGGCGGCGGCGCCTCCGCCGAGGTGATGGCGAACGGTCTCGAGATCATCCTCGGCGACCAGGACGTCAAGTCCGTCTTCGTCAACGTCTTCGGTGGCATCACCGCCTGCGACGCGGTGGCCAACGGCATCGTCCAGGCCCTGGAGCTGCTGAAGTCCAAGGGCGAAGAGGTCACCAAGCCGCTCGTCGTCCGTCTGGACGGCAACAACGCGGAGCTCGGTCGGCAGATCCTGACCGACGCCAACCACCCGCTGGTGGAGCAGGTCGACACCATGGACGGCGCCGCGGAGCGCGCCGCCGAGCTGGCTGCGAAGTAAGGGACAGGTCACCACATCATGGCTATCTTCCTGACCAAGGAAAGCAAGGTCATCGTCCAGGGGATGACCGGTTCCGAGGGCACCAAGCACACCCGCCGCATGCTCGCCTCCGGCACCAACATCGTCGGCGGTGTGAACCCGCGCAAGGCGGGCACCTCCGTCGACTTCGACGGCACCGAGGTGCCGGTCTTCGGCTCCGTCGCCGAGGCCATGGAGAAGACCGGTGCCGACGTCACCGTCATCTTCGTCCCGCCGAAGTTCGCCAAGGGCGCGGTCATCGAGGCCATCGACGCCGGCATCGGCCTCGCGGTCGTGATCACCGAGGGCATCGCCGTCCACGACACCGCCGCCTTCTGGGCGTACGCGGGCAGCAAGGGCAACAAGACCCGGATCATCGGCCCCAACTGCCCCGGTCTGATCACCCCCGGCCAGTCGAACGCGGGCATCATCCCGGCCGACATCACCACCTCCGGCCGCATCGGCCTGGTGTCGAAGTCCGGCACGCTGACCTACCAGATGATGTACGAGCTCAGCGACATCGGCTTCTCCTCCGCGGTCGGCATCGGCGGTGACCCGATCATCGGCAC
Organism: Streptomyces sp. NPDC026673; assembly: GCF_040638135.1. Taxonomy (NCBI): domain Bacteria; kingdom Bacillati; phylum Actinomycetota; class Actinomycetes; order Kitasatosporales; family Streptomycetaceae; genus Streptomyces; species Streptomyces sp. NPDC026673. Next base: position 443 of record NZ_JBEZXR010000079.1, on the reverse strand, counting down.
CACCCACATCGACGCGCTGAAGGCGTTCCAGGACGACCCCGACACCGACCTGATCGTCATGATCGGCGAGATCGGCGGCGACGCCGAGGAGCGCGCGGCGGCCTTCATCGCCGAGCACGTCACCAAGCCGGTCGTCGGCTACGTCGCGGGCTTCACCGCGCCCGAGGGCAAGACCATGGGCCACGCCGGCGCCATCGTCTCCGGCTCCTCCGGCACCGCCCAGGCGAAGAAGGAGGCCCTCGAGGCCGCCGGCGTCAAGGTCGGCAAGACCCCGTCGGAGACGGCCCGCCTCGCGCGCGCCATCCTCCAGGGCTGATCCACCCCTCCGCTCGGAGGCACGGACGCGGGCCCGCTCCCTCAGGGGGGCGACGTCGTTGGTGCGCCGCAGGCGGCGTGCGACGGCGCGCAGCAGCGCGGTGGAGACCTCGGGCCGGGCGTTGAGC
>NZ_JBEZXR010000078.1:0-40966 GCF_040638135.1 Streptomyces sp. NPDC026673 | reverse complement strand
CCCCAGGCGCGGGCGATGCGCTCGGGGCCCCAGCCCTTGGCGGTGGGCTTGCCGGAGAAGCCGTAGCCGGGCATCGACGGGATGATCACGTGGAAGGCGTCCGAGGCCTTGCCGCCATGGGCGGTGGGGTCGGTCAGCGGCTCGATGATCTTCAGCTGCTCGACGACCGAACCCGGCCAGCCGTGCGTCACGATCACCGGCAGCGCGTCCTCGTGCTTGGAGCGGACGTGGATGAAGTGGATGTCCAGCCCGTCGATCTCGGTGATGAACTGCGGGTAGGAGTTCAGCTTCGCCTCGACCTTGCGCCAGTCGTACTCCGACGCCCAGTACTCCGCGAGCTTGCGCACCGTGGCCAACTGCGTGCCCTGCGACTGGTCCGCGACAGTCTCCCTCTCCGGCCACCGCGTCGCCACGATGCGGGCCCGCAGATCCTCGAGCGCCGCGTCCGGGAACTCGAACGTGAACGGCCTGATCTCCGGGTTATGAGGGGTGACAGACATATACGTCTCCTTGTTGTACCCGGCGGCCCATCGCCGCCGGAGTCCCCACAGTCGCCCCGGACCACCGGGCATCGCCCCGGGGGAAACCCCGGGGATCGCCCCGTGGCCGGACCCCGGGTATCACACACACCCCCGGAAAGCCCCGAAGGCAAGCCGAACCGATATGCGATCACATCGCACAAATGGTCTAAAATGAGCACGTCAGGCACCTGACGAGGAAGACCGACACATGGGTGTGCCCACCGTCGACGCGCAGGTCGGACTACGGGGCCGGGACGGAGAGCTGGCCGCGCTGGAGGGAATGCTGGCCACCGCACGGTCGGGCGGCAGCGCGGTCCTGGTGGTGCGCGGCGAGGCGGGTATCGGCAAGACCGCCCTGCTGGACTACACGGCCGGGCGGGCCACCGGTTTCCACATCGCCTCCATCGCGGGCATCGAGTCGGAGATGGAGCTCCCGTTCGCGAGCCTGCACCAGTTGTGCGCGCCCATGCTGGGCCGACTCCAGGAGCTTCCCGGACCGCAACGCGACGCCTTGTCGGTCGCTTTCGGCCTGCGAGAGGGCGAGGCGCCCCATCGCTTCCTGGTCGCCTTGGCCGTCCTGAGTCTGCTGGCCGGCGCCGCAGGGGACCGGCCGTTGGTCTGTCTCGTCGACGACGCGCAGTGGCTCGACGACGGGTCCCGGCAGGTGCTGGCGTTCGTCGCCCGGCGGTTGACGGCCGAAGCGGTGGCCCTGGTCTTCGCCGTACGGGAGCCCGAGGGCGCCAGTGAGCTGGCCGGGCTGCCCCAGCTGATGGTGGAGGGCCTCCGCGAGCCCGACGCCCGCGCCCTGCTGGCCTCGGTGGTTCGCGTGCCCCTCGACCCCGTGGTTCGGGACCGGATCGTCGCCGAGGCCCACGGCAACCCCATGATCCTGCTGCATCTCCCCAGCGCGCTGACCCACTCCGAACTGGCGGGCGGCTTCTGGCTGCCCGGCCGGCGTCCCACGGTGAACTGCGTCGAGCGCGCCTTCCGCCGACGCTTCCAGTCGCTCCCGCCCGACAGCCGGCGGCTTCTGCTGATCGCCGCGGCCGAGCCGACCGGGGACGTGGACCTGCTGTGGCGTGCGGCCGGAGCGCAGGGGATACCGGCGGAGGCCGCCGCACCGGCGGAAGCCGCGGAACTGGTCGAATTCGGCACCCGGGTGCGGTTCCACCACCCCTTGGCGCGCTCGGCCGTCTACCGCGGGACGCCCGCGCCGGATCGCCGGGCGGCGCACCAGGCGCTGGCGGACGCCACCGATCCCCGACTCGATCCCGACCGCAGGGCCTGGCACCGCGCCCACGCCGCCGCACGACCCGAGGAGGGTGTCGCGGTCGACCTGGAACGCTCGGCCCGCCGGGCGCAGAGCCGGGGAGGGGCCGCCGCGGCAGCCGCGTTCCTGTGGCAGGCCGCGGAGCTCACCCCGGAACCCGCGCGCCGCGCCTCCCGTGCGCTGGCCGCCGCCCAGTCCGCCATCGACGCGGGCGGGACCGACCGGGCCCTCTCCATGCTGGCGGTGGCCGAGGCGGGCCCGCTCGACGACCTGCAGCGCGCCCGGCTGGAGCGGCTGCGGGCCCGCCTGATGTTCTCCCGGGTGCGCGGCAGCGACGCGCCCAGGCTGCTGCTCGACGCCGCGCACACGCTGGAACCGCTCGACACCGAACTCGCCCGCGACACTCTGCTGGAGGCCGTCGGCGCGGCGGTCTTCGCCGGGAACCTCAGCGAGGGCCCCGGACTGCGCGACGTCGCCGAGGCGGCCCGCTCCGGACCGTCGCCCCCGACCCCGAGGACCGTCGACATCCTCTTGGACGGCGTGGCCGACCTCGTCATCGACGGCTACGCGGCCAGCGTCGACGCCCTCCGGGTCGCGCTGCGCGCCGTCCGCTGCGAACTGCGCTCCGGCGCGGCCCACGCGGACGACGAGAAGCGCTGGCTGTGGCTGGCCTGCCCGGTGACGCCCGAGCCGCTCGCCCTGGAACTGTGGGACGACGATGCCTGGTACGAACTGGCGACCGGTGCCGTGGACATCGCCCGCGACGCGGGGGCACTCGCCGTCCTCCCCATGGCGCTCAGCTATGAGGCGTGCTTCCGTGTGCACGCGGGCGAGTTCGACACCGCGGCCGCCCTGATCGACGAAGGCACGGCGATCTCGGAGGCGGCAGGCAGCGTGCCCATGATGTACACCTCGCTCCTGCTCGGCGCCTGGCGGGCGGAGGAGTCCCGGGCCCTGCGGCTGATCGAGACCGGCATCAAGGAGGCGGGGGCCCGCGGCGAGGGACGCGCCCTCACCCTGGCCGAGTACGCGACGGCGGTGCTCTACAACGGCCTCGGCCGCTACGACGACGCCCTGGAGGCCGCGACGCGCGCCTGCCGGAACGAGGACCTGGGGTTCTTCGGATGGGCCCTGTTCGAACTCATCGAGGCGGCCGCCCGCAGCGGGCGGCCGGAGGCCGCCGCAACGGCACTGGACAGGCTCACGGAACGCACGCACGCCAGCGGCACCGAGTGGGCCCGGGGCGTGGAGGCCTGCTCGCGCGCGCTGCTGAGCGGTGACGAGACCGCGGACGCGCTCTACCGTGACGCCGTCGAACACCTCGGGCGCTGCCATATCGCCGTCCACCTGGCCCGCGCGCGCCTGCTGTACGGCGAATGGCTGCGCCGCCAGAACCGCCGCCAGGAGAGCCGTACCCAACTACGCGCCGCCTACGAAGTGTTCAGCCGGATCAAAGCGGACGGCTTCGCCGAACGCGCCCGCCGGGAGCTCCTGGCGACCGGGGAGACCGCACGCAAGCGTACGGTCGACACCGCCGGCGACCTCACCGGCCAGGAGGCCCAGATCGCGCGACTCGCCAGGGACGGCCACACCAACTCCGAGATCGCCGCGCAGCTGTTCATCAGCCCGCGCACGGTGGAGTGGCACCTCGGTAATGTGTTCACCAAGCTCGGCGTCACCTCCCGCAGGCAGCTCCGTACGGCGCTGTCCACCGCGGAGCCGACGGCCCCGCGCGGGTGAGCAGCGGGCCGGCGGCCGTTGGCCGCAGGTGCCCTCCGGCACCGCGCGAATCGTCTGTCCCCAGGTGTTCTGCCCCGGCGTGGCACGCGAATTACCCGCGGCAGGCGCCGCGTCGGACCCGTCAGCCCACGGTCACCGTACGGTCGGGCCGGCCGTCCGCCGGGGAGAGCTCGATGACGTGGACCTTGTCCCCCTCCCCCGTGTCCACCGTCAGGCGGACACGGTGCGACCCCTCCCAAGCCGCCTCCCTCAGCACGGAGAAGTCGCCGTTGACGTACCCGACCTGCCAGCGGCGCCTCGTGAGGCCCGATCCCTCGTCCACGTAGACCCACCACAGGGGATCGATCATGGCCGCTCCCTCCTCGACCACGAGCCGCCGGTCGGCGCGGTCCGGCGCCGCCCTGCTCATGGTCTCCTGCGGGCCGAACCCGAGGAAGAGGACCACCGGCATGGCCACCACGGCGGCCCCGAGCGCGGCGACGACAGGGATCAGCACGCGCAGGACGCGGTTGCGCACCACGGCCAGCAGGGCCCCCGTCAGGGCCGCCAGCGCCACGAGGCCGAGCAGCACCGGATGGTCCAGGACCTGCGCCACGACCAGCAGTCCGCCCGAGCGGCTCTCCCGCCACCCGATCCACGCGCCGAGGACCATCGCTCCCGCGACCCCCACCAGCCCCGCCGCCAACCTCCGTTGACGACGGTTCACCGTCTCCGCCACGCCCGGCTCCCCACCTCGACGATCAGACCCGCACACATTAACGCCGGCCGATCATGGAACCGGTGCCGGGCATCAGCGGGAAGGACGCAGGCCGTTGACGACGAGTTCCGTGACACGGCGTGCCTGTGCCCGGCCGCCGCCACCGTCGCTGCCGCCGCCATCGCCGACGTCGCCAACGCCGTCGCCGACGCGCCAGAGGAAGCCCATCAGGAGCAGGACGTCCGCGGGGTCGAGCCCCGGGCGGACGCTGCCGTCCGCCTCGCAGGCGCGCAACAGCGCGCCGACGGCCTTCACCACGGGGGCGTACGTCTCGTCGGCGGCCTGCCCCCCCGCCGCCGCGTGCAGGGCCCCGCCGAGTCCGCGCTTGCGGCGCACGTAGTCGGCGAGCGTCCGAAACCAGGTGAGGAAGGCGTCGAGCGGGGCGTGCGCGGCGAGGACCTCGTCCACCGAGTCGACGAGGCGTTGGACGTCGTGGCGGTACACCGCCAGGATGAGCGCCTCGCGGGTCGGGAAGTGCCGGTACAGCGTCCCCGCGCCGACCCCTGCCCGCTTGGCGATGGTGTTGAGCGACGTGCCGCCCGACTCGGCGAAGGCGTCCTGGGCCACGCGGAGGATGTGCTCCCGGTTCCTGAGCGCGTCGGCGCGCCGCCGCCCGTCCGGACCGGTCACGGTGCCTCCCCTCGCCTGGGTCGTGTGCGGCGGAGCCCGCTCCGCCGCGCACGGGCGACGACGCGTCCGGACGTCCGGCCCACGATCCACGATCCGACATCCCGCGCAGGACTCTCCGCTGGGAGCCTACTTCCGGGAGGCCTGCCGCTCACCTGCTGCGCACGCCCCCGACGGCGAGCCGAACGGCGCCGGGGCCGGCTCTCCCGCGCGGAACGCGCGCGCGTGCCCGCGTCAGTCGCGGTCCGTGATCCGCCGCAGCAGGCGTCCCGCCTCCAGGATCGTCCGCACCTCGTCCGGCTGCAGGGAGCCCAGTCTCGTCGCGAGGGCGCCGGCCTCGCCCCGGCCCGTACGGAACAGCTCCCGCGCACCCCGTGCGGTCATGACCACGCGGGTGGCGCGGCCGTCGGCGGGGTCGGCCTCGCGGCGGACCAGTCCCGCCCCCTCGAGTTGGACCACCGCGGCGGTGACCGTCGGCTGGGTGCACGCGGCACGCTCGGCGAGGACCCCGACGCGCGAGGGGCCGTACTGGTTCAGCAGGGCCAGGACGATGAGCGGGGTCGGCTGCAGCCTCGGCTCGGGGCCCGACCGGCGCAGCAGTCGCAGCAGGCGGTGCAGGGACACCACGAGGTCCAGTGCGTCGTCGTCACCGACCGCCGCCATCGTCCGTCCCCTCGTGTCGTCTCCGTCGGGTCAGGGGACCCCGATGGTGGGCGAGTACAGATCCATCCACAGCGCCAGGTCCAGCGCGCGTTCCAGGCCGTGCCGGGCGGCCTGGGTGCTGACGGGCGTGTCCGTCCGGACCGCGTCCTCCAGCCAGGTTCGGCTGACCAGGTCGAACACCGGGTGCGACGGCTTGGCCAGCAGGTCCTTCGCGTTCTCCTGGAGCGCCACGAAGTACTTCGGGTCCTGGGTGGAGGGGTAGGGGCTCTTGACCCGGTCGTAGACCGAGCGGGGCAGCAGGTCCGCGGTGGCCTCGCGCAGCAGGCTCTTCTCCCTGCCGTCGAAGGACTTCAGCGCCCAGGGGGCGTTGTAGACGTACTCCACCAGGCGGTGGTCGCAGAACGGCACCCTGACCTCCAGTCCGACCGCCATGCTGGCGCGGTCCTTCCGGTCGAGGAGGATGCGTACGAAGCGGGTGAGGTGGAGGTGGCTGATGACGCGCATGCGGTACTCGAAGTCGCTCTCGCCGTCGAGGCGGTCGATGCCGGCGACGGCGCGGCGGTATCCGTCGTGGACGTACCCCTCCAGGTCCAGGGACTTGCTCAACTGTTCGGTGAGGATGTTGCCGTCGTCGCCGAACGCCGCCGTGAACCGCACCAGCCACGGGAAGGTGTCGGCCCTGCGGGCCTCCTCGTCGAAGAACTGCTGGTAGCCGCCGAACACCTCGTCCGCCGACTCGCCCGACAGGGCGACGGTGGAGTGCTGCCGGATGGCCTTGAACAGCAGGTAGAGCGAGGAGTCCATGTCGCCGAGCCCGGCGGGGATGTCCCGGGCGCGGACCACCTTGGAGCGCACCTCGGGGTCGGCGAGCTGGTCGGAGTCGAGGACGATGTCCTGGTGCTCGGTCCCGCAGAGGGCGGCGACGTCGTGGACGTACGGGGTGTCGGGGGTCGCGCGCAAGGTGTCGGGAACGAAGTTCTCGGTCTGGCCCACGAAGTCGACCGCGAAGCTGCGCACGGTCTCGCCCTGGCCGGCGAGCTGCCGTGCCGCGATCGCCGTCATCGCCGAGGAGTCCAGGCCACCGGAGAGCAGGGTGCAACGCGGCACGTCGGCGACGAGCTGGCGCCGCACGATGTCCTCGAGCAGTTCGCGCACGCGCGCGATCGAGGTCTCCTTGTCGTCGGTGTGGGCCTTGGTCCGCAGCGACCAGTAGACGTGGGTGCGGATGCCGCCCGGCCCGACGGTGACGACGGTGCCGGGCTCGACCTCGCGCATGCCGTCCCAGATCGCGTGGCCCGGCGTCTTCACGAAGGCGAAGAGCTCGCGCAGCCCGTCCAGGGTGACCTGCCGGGGGACGAGCGGGTTGGCCAGGATCGCCTTGGGCTCGGATCCGAACAGCACCCCGTCGTCCGTCGGGTAGTAGTAGAAGGGCTTGATGCCCATGCGGTCGCGGACCATGACCAGCTTCCGCTCGCGGCTGTCCCAGATGGCGAAGGCGTACATGCCGTTGAGCCGGTCGGCGACGCCCTCCCCCCACTCCAGGTAGCCGTGGAGCACCACCTCGGTGTCGGAGGTGGTGGTGAAGCGGTGGCCGCGCACGGCCAGTTCCTTGCGCAGTTCGGTGAAGTTGTAGGCCTCACCCGAGTACACCATCGCCACCGTGCCGCCCGCGGGTGCCTCGGCGCTCATCGGCTGCCGGCCGCCCGGCAGGTCGATGATCGCGAGCCTGCGGTGGCCGAGCGCGGCGGGCCCGTCCACCCAGGTGCCGCGATCGTCCGGCCCGCGGCAGGCCATCGTCTCGGTCATGGCGTCGACCGTTGCTTGCTCGTTTCGCAGATCCCGTCCGTACGAGACCCATCCGGCGATTCCGCACATGCGTCTGCCTCCGGCTGTAGCCGTGCCCGACCGTCCTTCACGGCGTTACGGATCGGTGGGCCCTGGCCGGCTCCGCGGCGCGAGTCTGTTCACTCTCGGTGATATGTATCGGGCATCTATCTATCGAGTCTGCGTCGGCCCCGGTCGGGCGTCAAACGCCCGGACCGCCCCCGTGCTCCGCGAGGGGACCGACCGTCAGGCCGGCCTCCCGGCAGGCCGCGACCAGGGCCGGAAGCACCGCCAGGGTGGTCCGCCAGGAGCCGGGGGCCGATGCGTGGTCGCTGTCGTGGAGCAGCACGGTGGCGCCGCCGCGCAGATCGGGCCGGAGGGCCGCGAGCACGGAGGCCGGAGTGGCGTCGGCCGTCCAGTCGCGGCCCCAGGCACTCCACAGGACCGGGGTCAGCCCGGCCCGCGCGGCCGCCGCCCAGCGGCCGCCGGTGAGGATGCCGTACGGCGGCCGGTAGCGGACCGGCGCGGTGCCGCAGGCCTCGCGGATCGCCCGGACGGCGCGCGTGAGGTCGGCCAGGTCGCGCGCGGGCGCGGGCAGCCACGGGCGGTTGTGGGTCCAGCCGTGGAGGGCGATCTCGTGGCCGCGCAGGGCGGCCTCGCGCACGATCTCGGGGTGGCCGTCCACGCGGGCGCCGAGGACGAAGAAGGTGGCACGGACCGAGAGTTCGTCCAGGGCGTCCAGGAAGCGCGGGGTGGAGTGCGGGTCGGGCCCGTCGTCGAAGGTGAGGGCGACGTGGTCGGCCCGCCCGATGCCGGCCAGGGCGGGAAGGACCCGGCGGCGCAGACCGGGCAGCCAGGTCGCGGCCGGGACGACGTGGGTGGCCGCCAGAACGCCCGCCGCCACGGAGGTACGGCGGGCGACCCCGCCCCGGCCCATCACGGACCCCCGTGCGCGGTGCGGTGGCGGTCGCCCGGTGCCCGCGGCCGGTGCGCCCCCGGCACGTCCCACCCGCCGGCCACGGCGGGTGAACGGGACAGCCCGACGGCGCCGACGGCCATCAGGGCGACGCCGGCCGCCTCGGGCACGATGTGCGCCCCGAGCGCGATCCGTTCCTCGAAGAGCACCCAGCCCAGCGCCACGCTGACCACCGCGTCGCCGATGGTCAGCGCCGGCTGCGACGCCGCGAGGCTGCCGGCCCGCAGGGTGACCTGCAGCAGCAGGAGGCTGAGCAGCCCGACGGCGCCCACCGCGTACAGCTGCCAGGAGGCGAACACCGCCGGCAGGCCGTCGGGGACCCGGCCTGTGACGTCCTTGATCAGCGCTGCGGTGCAGGCGAAGGAGGCCGCCGTCGCGCACCCCAGCACGCAGGCCCGCGCCCCGCCGGTCAGGGCCCGCCCGACGAGCCACAGGAGGAGCACCACCAGGGCGAGCGGCACACCGGCGCGGGGCCAGGCGCCCGGCGAGGCCACGGGCTCGCCGGCGGACGGCGTCGCGGCACCGAGGAACAGCGCCAGTCCGCCGGCCAGTGCCAGGAACCACAGCCAGGTCGCGCCGTCCGGGCGCCGGGAGAAGGCGAGGCTTCCGGCCATCAGGGTGAACAGCAGCTCGGTCGCCATCAGCGGCTGCACCACGGACAGCGCTCCCACCGCCAGCGCGGTGGCCTGCAGGGCCCCGGAGACCACGAGGGCGGCCATCCCCGCCGCCCAGAAGGGCCGCCGCACCAGTCGCCCGAGGTGCCGCAGCCGCCCGCGCACGCCGTGCGCCGCGCCCTCTTCCTCCTGCTGCTGAAGGGCGGCGCGGCGCTGCAGCGCGGAGGCCGCGCCGTTGGCGAGGGCCGCCAGCAGTGCCAGCACGACGGTGAGGACGGGCACCGTGTCATCCGTACTTGCCCGCGAGGCGCCGGTAGACCCACGGCATGACGCCGCGCACCGCGACCGGGATCCGCAGCCAGCGGGGGACGTACACCTCGTCCCGCCCGCGGCGCACGGCGTCGCTCACGACCCTCGCCACCCGCTCCGCGGGCATGGGACGGGGACGGGAACGGGTGTAGGCGACGCCCCGCGTCGCGAAGAACGGCGTGTCGACGACACCCGGGATGACATGGGTGATCCGCACCCCGCTGCCGGCCAGTTCGTAGCGGAGCGAGTCGGCGAAGGCCCCCAGCGCCGCCTTGGCCGCGGAGTAGACCGCCTCGTCACGGACGCCGACGCTGCCCGCGAAGGAGCCGATCAGCACGATGTGGCCGCTGCGGCGGGCCAGCATGCCCGGCAGGACGCGGCGGACCAGCTTCATCGCCGCGACGACGTCCACCATGAGGATCCGCTCGATGACGGCCTGCGGCATCGAGGCGAAGGGGCCCGCCCAGCCGATGCCGGCCCCGGCCACCAGGAGGTCGATCCGGCCACCGGTCACGAGCTCCGCGTCGCGCACCAGGCGGCCGGTGCCGTCGGGGTCCTCCAGATCGGCCGGCAGCGCGGTCCCGGAGGTCCGCTCCGCGACCGCCCGCAGCCGCTCGTGGTTGCGGCCGCTGACCAGCAGCCGCCACCCCTCGGCGGCGAGGCGGTCGGCGATCGCGGCGCCGATGCCCGACGACGCGCCGGTCACCAGGGCGACCGGGGCCGGCCCGCCGGCCCGGTCCACCGGGTCGTGCGCGGTCCTGCCGCGTGCCGCCTTGCCGCCGGAGACCGCTTGGGGAGGGTGAGAGGTCATGGCATCGCTTTCTGTCCCAGCCGCTGCCGCATCGCCGCCCGGGTTCACCGGTGCGGCTCCCCCGGAGCACGTCCCCCTCCGGTCTCAGTAAACCGCCCGATCGCCGGACCGGCTCTGTGGGCGGCCCGGCCGGGACCTGCGGGTGCGCCCCTGTCCGGCGTTGCGGACATCTCGTTTCAAGACGTGACAAACCGGATAGACCCGAGTAGTCCGCAACTGGTGTACGAGGTGATCACGTGCCGGATGTGCTCGCAGCAGCTCCCCCCGTCTCCTCCCGGCGGGACGCGGTGGCGCGGTGACGCACGCCGAGCGGGCGGCCCCTCCGCCGCGACGCTTCCTCGTGCTGAGCGCCGCCATGGGCGCCGGTCACGACGCCGTCGCCGACGAGCTCGTCGCACGGCTCACCGCCCGCGGCGGGCAGGCCCGCCGGGCCGACGTCCTCGACCTCCTCCCGGCCCACGCCGGGGCGGCGCTGCGCTCGTTCTACCGGGCCACCGTCCTGCACCTCCCGCTGCTCTACGCGGGCATCTACGCGGCGTTCCTGCGCCCGGGAGGCGCGCATCGCACCCCCGGTCCGGCCGGACTGGCCGGGCTCGCCGAGCGCGGGCTCGCCGAACTCGTCGGCCGCGAACGGCCGGGGCTGGTCGTACCGGTGTTCCACCTGGCGGCGCAGCTCACCGGCCGGATGCGGTCCCAGGGCGCGCTGACGGTGCCCAGCGCGGTGGTCGTCACCGATTTCGACGTGCACAGCCAGTGGCTGCACCCGGGCAACGACCTGTACTGCTGCCTCACGGAGCCCGCCGCCCGCCGGGTACGGGAGGCCACCGGCCGCCCGGCCGCCGCGACGGGTCCGCTGGTGGCCTCCCGTTTCCTCGCGCCCGCGCCCGACGCCGCGCTCTGGCACCGGCTGTTCCGCTCCCGGGCACCGGACCGGCCGGTCGTCCTGCTCTCCGCCGGTGCCTGGGGTGCCGGCACGCATCTGGCGGACACCGCGGCGCTGCTGGCCCGGGCCGGCTTCCTGCCGGTGGCCCTGTGCGGCCGGAACCGCCGGCTGCGGGCCCGGCTGTCCCGCGTCCCCGGAACGCTCTCGCTGGGCTGGGAGCAGGACATGCCGGGTCTGATGAGCGCGGCGGACGCGCTGGTGGACAACGCCGCCGGGCAGACCGCCCTCGAAGCCCTGGCCATGGGACTGCCCGTCGTGGGCTACCGCCCCATCCCGGGCCACGGCAAGGCGGGGGCCCGCCAGATGGCCGCGCTCGGCCTGACCCGGTTCGCCCCCGACCCGTGGACGCTGATCGACGCCCTCGACGGTCTCACCCGTCCGCGCCGCGCACACCGCGCCCCCTCGCCGGCCGCCGCGGCGCTCTTCGCCTCCGACACCGCGGCCCACCTGATGGCGGCCTGCGTCCGGGACCCGGTCGCGGTCTGACCCCCGATCGGCGGCGGTGTGGCGCCGCGCCCGCACAGATGCCCGACGGGAGACTGCGCGCATGGACGCCCTACTGCACGCCCTGTCGATCACGGGCGCCATGACCTGGGACATCACCTGGGCGCTGATCCTCGGGTTCGCGCTCTCCGCCGTCGTCCAGGCCGTGGCGCGCAAGGAGGGCGTCGTCGGCCTGCTCGGCGACGACCACCCCCGGACCCTGGTGATCGCCGCGGGACTGGGCGCCGCGTCCTCCTCCTGCTCGTACGCCGCCGTGGCCCTGGCCCGCTCGCTCTTCCGCAAGGGCGCGAGCTTCACGGCAGCGATGGCCTTCGAGATCGCCTCCACCAACCTGGTCGTCGAACTCGGCGTCCTGCTGGCCCTGCTGATGGGGTGGCAGTTCACGGTGGCGGAGTTCGTCGGCGGACCCGTCATGATCGTCGTCGTCGCGCTGCTCTTCCGGCGGCTGCTCCGGCCGGGCCTGCTGCGCGAGGCCCGCGCCCAGGCCGACCGCGGGATCGCCGGCTCGATGGAGGGGCACGCCGCGATGGACATGTCCGTGCGCCGCGAGGGCTCGTTCGCGCGGCGTCTGCTGTCCCCCGAGGGCTTCACCGCCACGTCGCACGTCTTCGTGATGGAGTGGGCCGCGATCCTGCGCGACCTCGTGCTCGGGCTGCTCATCGCGGGCGCGGTCGCGGCCTGGGTGCCGGACTCCTTCTGGCAGGCCTTCTTCTTCGAGGGGCACCCGCTCGCCGCCAAACTGTGGGGCCCGCTCATCGGCCCCCTCGTCGCCATCGCCTCGTTCGTCTGCTCCGTCGGCAACGTGCCCCTGGCGGTCGTCCTGTGGACCGGGGGCATCAGCTTCGGCGGCGTGGTCTCGTTCATCTTCGCCGACCTGCTGATCCTGCCGATCCTCAACATCTACCGGAAGTACTACGGGCGCCGCACGGCCCTCCTCGTCCTCGGCACGTTCTACGTCGCCATGGCCGTCGCGGGCTACGTCGTCGAGCTCCTCTTCGGCGCACTCGGGCTGATCCCCGACCGGTCGAGCGCGCACGTCCCCACGGGCGGCGTCCACTGGGACTACACGACATGGCTCAACATCGCGTTCCTCGCCCTCGCGGCCGTCCTGCTGGTCCGTTTCCTCACCACGGGCGGCCGGCGGATGCTGCGCATGATGGGCGGCTCACCGGCGGCGGAGCGGTAGCCGTACCGCCCCGTCCGGTGCCGGTGAGCCGCCGTGGCGGTGGCCGCTACGGGGCCGTGGCGGGCACCGGCGCCAGGATCCGCCCCAGCCAGTCGCCGCGCGCCCGGCGCGCGGAGGCCGAGAGGGCCGCCCCGGGGAACAGGGCGTCGAAGCCGTGGAAACCGCCGGCCCAGACGTGCAGTTCGGCCTGGCCCCCGGCCTCCCAGATCCGGGTCGCGTAGGCGACGGCCTCGTCGCGGAAGACCTCGGCGGAGCCGGCGTCGACGTACGCGGCCGGCAGGCCCGACAGGTCGCCAGCCAGGGCGGGTGACACATAGGCGGGCACGGCGTCCTCGGGGAGGTCGCCCAGGAGCGACCGCCAGGCGAACGCGTTGCTCTCGCGGGTCCACACACCCGGCTCGCCGGAGAACTGGCGGCTGGAGGCGGTGACGCCGCGGTGGTCGAGCATGGGGCAGATGAGGACCTGGGCGGCCACCGACGGGGTGCCGCGGTCGCGCGCCATCAGGGCCACCGCGGCGGTCAGGCCGCCGCCGGCACTGGCGCCCGCGATGACGATGCGCTCGGGGTCGACGCCCAGTTCGCCGGCGTGATCGGCCACCCACAGCAACCCGCGGTGGCAGTCCTCGGCCGCGGTGGTGCCCGTGGCCTCCGGTGCGAGCCGGTAGTCGACGGAGACGACGACGGCGCCGAACCGGTCGAGCCATTCCAGGGGGATGTCGATCTGCGAGAAGCGGTCCCCCATGACCATGCCCCCGCCGTGCATCCAGTAGACGCACGGCGCCCCCGAGCCCGGACCGGTGCCGGCCGGGGCGAAGACGGACAGCGCGATCCGTGCGCCGTCCGGACCCGGGACGACGACTTCACGCCGTTCGACCGCCCGCCCCTCCAGGAGAGGTTCGAGCGGGGTCGGCGGGATCAGGCGCAGTTGGGCGAGCAGTTCCGGGGTGAGCCGCTCGACGAGCGGCATGCCGTCGAGCAGTGCGCTCAGTTCGGGGTCAAGGCCGGGGCGTGCGGGGGTCATGGTCGATCCTTTCGGTGGACGTTCGTCGGTCGGGGGGTGGTCTGTGCGGCCCATGGGGCCCGCGCGCGCGTCAGAGGGCGGCCTTGCCGCCGACCGGGACGTAGTCGGTGTACGGCGATACCGCCGCGACGAGCTCCTGGACCCGCGCCACCATGGCCTGCGCGGCCTTCCCGGCGAAGATCCGGTGGTGGTCCTCCTCGCTCGTCCAGCCCTCGGTGACGTGGACGACGTCGGGCTCGGCGGCCGACCGGCAGACGAGATAGACGAGGCAGTGCTCACTCGCCGCGGGGTTGCCCTCCTCCAGGCCGGTCAGGAGCAGCTCGACCAGCCGGTCGCCCATCGTGGGCCTGGCGGTGATGGTGGCGTTGAACCCATAGCCGACGCTCATGGCCGTACTCCTCTTCCAACGGGATGCATGGATGCCGATTCCTCTCCGGGGCGGGTGCATCGCTGCACCGCTCCGGAAGGTCGCTGATTTCATTCGACTGCTTCAGGGGGCCATGGAGGTAGAAGGAAGCTCGCCTTCTCTTGCACGATCCTCCCGTTCACGGGAATCACCGCCGGGATGGTGTGCTGAAATCGGGGTATGGGATTCGACGAGCTCCGCGCCCTGCTCGCGCGGCACGTACGAGACGACGCGACGACCGACATCGACGGCCTGCACATCGCGAGGATCGACCGGCCGGGGCCGCCGTCGGCGTCGATGACCGGCACGGTGCTGGCGGTCCTGGCGCAGGGTGCCAAGCGCCTGGCGGTGGGCGACCGGGTCTACGAGTACCGTCCCGGCACGTACTTCGTCGCCTCGGTCGACCTGCCCGTCACCGGCCACTTCTTCGACATCGGTCCCGACCGCCCGGCCCTCGGACTCGCCCTCGTCCTGGAACCTTCCCTGATCGCCGATCTCCTGCTCCACGCCGGCCCCGGAGACCTCCCGCGCGCCGCCGCGGGGGCCCCGCCGGGCATCGCCGTCGGTGACATGTCCGCCGAACTGCTCGACGCGCTGGTCCGCCTGCTGCGGCTGCTCGACCGGCGGCGGGACCGGGCGGTGCTGGCCCCGCTCGTCACACGGGAGATCCTGTGGCGGCTGATCAGCGGGGAGCAGGGCGCCGTCGTACGCCAACTCGGCCTCGCCGACAGCAGCCTGAGCCACGTCGCGCGCTCGGTGCGGTGGATCCGCGAGCACTACGCGGAGCCGTTCCGCGTCGAGGATCTGGCCCGCAGATCCGGGATGAGCGCCTCGGCCTTCTACCGCAACTTCCAGGCGGTCACCGCGATGAGCCCCATCCAGTTCCAGAAGCAGATCCGGCTGCAGCAGGCCCGGCTCCTGCTGGCCGGCCACCCCCACGACATCACCGGGGTCGGGCACCGGGTCGGCTACGACAGCCCGTCGCAGTTCAGCCGCGAGTACCGCCGTCAGTTCGGCGTACCGCCCAGCCGGGACACCGTCCGCACCGCCGTGACCGCCCTGCCCTGAGCGACCACTGGACCGGGCTCCGCGCGGTGACACCCCCGGCCTGTGGTCTCATGACACCGTGAGCCGCGCCGCAGAAGAGACCAACCGCCGCATGCTCCGGGCGCGGGACGCGATGGACCGCGCCTACGCGCAGCCGCTGGACGTCCCCGCCCTGGCCCGGATCGCCCATGTGTCGGAGGCGCACTTCACGCGCACCTTCCGGGCCACCTTCGGCGAGACTCCGCACCGCTATCTGCAGCGGCGCCGCGTCGAGCGGGCGATGTTCCTGCTGCGGGAGACCGACCGCAGCGTCACCGACATCTGCTTCGAGGTCGGCTTCGGCAGCGCCGGCACCTTCAGCCGCACCTTCCGCGACATCGTCGGCAGGTCACCGAGGGCGTACCGCAAGGAGGCGACGGTCATGGACGTCCCGACGTGCTTCGCGAAGGCGTGGTTGCGACCGCACGCCTGACCGCGGCGGGCCCGGCGGAGGGCCCGGCGGAGGGCCCGGCGGAGGGAACGTCGGCAGGAACGCCGGCGGGGGCCGCGACCGAGCAGTTTTGGATAAGTTTTCGTCCGGCCCGCGCAGTAGCGTGATGTCCATGTTCAACGCCATCACGCACTCGCAGATCTACGTCCTCGACCAGGACGAGGCCCTCGACTTCTACGTCGGCAAGCTCGGCCTGGAGGTGAACGCGGACGTCGACCTGGGCTTCATGCGCTGGCTCACGGTGAGCGTCCCCGGGCACCCCGAGCGCCAGATCCTGCTGGAGAAGCCGGGCCCGCCGGCGATGTCCGAGGAGACCGCGCAGCAGGTCCGCGAACTGGTCACCAAGGGCGCCATGGGCGGCCACCTGATCTTCAGCACGGACGACTGCCGCAAGACCTACGAGACGCTGCGCGGCCTGGGCGTCGAGTTCACCGAGGAGCCGACCGAGCGCCCCTACGGGATCGACTGCGGCCTGCGCGACCCCTTCGGCAACAGCATCCGCTTCACCCAGCCGAAGGCCTGACCCTGCCGCGGCCTCCGGGCCGGACGCCTGACCGGCGGCGGCTCCGGCGACGGCTCCGGCGGCCGCCCGCCGGTCCCCCTCGGTGATCACCGGATCTCCGTGAACGACCGGCGGGGCGCGCCGAGTTGACCCGGTGTTCGATGTCGCCGGACACGACCTGCCCGGCATGAACGCCGCCACCCGGCTGCGCCATCAGCGCCGCGTCGCGGGCTTCGTGTGGCAGCAGACCGCGCGCAATCCGCTCCCCTGCCTCACCGCGCCGCAGAACGTCGTCCTCCCCATCGCCTGAGCGCCTGGCCGGACGGCGGCTCGGCCATCGCCGTCGCGCCGGCCAACCGCGCCTCACTCGTACCGGCCGACGAGCCCACCGGGCAGCTCGACTTCGCCGCCGCGTCATGCTCGCGCTCGAACCGGACCACATCGCCGTCCGGCCGGACCGGTCCGACCGGTCCGACCGGCCCGGAGCGGACTCCTGGCGGACTGACGAAGAGCCCCGCGGCTCACGCGGCCTTGAAGGGCTTCCGGTAGGACTTGCGCAGGGATCCCGCGGCGACGGGCAGGAGCGCGGCGAGCACCTTGCCCTTGAGAGTGCCGGGGGTACGGGTGAGCTCGACGTCGATCCGGGTGCCGTCCCCCTCGGGGGTCAGCTGGAAGATCCAGCCGCCGCCGGGCCCGAACACCTTCGAGTCGTGCGTGACGATGGCGACCCTCCCCCGCTCGGCGTCCCAGTCGTAGCGCGCCCGCTCCCAGGCCGACGCGGTGCCCTCGGTCACCTCGGCCCAGGTGTCGCCGATCGCGTGCACCGTGAGGTGCTCGGCGTCGATGGTGGGCCAGTTCTCGGCCCGCGCGGGACCGAAGTCGGTGAGCACCGCCAGCGCCTCGGAAGGGCTGAGCGTGGAGATCAGGTGAAAACGTACGACAGCCATTGCGGCGTCCCCCACATCATGAGTAACCGTTCTGAACGGTGACGACCGTGTCACGTGGCGAAGTCACCTGTCAAGCCAGTGACGAATCGCGGATCACCGGTTAGAGTGGTGATGTGAATCATGCCTTTCCCTGCGGGACGCTCGCCCTCGACTTCCTGGGCACGCTGCGCGCACGACGCAATGCGGTGCCCAGGGAAATGCTCACGTCGCCAGGGCTCCTCGACTCCTGGTTCGTCGAGTCCCGGATGCTCGACGGCGAACCCGGTTCCGACGCGTCGGACCTCGCGGCGGCCGTGGAACTGCGGGAGTCGATCTACGCCCTGGTCGTGGCGCGGCTCGACGGCGAACCGCTGCCCGCCGCCGCGGTCGCCGCGGTCAACCGCCACGCCGCACAGGCCCCCGTCGTCACGCAGCTCGGACCCGACGGCACCAGCCGCTCCGGTTCGGCCTCTCAGGGCCTCGCCGCCCTCGCCCGCGAGACGGTCGAGATCATCGGCGGCGATGACGGGGCACTCCTGCGCGAGTGCGCCCGCCCGGAGTGCACCCAGGTCTACCTCGACCGTTCCCGGGGCCACCGGCGCGAATGGTGCGCGATGAGGACCTGCGGCAACCGCGTCAAGGCCGCCGCCTTCCGCGCCCGCCACCGCACCGCGGGCGCATGAGGCCGGCGACCCACGTGATGCGGACAGGCGCCGCCGATCGGAACGAGCGCGGCGGCATGACCTCGTCGCCGGGCCCTCAGAACCTGACGGTGAGGTGACGGGGCCCGCGCAGCATGGCGTTGTGGCGGTAGGGGGGCGGGTCCTGGAGCAGGGTCGCCGTGCCGAGGCCGGGGAGCAGCGCTCCCAGCGCAGTCTGGGCCTCGATGCGGGCGAGCGGTGCGCCGTAGCAGAGGTGGACGCCGCTGCCGAAGCCGAAGTGCTCGTTGTCCTCGCGGGCGGGGTCGAACCGTTCCGGGTCCTTGAACCGCAGAGGGTCACGGCTGCCCGAGGCGAGCGCGAGGATCACCGACGTCCCCTTCGGTACGACGGTGCCCGCGATCTCCACGTCCGCGAGCGGGATGCGCTCGCGCAAGTGCACCGGCGGCTCGTACCGCAGCAGTTCCTCCACCGCCTCCGGCAGCAGTTCCGGCTCCCGGCGCAGCCGTTCCAGCTGGTCCGGGTGGCGCAGCAGCGTGAGCACTCCGTTGGTGATCAGGTTGACCGTCGTCTCGTGCCCCGCGATGAGGAGCAGGATCGCGGTCACCGCCAGTTCCTCGCCGGTGAGCCGCAGTTCCGGATCCGGTTCGTTGACGAAGTCCGAGAGCAGGTCGCCGGTGGGCCGGCCGCGGCGCTCCTCGGCGAGGCCGAGCAGATACGCGCCCATCTCCATCTGGGCCGTGCGGCCCGCCTCGGCCCGCGCCGCGGTGTCCTCGCCGGGGCTGATGTCGGCCGAGGCGACCAGCAGGTCGGTCCACTCCCGGAAGCGGGGCTCGTCCTCGCGCGGGACGCCCAGCAGCCGGCAGATGACCGTGACCGGCAGCGGGTAGGCGAGGTCGTCGACGATGTCGACGTGCTCGCGGCCCCGGAGCCCGTCGACCAGCTCCCCGCTGATCCGGGCGATCTCGTCCCGCATCGCGTCGATCCGACCGGGGCTGTGCGGAGGACCGAACGGGCGCATGGCCAGCGTGCGGAGCCGGTGGTGCTCGGGATCGTCCAGCCGCAGGAACGGCAGGTGCCGCGTCTCGTCGGACGACGGGGGAGCCGGCGTGGTGCGGTTGCGGGGGTCCGCGCTGAGCCGCGGGTCGTGGAGCAGGCCGACGATCTCGTGGTAGGTGCCGACCAGGTAACTGCCGTCCGTCTGCCGCACCACCGGCCCGGCCGCGCGGAGCTCCGCGTACAACGGGTACGGGTCGGGGCGGCTGGCGTAATCGGTGATCCGCTCCAGCAGGGTCTCGGCGGTCATGCGTGGTGGCTCCTCGTGGATGGGCGGGGGCGGATCACCCGGCGGGCCTCGCCAGGACCAGCCGCCGGTCCGGCAGGTACCCGGTGAGCGCGACGGTGGGACCGTGCGACAGCCGGCTCGGGTCCGGCACATCGGAGGGGAGGACGACCTCGGCCGCCAGACGGCGGTCCGACGCGCCCGGCGGGGGCGGGAACGGGGCGGCCGTCTCGATGAGGCGCTCGTAGTACTCCAGCGACTTGGCCATGTTGACCGTGACCGCGGCGGTCAACCGGCCGCGGTAGCCGTAGGCCATCACCAGGCGGTGTTCCTCCAGCGAACCCTGCGCGACGACCACCTGGTCGGAGAAGGTGGGGACGCCCACCGACTTGATGTTGTAGCCGAACTGGCTCGACCAGAACGTCGGGACCGCGAGGTGCGGACGCCGCAGCGGTCCCGGACTGATCATGTTGTGGGCGGCCACCTCGGCCTGGTCCACCGCGTTGCGCCAGTGCTCGAGGGAGAGCAGCTGGTACTCGTACAGCGGGTGCGGGAAGCGCGAGACGTCACCGGCCACGAAGACGTCGTCCGTGACGATGCCGTACATGGTGAACGCCCGGCACCCGGCGTCGCAGGCGATCCCGCGCGGATCCGCGGCCAGCCCCGACTCCGTGAGCCACTCGACGTTGCGGACGGCGCCCATCGCGACGACGCACACGTCCGCGTCGACGCGGGTGCCGTCCGACAGGTCGGCGCCGGTGAACCTGCCGTCGCCGCGCAGCGAGGTGACGGTCACGCCGCAGCGCAGGTCCACACCGTGGGCACGCTGCATGGCGGCGGCGAGCTTCGACAGCGTCCCGCCGAGCGCGCCCACCAGCGGGGCGGGGCCGCGTTCGGTGACCGTGACCTCCAGACCGCGTTCGCGGCAGACGGACGCGATCTCCGAACCGGTGAAGCCCGCGCCGATCACCAGCACCCGGCGCGGCCCGGCGGCCAGCCGCTCGGCCAGGCCCGCGGCGTCGTCGCTGGTGCGCAACGTGAACACACCGTCGAGGGCGGCCTCCTCGGGAACGGGCCAAGGTCGCGCCCGTGTCCCGGTCGCGATCAGCAGCCGGTCGAACGGCAGCGACGATCCGTCGCCCAGCAGGACCCGCTTCCCGACCGGGTCCAGCCCGGTGGCACGTACCCCCAGCCGCCACTCCGCCTCCGGATCGCGGCGCATCGGCAGCCCGGTGGCGTCCGCCGACACCTTGCCGAGCAGCACCTGCTTGGACAGCGGCGGCCGGTCGTACGGCGGATGGGGCTCGTCACCGACGACGGTCAGCGAACCGGCGAAGCCCTCCGCGCGCAGCGTCTCCGCGGCCCGCAGTCCGGCCAGCGACGCGCCGACGATCACGATCCGGCCCTCCAGGAGGTCAGCGGACACCGGCGCTCACCCCCTCGCCCACCAGGATCGCCTGGACCGGGCACGCAGCGGCGGCCTGGCGCACGCGTTCGTACTGGTCCTCCGGAACCGCCGGGTCGTACAGCAGGGCCTCCTCGCCGTGCAGTTCGAACACGTCCGGCGCAAGGAACACGCACTGCGCATAGCCTTGGCAACGGGTGAGATCCACGACAGCGCGCATGCCCCAGCCACTCTCTCCGGCCTTCTGATGTCCCTCCATTCGTAAACCCTGCGGGGCCCGGGCGCGCGCTCGGCTACTCCGCCGGAATGCGTCCCCGCCTCGGCGGGGCCACGCCGGGCCGGCGACCCGCCGCGCCATCGCCCACCCGTCGCCGGGCAGCGGCGACCGTCAAGTGCGGTGCGACGGCGGGGTCCTCGGCCCCGCCCGCGGACCCCGCGACGTGCTCGCGCCGGTACGCCGCACCGGGCGCACCGCAGGCGCCCGGGTGACCTGGGCTCGGTCCATGTCCCTTTTTATTCCTAAATTAGGAGAAAGACAGCGCGTGATGCGCGCAAAACCTTGACAGCTCCTCCCCGGCGGTGCATGTTCGGCAACGTTGTCATCGCGATGGCAACGTTGTCATCGCCATGATGCCAGGCCGTCTCGTCATTGAACATCCCTGAACGGAGCCGCTGTTCATGCCGGATATGTCCTCCCTGCCCTCTCGTCGCGCCGTACTCTCCACCGGCTCCACCCTCCTCGCGGGGTTCGGGCTCGGCATGGCCTTCCCCGCCGCCGCGGCGGCCCGCACCGGGACCTCGCACCCGGCCGGTTCCCGGGGTGAACTCGCCGCGTTCCGCCCGGTCACGGTCTCCTCCACCGACTACGCCCCCACGCCCGCCGAGTTCGCCGTCGACGGCCTCGACCGCGTCGGCGTCCGGGGATCCGGCTGGCGGGCCGCCGCCGGCGACCCCCAGTGGATAGCCGTCGACCTCCAGGCCCTGTGCGAGGTCGAGTCGCTGCGCCTCACCTTCGAGGCGACGGCCGACGACCCGCCGTACACCCCCGCGACCGGCGGCAATCCCCGCGACAACACCACCGGCCAGGAGATCCTGTCCAGTTGCGCGGTCGCGTTCGTGATCGAGACCTCGCGCGACAACACGTCCTGGACGACCGTGCACCGCACCGACGACGGCAAGGGCGGGGTCGTGGAGATCGCCCTGGCCAAGCCCGTCACCGCCCGCTGGGTGCGGATGACCGTCACCAAGCGCTCCAACGCCAACCCGCTCGGGCTCAACGGCCTCCAGGTGTACGGCAGCCCGCGGGGCCACCGTCCCGAGGCCACCGGCTGGACCGACTGGGGCACCCACCACCGGACGCCCCCGGCCCTGGAGGTCGCCGACGACGGCACCGTCCCCCTGGAGTCCGGCTGGGACCTGACCATGGACGACTGGGCCGGCGGCGGTGCCGCCGAGTTGTCGAGGCCGTCCGTCGACACCAGTCGCTGGCTGCCCGCCACCGTGCCGGGCACGGTCCTGTCCTCGCTCGTCGGCGAGGGCCATCTGCCCGACCCCGTCGCCGGCTTCGCCAACCTCCACATCCCGGAGGCCCTCTCCCGCCACTCCTGGTGGTACCGGCGCGAGTTCCGCCTGCCGAAGGGCCTGCGCACCGGCGCCGGCCGCCGCGTCTGGCTCGAGTTCGACGGGGTCAACCACGAGGCGGACGTCTGGCTCAACGGCAAGCAGGCCGGGACCCTCACCTTCCCCTTCGCCCGCGCCGCCTACGACGTGACCGCGCTGCTGGCCGCCGAGGGCCCGCAGGCCCTCGCGGTGAAGATCAGCCCGATGCCGTTCCCCGGCAGTCCCGGGGACAAGGGCCCGGCCGGCCTCGCCTTCGTCGACGCCGGGGCGAACATGATGAACCGCAACTCGCCCACCTACCTGGCCTCCTCGGGCTGGGACTGGATGCCCGCGGTACGCGACCGGGCCGCCGGCATCTGGAACCACGTACGGCTCCGCTCCACCGGCGACGCCGTCCTCGGCGACCCCCGCGTGGACACCGTCCTGCCCGATCTGCCCGACACCCGCACGGCCGAGGTGACCGTCGTCGTCCCCGTCCGCAACGCCGCGGCGGAGGCGCGGTCCGTGACCGTCACCGCCGCCTTCGACGGCGTGCGCGTGCAGCGGACGGTCACCGTGCCCGGGGGCGCGAGCACCGAGGTGGTCTTCGCCCCGGCCTCCGACCCCCAGCTGCGCGTGAAGAACCCGAAGCTGTGGTGGCCCAACGGCTACGGCGAGCCGGAACTGCAC
This sequence comes from Streptomyces sp. NPDC026673, assembly GCF_040638135.1. NCBI lineage: Bacteria > Bacillati > Actinomycetota > Actinomycetes > Kitasatosporales > Streptomycetaceae > Streptomyces > Streptomyces sp. NPDC026673. Next base: position 18,194 of record NZ_JBEZXR010000078.1, on the reverse strand, counting down.
CGGCTGACCCTGACCGCGTCCGTCGCCGGGCAGGAGAGCGACCGGCGCACCACGCGCTTCGGCATGCGCCAGTTCGGCTACGAGTACGACGTCCCCCTGACGTTCCAGTCGGGCTCCAACGCCTATGCGCAGACGGTGACGTTCGCCCGGCAGAAGGCCCGCTACGTACGCGTCCTGTGCCGGACCCGGGCCACCGACTGGGGCTCGTCCATGTGGGGCCTGTCGGTCGCCGACAGCACCGTGCCCGGCGTCGACCTGGCCCTGCACAAGGACGCCACCGCCTCCTCCACCGACGACCCGGGCAACCGGCCGGGCAACGCCACGGACGGCGACCCGGGCACCCGCTGGTCGTCGTCGTTCGAGGACGACCAGTGGATCCGGATCGACCTGGGCTCCTCGGTCTCCTTCGACCGTGTCGTCGTCACCTGGGAGCAGGCCTACGCCGAGACCTACACCGTCCAGGTCTCCGACAACGACGACGACTGGACCGACGCCGCCTCGGTCGACAACGCGGCCGTCCCGCTCCCCTTCCAGACCTCGGGCTCGGCGAGCCTGCAGAACGTGGAGTTCGGCGCGACCACGGCACAGTACGTGCGGATCCTCTGCCACAAGCGCGCGACCAGCTGGGGCTCCTCCATGTGGGGCCTGTCGGTGGTCGACAGCGGTTCGCCCGGCACGGACCTGGCCCTGCGCAAGGACGCCACCGCCTCCTCCTCCGAGGGCGACGGCAGCGGGCCGGGCAACGCGGTGGACGGCAAGCCCGGCACCCGCTGGTCCTCCGGGTACGAGGACGACCAGTGGATCCAGGTGGACCTGGGCGCCCCGGTGAGGTTCGACCGCGTCGTCATCACCTGGGAGCAGGCCTACGCCAAGACCTACACCGTCCAGGTCTCCGACAACGGCGACGACTGGACCGACGTGAAGTCCGTCGACAACTCCACCGTGCCGCTCAAGATCAGCGTCAACGGCGTCCGCGTCTTCGCGCGCGGCGGCAACTGGGGCTGGGACGAGCTGCTGCGCCGCATGGACCCCGCCCGTATGGACGCGGCCGTGCGGATGCACCGCGACATGAACTTCACGATGATCCGCAACTGGGTCGGGAGCAGCAACCGCGAGGAGTTCTACGCCAGTTGCGACGAGCACGGCCTGCTGGTGTGGAACGACTTCCCGAACGCCTGGGCCATGGACCCGCCGAACCGCAAGGCCTTCCTGGACCTCGCGCAGGACACCGTGCGGCGCTACCGCATCCACCCCAGCGTCGTGGTGTGGTGCGGCGCCAACGAGGGCAACCCGCCCGGCCCGGTCGACGACGGGATGCGCGCCGCGGTGCGCGCGGAGGCGCCCGGCCTGCTGTACCAGAACAACTCCGCCGGCGGCATCGTCTCCGGCGGCGGCCCGTACGGCTGGGTCGAGCCGGAGCGGTACTACTCCGCGTCCACCTACGGCAGCGGCGACTTCGGCTTCCACACCGAGATCGGCATGCCGGTCGTCCCCACCGCCGAGACGATGCGGCGCCTGGTCGGCGACGAACCCGAGTGGCCCGTCGGCGGGGTCTGGTACCACCACGACTGGAGCACCCGCGGCAACCAGGCACCGCAGAACTACCGCGCGGCCATCGAGGGCCGGCTCGGCACCGCGGAAGACCTCGACGACTTCTCCCGCAAGGCGCAGTTCGTCAACTACGAGAACTTCCGCGCCATGTTCGAGGCCTGGAACGGCAGCCTGTGGGACAACGCGAGCGGCCTGATGCTGTGGATGTCGCACCCCGCCTGGTACAGCACGGTGTGGCAGACCTACGACTACGACTTCGACGTCAACGGCGCCTACTACGGGGTCCGCAAGGCCGCCGAGCCCGTTCACGTGCAGGCCGACCCGGTGAACGGGAAGGTCGTGGCGGTCAACCACACGCCCCGGGCCCTCAAGGGCGCGACGGTGTCCGCGCGGCTGCTCGACCTGTCCGGCCATCCGCTGTCCGCGGAGCGGCGCGGCACGGTCGACGTCGCGGCGTCCGCGAAGGCCGAGGCGTTCACCGTGGCCTGGACGGACGGCCTGCCGGACTTCCACCTGCTGCGACTGCGGCTGACCGACCGCCACGGAGCGGTGCTGTCCGAGAACGTCTACTGGCGCTACCGCAAGCCCCAGGACATGCAGGCGCTGAACAAGGCCGCGCAGACCCGGGTCCTCGCCGAGGTGACCGACACGGACCTGTCGGGCGACCGCCACGGGCTCACGGCACGGCTGACCAACCGGGGGGCCTCCGTGGCCTCGCTGGTCCGGCTCTCCCTGCTCGACGCCAGGACCGGCGACCGGGTGCTGCCCACCCTGTACAGCGACAACTACCTGTGGCTGTTCCCCGGTGAGAGCCGTACGGTCACGTTGTCCTGGCCCGCCGGGGCGCTGCCGTCGAAGCGGCCGAAGCTGCGGGTCGACGGCTACAACGTGCCCCGCGTGACCGCGCAGCCGTAGCGGGTCGCGCCGTGGCGGCCACCTCACGGGTGGCCGCCACGGCGGGGCCGTCCCATCGGGGAACCTGCCCCGCCACGCGGACGTCTGACAGGAGGTGACGAATTCTCCATCCCTCATCCGCCCGGCCCGGTTCGGTGACCTCGCGGCGATCGTGGACGTGCACACTCAGGCGCGTGCCGCGTACTACCAGGCGGGCGGCCTGCCCGGATCCGAGATCGACAGCCCCGACGGGTGGGCCCGCCGCCGCGCGACCTGGGCGCAGGACGTCCAGTCGAGCGCGATGACGGTGCTCTGCGCCGTCCAGGGCACCGAGGTGATCGGCGTCGTGGCCATGGGCCCGCCCAAGGACGGCACCGGCACCGCGTCGAACGCCGGTGAGCTGCACCGGATCCACGTCCGCCCGGACCACTGGGGCCGCCGGATCGGCGGGCGGTTGCACGAGGAGTTCGTACGGTTCCTGCGCGACGGATCCCTGGAGACCGGGCTGCTGGACGCCTGGGAGCACAACAGCCGTGCCCTCGCCTTCTACTCCCGCCACGGCTGGACCCCGGCGGGCGGTCGCAGGCCCGGCCCCGGCGGCGCCGACTTCCTGCGGCTGCGCCTGGACCTGGGCGGCCGTGTGGCGGCCGCCGCCTCGTCGGGCAGCGCGGTGCCGCTGACCTGATCCGCGGCGTCTGGCATCCTGGCGCGCGTGCTGATCAAGGGGTACGACCACGGACCGCTGACGGCCGCTGAGCCGCTGACGGACCGGCCCGGCTTCTGGGCGAACCACCTCCTGGGGTGGTGCGAGGCCGGGCCGGACGGCGAGCGTCCGGAGCCGGAATGGTTCGGGGACGACGGGGCCGACACGGACGCCCTGGCCGAGGTGCTCCTCGACGAACGGGCCTGGCCGGTCCTGCGGGTGCCGTTCGGCGAGGGGCACTGCGCCGTCGTGGTGTACCGGAACCTCGACGGCGACGCCGGGCTCGACTTCCTGCTCACCCACCCCGACTGGATGCGTGCGGAGGTGCTGGCCTCCTGGGACGGCGACCGGTTCGGCCCCGGTCTGGGCTGGCCCGAACTGACGCACATCGCGGACTCCGTGCCCGATTCCGGAACGGCCGGGGGCCTGCTCGATCCGGCCGCCCGGCTGCTGCTCCTGCTGCCCGTCCTCGTCGACGGCCGGCGGCACGCCTCGGTCGCCGTACCGCGGATCGCCGCCGCGCTCGTCGCGGTCGGGGTGCCCGAGGAGTCCGCGGCGCTCGCGGCCGGATGCCTCGTCGGCGGACCGGTGGACGGGGTCTGGCACGACCCCGCATGGGGCTCCCCGCTCAGCGGGGGCGGTTCACCTGCCGGGGAGAGTGACGGGCCGGCGGGCCCGGGGCCGTTGCCGGGCCTGGGCCTGACCTCCGCCCAGGCGGAACGGCTCACCCGTGACCTCGGTGCGCACGCGGAGCCGTCCTCGGGGGTCGGCTCGCGAGAGACGTGGCCCGTTCCTTCACGGTGACGACGTCGGCCTGCCGCGGGAACACCTTCTCCTTGAGCACGCGGTGCACCTCCGGGTCGGCGTCCGGGCATCCGTCGGACAGGACGGTGAGGCCGTGGTCGAGGTCGGCCGCCTGGCGCAACGCGGAGAAGGACCACCCCGGAGGTGGCGATGCCGGTCGGCACGAGGCTGTCGAATCGGCGTGTCCGCAGGACCGTGTCCAGGTCGCCGCCCGCGAAGGCGTTGACGCGCTTCTTGGTCACGACGACGTCGCCGGGCGCGGGCGCGACGTCGGGGTGGATCTCGGCGCCCGGGTCGCCCTCGGCGAATCCGCCCGCCCGCGCGAGCGCGCCGAAGCGCCCGGCGAGGGCCCATCGCGCTCCTGCCGGATCCGGGCGGCCACCATCGCGGCCGCCCGGAGTGACGACCCCGTGGGCGCCGGGCGCCCGCGACCCGGCGAGGCGATCGGTCGGAACCGCCACCGAAGCGGCCCGAGGGGGCGGACGGGGTCACGCCGTCGCGCCCGCGGCGGAGGGCATCGCGGCAACCAGGGGACCCCCCTGCACGCGACCCACAGGCGGACGCATAAGGTTAGGCTCGCCTAATACTTCAAAGGCGAACCACAGCTACAGGAGCTTCACATGTCTCTTCGGCGCCGCGGCACTGCCGCCGTCGCTGTCGCCATCGCCGCCGCGCTGTCCCTGGCGGCGTGCGGTGGGTCCAACAGCAACGGGAAGGAGGGCAGCGCAGCCGCCTCCGCGACCGCCAAGGCCAAGGACGCCAAGTCCGTCGCGCAGGGCGGCGAGGACTTCGCGGACGCGGCGGAGAAGACCGCGGCGATGGGCACCGACGCCAAGCCGGGCGAGTGGCCGCGCACGATCACCCACGCCATGGGCAGCACGGTCGTCAAGGCCCAGCCGAAGCGCGTCGTGGTCCTGGACGTCGGCGAGCTCGACAACGTCGTCTCGCTCGGCATCAAGCCGGTCGGCCTCGCGCCGACCGAGGGCTCGCCGGAGCTCCCGTCCTACCTGAAGGGCGCCGCGGGCAAGCCGGCGAACATCGGCACCATCAACAGCCTCAACCTCGAGGCGATCGCCGCGCTCAAGCCGGACCTGATCCTGGGCAGCCAGCTGCGCGCCGCCGACTCCTACGACGAGCTGTCGCAGATCGCGCCGACCGTCTTCTCCATCCGGCCCGGCTTCACGTGGCAGGAGAACTACCTCCTCAACGCGGCCGCGCTGGACAAGACCGCCCAGGCCAAGGCGAACCTCGCCGCGTACGAGACGAAGGCGAAGGCCCTCGGGGACAAGCTGGGCGCCGACAAGCCGAGCGTGTCGATGGTGCGGTACATGCCGGAGGGCAAGATCCGCCTCTACGCGAACGACTCCTTCATCGGCACCATCCTCAAGGACGTCGGCATCCCGCGGCCGAAGAACCAGGACATCGAGGACCTGGCGGCGGAGATCAGCGCCGAGAACATCGACCAGGCCGACGCCGACTACATCTTCACCGGCGTCTACGGCGACCCCAAGGCCACCGACAAGTCCAAGGCCCAGGGCAACCCGCTGTGGAAGAACCTGCAGGCGGTCAAGGACGGCCACGCCTTCGACGTCCCGGACGAGACCTGGTACCTCGGGCTCGGGGTCACCGCGGCCAACGCGGTCCTCGACGACCTGGAGAAGCGCCTCACGGCGTGAGCCCTGAGGCCACCGAGTGACGTACGCCGGGCGCCGGCGGGCCGTTGTGCCCGCCGGCGCCCGGCGCGCGCCCGTACGGCCCGCAACCCGGAACCCGGAACCCGGAAAGAGAGAGTGAGCGCGGCGCATGGCGCGACCGACCCGTCGCCGTATCGCCTGGCTGGTGGGGTGTGCGGTGATGCTGCTGATCGCCGTCCTGCTGAGCCTGGCCGTCGGCAGCCGACAGATCGCCCCCGGCGAGGTGGTCCAGGCGCTGCTGCACGGCGGCACCAGTGACGACGCCCAAGTGGTGCGCGCGCTGCGCGTGCCGCGCACCGTCATCGGCGTGCTGGCCGGCGCGGCCCTCGCCGTCGCCGGGACCGTGATGCAGGGCATCACCCGCAACCCGATCGCCGAGCCCGGCATCCTCGGCGTCAGCCAGGGCGCTTCCGTCGGGGTGGTGTGCGCGATCGCGTTCCTCGGCGTGCACACGCTCACCGGCTACGTGTGGTTCGCCTTCGCGGGCGCGGCGCTGGCGGCCGTCGCCGTCTACGCCGTCGCCGCCGGCGGCTACCGCGGCGCCTCCCCCGTCAAACTCGCGCTGGCGGGCGCCGCCATGAACGCCTTCCTCGCGTCGGTCGTGTCCGGGGTCGTCACCACCGACGCCCACGCCCTGGACGAGTTCCGCTTCTGGCAGGTCGGTTCGATCAGCGGCCGCGGCGCCGACGTCATCGGCCAGATCTGGCCGTTCGTCGCGGCCGGGCTGCTGCTGGTCGCGGCGATGGCCAGGGGCCTGGACGCACTCGCGCTCGGTGACGACGCCGCCAAGGGCCTCGGCCACAACGTGGCGCTGCTGCGTGTCCTGGGCGCGGTCGGTGCGACCGTGCTGACCGGCGCCGCCGTGGCCGCCGTCGGGCCGATCGCCTTCACCGGCCTGGCCGTTCCGCACATCGCCCGGGCCCTGGTCGGTGCGGCGCACCGCTGGGTCCTGCCGGTGGCCGCCCTGCTCGGGCCGGTGATGATCCTCGCCTCCGACGTGCTCGGGCGCATCGTCTTCCCGCCCTCGGAGGTGCCGGTGGCCGTCATGACCGCCCTGCTCGGCGTGCCCTTCCTGATCGCGCTCGTACGCCGCCGGACGGTGGTCGCCGCATGAGCCGCACGACCACCCCCGGAACCACCGCCGGAACCACCGCCCCGACCGCCCCCGCGGCCGCCGTGGCGACCGCCGCCACGCGGTCCGCCCGCCCGGCCGGGCATGCCCTTCTGCGCCGTGGGCGCGGCAGCTTCCTGGTGCACCGCCGGGCGGTCGTCGTCGCCGTCGTGCTCGCCGTGCTGCTGGCGGCGGCCGTGGTGGTCTACCTGTGTGTCGGCGAGTCCTTCGTCTCGCCCGTGGAGGTCGTCAACGTCCTGCTCGGCCGGCCCAGCCCCGACCAGCTCGTGGTCGGCACGCTGCGTCTGCCGCGCCTGGTCGTGGGCCTGCTGGCCGGGCTCGCCTTCGGGGTCGCCGGCGCCCTGGTCCAGACCGTCGCGCGCAACCCGCTGGCCAGCCCCGACGTCATCGGCGTGACCCACGGCGCGGGCGCGGCGACGGTCGCCGCCATGAGCTTCGGCCTCGTCTCGTACACGGCGCTCCCCTATGTGTCGATCGCCGGCGGTCTCGCCGCGGCGCTGCTGGTCTACGTCTTCGCCTGGCGTCGCGGGCTCCACGCCTCGCGCTTCGTCCTCGTCGGCATCGGCGTCTCGATCGCGCTGGGCTCGCTGACGCAACTGTTCCTCACCAAGGGCGACTTCCTCGTCGCGCAGCAGGCAAAGGTCTGGCTGACCGGTTCGCTCAACAGCCGCGGCTACGACCAGGCCGCGCCCTTGGCGACGGTCCTGCTCCTCGCGATCCCCGCGGCACTGTGGGCGGCCAGGGCCCAGCGCGGGGCGTCCTTCGACGACGACACCGCACTGGCGCTCGGCATCCGGCTGGACCGGGTGCGGCTCGGCCTGACCGCCCTCGGCATCGTGCTGGCCTCCGTCGCGACGGGCGCCACCGGCCCGGTCGACTTCGTCGCGCTCCTCGCCCCGCAGATCGCCCGCCGGCTGACCCGTACGGCGCAGATCCCGCTGCTGTCCTCGGCGCTGATGGGCGCACTCGTGGTCGTCGTGGCGGATCTGCTGGCCCGGCGCCTGTTCTCCCCCGTCGAACTCCCCGTCGGCGTCCTCACCGCAGCGGTGGGCGCCCCCTACCTGATGTGGCTGATCGCCCGCACCCGCAGCCGTTCCGGAGGCACCACCTCATGAGCCGTACGAGCCGACTCACCGCGCAGGCCCTCACCCTGGCGTACGAGGACCGGACCGTCGTCGACGGCCTGGACCTCGAGATCCCCGACGGCCGGGTCACCGTCATCGTCGGCCCCAACGCCTGCGGCAAGTCCACGCTGCTGCGCGCGCTGGGCCGGCTCCTCAAACCGCGCTCCGGCACGGTCCTGCTCGACGGCACCGAACTCGCGCGCCTCCCCGGCCGGCAGATCGCCCGGGCCATCGGCGTGCTGCCGCAGAGCCCCACTCCGCCGGACGGCATCACCGTCGCCGACCTCGTGGCACGCGGACGCCAGCCGCACCAGAAGTGGTGGCAGCAGTGGTCCGAGGCCGACGAACGCGCCGTCGCCGAGGCGCTGGAGCACACCGGCACCGCCGACCTCGCGGACCGGCCGGTGGACGAGCTGTCCGGCGGTCAGCGGCAGCGGGTGTGGATCGCCATGGCCCTCGCACAGGACACCGAACTGCTCCTGCTGGACGAGCCGACCACGTACCTCGACATCGCCCACCAGGTGGAGGTGCTGGACCTGGTCCGCCGCCTCAACCACGGGCGCGGGCGCACGGTCGTCGCGGTGCTCCACGACCTCAACCAGGCCGCCCGCTACGCGGACCACCTGATCGCGATGAAGGCGGGCCGCATCGTCGCGCAGGGCCCGCCGCGCGAGATCGTCACGGCGGAACTGGTCGAGGAGGTGTTCGGGCTGAGCTCCGTCATCGTGCCGGATCCCGTGACGGGCAGCCCGCTCGTCGTCCCCGGCGTGCCCTGGGAGCCGGTTCCGGCGGCGGACTGACGGCCATCCCGCCGGTGGTTCGGCTGTCCCGCCGTCTCGCGCCCTTCGGGCGCAACGATGCGGGCTGCGGACGGGAGGGTGCCGGTCTGGGGCTCCTCGGCGGCGTGCGGGTGGGTGGGTGGCGGGGGTTCAGGCGCCGGAGCGGGTCGGCTTGGTGGGTGGGCGCGGGTCTCGTGGCCGCCCGCGGGTATAGATGGCCGCCTCCACGCCATCGGTGCGTGGTGGGCGCGCCTGCCGTGACCGGCGTCTGCGACTGATTCGGGGTGCTGTCGAGCCGTTGACGGGACATCGGGCTCGCTTTCGCCGACATAGTCGGCGGAACAGAGCCCGATCTTTGCGCCGGAGAAGATCGGGCCCGCTTTCGCCGAATATGTCGGCGAAACAGAGCCCGATCTCCGCAGACCATCCGCGGAGCCCGCCGCCTGTCGGGGAACTACCCGCAGACGCAGGTTACGGCGGGCGCGCCACCCACGAAGGGTGGGCGTGGCAACCAGCCATCTCTACCCGCGGACGGCCACGAGACCGAAACCCACGAACAACCCACCCCGCTCCGGCGCCTGAACCCCCGCCGATCACCGGCCCGCACACCGCCGAGGAGCGGCGCCCCCACCCTCCCATCCGCAGCCCGCCGCTGTGCGACCGAAGGGAGCGAGACGGCGGAAACCCGACCACCCACCGGCACCGGCACCGCCACCCGCGCCGCCACCCGCGCCGCCGCGTTCCTGCGGCCTCGAAGAAGCGGCCGCCGATTGCCCGGCCGGGATGTCAGGCGTCGCCGTCCCGGCGCCACTCGTAGACGCCGAGTGACGTCTCAACGACCTCGCGGGGGTAGGCCTCCCGTACCCGGGCGAGCAGATCGCGCTGCTCGCCGGCCCACGTCGGCGGCAGTGCGGGCAGCGGGACGGTAACGGTAACGCCCGACGACGGCCCGTCATGCACGGACACCCGGAACCGGCCCGTCTCATCGACCTCGAACGTCATGGACGTGGTCCGCCCCGAGTCGAGCCATACGGCGGACCGGCCGGTCTCCAGGGTCGCCAAGGCGTCCTCCCAGTCCGTCAGGTCTTCGGGGAGAAGGGTCTCGGCGAAGCAGGCGTCGGCGAACTCCGTCACGATGACGATCTCGCAGTCGAGGAAGTCGTGACCGGTCAGGATTCCGGGTTGGGAGCGGCCCAGGACGCGCACGGAGACGCTGTTGTCGCTGTTGCCGGGCGTGCCGCCCAAGTGGATCAGATGGATGGCGCCATCCGTCGCGTCCATGGATTCCCTCCCCGAATCGACCAGGTCCCCGCATCCTGCCGCACCGCCCACGGACCTCACGGCCCGGGATGCCCGGGGAGGGAGCCCGTCAGCGCGTCGCGACCCGCCGACGGGAGTCGCTGAGCACGCGACGGGCCGCGAGCAGGCCGGACGTGGCGTTGTTCCCCGCGCCGGGCCAGGTCGCGGCACCGGTCAGGTACAGGCCGGGGACCGCCGTGCGGTAGCCGCCGTGCCCGGGCATCGGCCGGAGGAGGAAGTTCTGGGCCAGATGGTGGCTTCCCCCGGCGCCGTCCCCGCCGACGAGGTTCGGATCGGCCGCTTCGAGGTCTCCCGGGGTGTAGGTCGTGACGTGGGCGATCCGCGCCCTGCTGCCCGGCGCGTAGCGCTCCAGCTTGGCCAGCACCCGGTCGGTCATGGCGTCGACCGCTTCGGGCCACGTGGTGTGCCGGATCGTCCCCGCCGCATCGCCCTGGATGGCCGAGGGCACGGTGCGGACCTGGATCCAGGCGACATGGCGGCCCGCGGGTGCCCTGGTCGGGTCCACGGCGGTGGTCTGGCCCACCACAAGCAGCGGTTCCACCGGCAGGAGTCCCGCCTGGGATTCGGCGTAGGTGCGCGCCAGATCATCGGTGTACGGCGCCACATGGACGTAGCCGAAACCGGCCAGCTCGTCGCCCGCCGCCCAGGGCAGCGGTCCGTCCAGGGCGAGATGCACCATCAGGGTGCCCGGGCCGTAGAGATAACGGGACGCCTCGTCGCGGACCCGGGCCGGTACGTGCTCGGACGCCAGCAGTCGCCGGTAGAGCGCTGCCGGACCGACGTTCGCCACCACCGCGCGACGTGCCGTCAGTGTGCTCCCGTCCGCGCCGCGGACGCCGACGGCCCGCCCGTTCCGGCACAGTACGCGGTCCACCTCGACACCGGTGCGGATCTCGCCGCCGTGCTCGGCCAGGACCGCGGCCAGCGCCAGCGGCAGCCGCTGTGCGCCGCCCTCGACCACGGACATGCCGTTCTCCATGTCCGCGAACAGTTCCAGGAACGGGAACATCGCCCCGCCGGACACGTCGGGAGCGAAATCCAGGTGCATGCCCCAGCAGGCCGCCATCGCCTGTGCCTCGGGGGTGGCGAACCAGGTCTCCCCCAACTCCCGGGTACTCATCAGCAGCATGTGGGCGAGTTCCCTCGCACCGCGCAGACCTTGGTGGCGCAGCAGGTCCAGCACCTGGCGAGCGGCCGCGCTCGAGGGCAGCGCGCATCCGTAGAGTCCGAAGAGATACGGCGCGAATCGCCGGTACTCCTGGTAAAGGCCGGCGAATCCTTCGGCATCGACGGCATGGTGCTCCGCCAACTGCCCGAGCGTGCGTGCGTAGTCGCGATACACGCACACGCTCCGCCCGTCGGGGAAGACATTCGCATAGGGGCGGTCGGTGGTGCGGAACCGCAGCCCGTGGCGGGCCAGATCGTCGCCGAAATCGGCGTATGCCCGTGAGCCCAGGAAAAGGTTCTGATTGGTGGAGTACAGGTCGTGGACATACCCGGGTAGCGTCACCTCACCGCTCGCGATGGCGCCACCCACCGCGGCGTTGCGCTCCAGAACGACCACCGACCACCCGGCCCGCGCCAGGTACAGAGCCGCGACAAGTCCATTGTGACCGCCGCCGACAACGACCGCATCATAGGAGCCCGCCGCATTCATCGTCCGGTCCTCCCGCCGCCGCGCGTCTCGGCGCCGCCGGCATCCGGGACAAGGGAAACGCACGCAACGGGCGGCGATTTCGGGTGAGTTCCCGGGATCGTCTCGCTCTCCCAAAAGATCATGGTTCCATCTTTCGTTCGGCGATATCCACCATCAATGCTAGAACCCGTCGCGCGATCGATCAGGGCGGAGAAGCCGTCGCACCTGCCCGCTGCGCCGACGGCCGGCCGTGGGCAAGGGCGGGCGGGCACCGGGCGGGCGAGGACGTTGTCAACGTGTCAGCGAGTACCGGGCGGTGCCCGGGCGAGCAGTTCCCGCAGCCCCGCGCGCCCGGTGGGGAGCCCCGCGGCCCGCAGCCAGGACGCGCTGTCGGCCGCGGCACCCCAGCAGGCGTCGCGATCGGCCAGGGCCCGCAGGAAGGCGCGCTGGGCGACGGTCAGCGGAACGTCGGACGTGTGCGGGGCCTGGAAGGCGCACGCGAGGAGCCGGCCCCACTCGCCGTCGACCGTGTACCGACCGCACATCGGCAGCAGGGCGAGGGCGGCAGGCAGCACCTGGTCGAAGTGGTCGGCACGGTCGAGCAGTCAGCGCAGCAGGGTGCGGCCGAGCGACTCGGCCTGCACTTCCGGGTCGTCGTGCAGCAGGCCGAGCAGGTCGTCCGGGGTGCCGTCGGCGGACCCGTAGGCGTGCGCGAGGGCCGCCCAGTCGGTCCGCGACAGCAGCGCGGCGGGGTCGGGCAGGGCGGGGGCGGCTTCGTCGGCGGACATGACGGCAGTGTCCGCGAAGGGTCCGACAACGCCCGTGCAGATCCGGCGAATCCGGCGCTTTCACCCCGCGTTTCCCCGTTAGTTGTGGGGCGGAAGTGAGCCGTGAGGAGAGGGGGAGTACATTGCGGCTGCCACTGGCATCGAATTTCACCCCAGCATGGAGAACTTGTGACCGTATCCCCCCGCCGTGCCTGGTCCCGCACCGGCACCCTGATAGCAACGGCCGCCACCGGCGTGATCGGCCTCGGCCTGTTCGCCACCCCGGCGTCCGCTCACACGCCCGTGTGGGACGTGGACTGCTCTTCGGTGACGATCAAGCTGAAGGCCTACAACCCCAACGTCACGAACACCGTGACCGTTACGGCCGACGGCAAGGACCTGGTCGCCACCAAGACCTTCGGCGCCTCCTTCGAGGACACCGTCAAGCTGCCGGCGCACAGCGCCGAGGTGAAGCTTCACCTCAGCGTGAAGGCCGGCGACGGCGAGCGCTTCTCGTTCGAGGACGACAAGACCGCCCCGGTCTGCGAGGGTCAGTCGGAGACGCCTACCCCCACGCCCACCCCGACGGAGACGAAGACCACCGAGTCTCCGAAGCCCAGCGAGACGCCCAGCGAGTCGGCCAGCACGGCCCCCTCCGCCGCGCCCTCGACCCCGTCCACCGACGAGTCGCCGGCCGGTGACCTCGCCGAGACGGGTGCCTCCAGCTCCACCCCGCTGCTCGCGGGCGGTGCCGCCGTGGCCCTGCTCGCCGGTGGCGGTCTCCTCTTCGCGAACCGCAAGCGTCGCGCCGCGGCCCGTCACTGACCTCGGTCACTGACGACGGCGTGTGAACGCGCCGTTCATGGACGCAAGGATGCCGGACCGTGCTCCGTACGGTCCGGCATCCGGCTTTTCCGCGCCCGTACCCTCCGTGCCGCGTCAGATCCCGGGCGACGGTGCGGCGGAGGCCTCGAACTCACCCTTGCGCAGCCGGTACACCTGCAGCCGCAGGTCGTAGTACTTCTCGGTCTCGCCGACCCATTCCATTCCGACGCTGCGGGCGGTGGCGGCACCGCGGTCGTTCCGCGGCCGGACCACGGCGAAGAGTTCGTCGACGCCGGATGCGAAGGCGTACCGCGCGAGGGCGCGTCCCGCCTCCGTGGCCAGGCCCTTGCCCCAGACCCCGCGGGACAGCTGCCAGCCGATCTCCAGGTCCACACCGTGCGGCGGGAGCGGCAGGATGGCGGCGCCGCCGACCAGTTCGCCGGTCTCGCGCAGCTCGACGGCCCAGCGTCCGGCGGGCGGCTCCAGGGCCGTTGCGCCCGCTTCCCAGGAGCGCAGCAGCTCCCGCATGGACGCGACGTCCGGCTGCCGCGTCATCGCCGGAGCCAGCCAGCGCGTCACGTCCTCGGTCCCGTAGACGGCCAGCGCCGCCTCGGCGTCCTCGGAGCGCCACGGCCGCAGGACGAGCCGGGGGGTGACGATCCGGGATTCCTCGATGCCCATCGGGCGCTGCGTCGTGGCCGTACCAGTCATCTGCGATGTCCGTCCCTGTCGCGGGCCGTGTCGGCCGTACGTCCGGCACGCGCCCGAAGTCCCCTGTGCTCTTCCACAACGCCGTGGGGCCGCCCTCGCTTCCCGCCCTGCCGACGCTAACCCTCCAAATCCATTTGACAGGTTACATCGACCCTGCTTGCATATAACCACTGAAGCAATCCGAAGGGGTTAGTCATGGCAACCGTGCACCACCGCTACGCCGAGGTCCAGGGGCACCGGCTCTTCTACCGCGAGGCGGGTGCCGCGGACGCACCCGTGATCGTGCTCCTCCACGGCTTCCCGACCAGCTCGTTCATGTTCCGCGAGCTGATCCCGCTCCTCGCCGGCCGCTACCGCGTCATCGCCCCCGACCACCTCGGCTTCGGCCACTCCGACGCCCCGGCCGTCGACGCCTTCGCCTACTCCTTCGACGCCCTCGCGGACCTCACCAAGGGGCTGCTCGACCGACTCGGCGTCACCCGCTACGCGCTCTACGTCCAGGACTACGGAGCCCCGATCGGCTGGCGGCTCGCGCTGGCCGACCCCGACGCCGTCACCGCGATCGTCACCCAGAACGGCAACGGCTACGAGGCCGGATTCGTCGAGGAGTTCTGGGAGGGCGTCCGCGCCTACCAGCGCGAGCAGACCCCCGAGACGGAGGCGGGCGTCCGGAGCGCGCTGAGCCTCGAGGGCATCAAGTGGCAGTACGTGACCGGTGTGGCCGACGAGAGCACCGTCAGCCCCGACACCTGGCACCACGACTTGCAGCTGGTCTCCCGGCCCGGCAACGACCTGGTGCAGCTCACGCTCTTCCGCGACTACGCCACCAACATCCCGCTCTACCCGCGCCTGCACGAGTACCTGCGCACCCACCCCGTGCCCGTGCTCGCCGTCTGGGGCGAGCACGACCCCATCTTCGGCCCCGACGGCGCCCGGGCCTTCGCGGACGACGCGCAGCGCGCGGAGGTCCACCTTCTCGACGGCGGCCACTTCCTCCTGGAGACCCATGTCGAGCCCGTCGCGGAGCTGATCCTGGGCTTCCTCGACAAGGCGGACCTCCCGCGCTGAGCGGAGCCCGCACCTCGTGCCGTCCGACCGGTCCCGACCGGCCGGACGGCACGAACAGACGCGGGGACGCCGACACCGACACGGCATGCCACCACATCAAGGGAGCGAGGACATGACCCGCCACACCGGCTTCCACGAGGGAGAACTCGCCGTCCAGCGACGCGCCGGAGTCGCCTGCGAGGCCGCGCGCCTGCGAGGCATGCTCGATCCGCCCGTGCTCGGCGGCGGGGTGAGCCGCTTCCTCGCCGACCGCGACCTGGCGGTGCTCAGCGCACGCGACGACGCCGGCCGCCCGTGGGTCTCACCCGTCACCGGAGCCCCCGGTTTCCTCACCGCCGGGGACGGCGTCCTGCGGGTCGCCGCCCGTCCCGGCGCGGGCGACCCCCTGGCCGGACTCACGCCCGGCGGGGCGGCCGGCCTGATCGTGATCGACCTCGCGAGCCGCCGCAGACTCCGGCTCAACGGCACCCTCACCTCCTGCGACGACGCCGGTTTCGAGCTCGCCGTCGACCAGGCGTACGGGAACTGCCCCCAGTACATCCAGCAGCGCCTTCTCGCTCCCGCCCCCGGCGGCGGACCCGGCGACAAGACCGCAGCGGCGGGCGGACCGCGGCCCGCGGCACGCCTCGACGCCGCACAGGCGGCCCTGGTGGGCCGGGCCGACACGTTCTTCCTCGGCACCTCCCATCCGGAGCGGGGCGCCGACGCCTCCCACAAGGGCGGCTCGCCGGGCTTCGTCCGCGTCGAGGGCGACGGCGACGCCCTGTGGTGGCCGGACTACCCGGGCAACAACATGTTCAACAGCCTCGGCAACCTGGCCTGCGACCCCGCCGCGGCCCTGCTCTTCGTCGACTTCGCCGAGGGCACCACCCTGCAGCTGTCCGGCACCGCGGCCGTCGACTGGACCGCGCCCGGCGCCCCCGGCGACGACGGCGGCACCGGCCGCCTGGTCCGGTTCGCCCCGCGGCACGTGGCCGACGGGCGGATCCCGGTCCGCGGCGACGCCGTCCTGCCGTACCGCCTCAACCCGCCGCTCACCGCCTGAAAGGGGTCAGGTGCCGGTCACCGCGGCCAGCAGCCCGCGGTAGTCCTCCTCGCACGCCGGGCAGCCGCGCAGGTGCGCCGCGACGCCGGGATAGCGCTCCTCCGGCGCCGCGTCCGCCAGGAACAGCTCCAGATAGACGTCCATCAGGTCCAGCGCCTCGTCGCAGCCGGGATCGAGCGGATCCGTGCGCAGGAGGTCGTCAAGGCCCTGCCATTCGTTCATGAGCGCCTCACTGTCGTCAGGGGCAGATGTCCATTGGCTGCGAGCCGGGCACGGAGCTTACGCCGCGCGTCGAACATCGTCTTGTAGAGCGCGTTGCGGTTGGTCCCGAGCTCCGCGGCCAGCATCTCGGCGTCCACGCCGTTGACCGCCAGCGCGGTGAAGACCCGGCGCTGGCGGTCGGTGAGCTCCTCCTCGACGGCCTCGCGCAGGGCGTCGACGAGTTCGCGCGCCTCGCTCTGCCGGGCGGGGTCGAGGCCGAGCCGGTCCGGGAGCCGCTCCCACTGCTCGGGCTCGAGCCGCTCGCCGGACGTGCGCCAGAAATGGCGGCCGAGCTTGGTGGACACCTCGTTCATGACGAACTTGTACGCCCACGTCGTGAAGCGGCTGTCACCGCGGAACGCGCCGATCTTGCGGGTGATCGACAGCAGCGCGTCGGCCGCGGCCTGGTGGGCGATGTCGTCCAGCTCCGGCCCCGTGATGCCGTGCCGGGACCCGCGCCGGTTCAGCTCGGCGTACGCGATCCGCAGCAGCAGCGCGTGCAGGCGGCTGCTCGCCTCCTCGAAGACCTCACCGTCCGCCGTGAGCTCCCGCACCCACCGCGCGGACTCCGCGTCCATCGACCGGCCGCGCGCCCCCACGTCGTCCGGCGACCGGCCGCCTCCGACCGCGTCCCCGGCCTGTCCGTCGCGCTCTGCGGAACCCATGCTCCGCATCCTAGACGCGGCCGCCCGCGCCTCCCGGCAGCGCTTTCACCCGGCGTGGAAATCGGCCGCCGCCGGCAGGTAAGACCGGGCTCTCGCCCGCCACCAATGGGCGTACGGAAAAGAGCGCAGCGAGCAAGGAGGGACCGTGACCGGCTACCGCAGGAATCCGGAGGCCGTCTCGCAGCTGTCACCGGAGCAGTACCGCGTGACGCAGGAGAACGGCACCGAGCGCGCCTTCACCGGCGCCTACTGGGACAACAAGGAGCCCGGGATCTACGTCGACGTGGTCTCCGGGGAGCCGCTGTTCGCCTCGGTCGACAAGTACGACAGCGGCAGCGGGTGGCCGAGCTTCACCCGGCCGCTCAACGTGGGCAATGTCGTGGAGCGGCCGGACCCGGGGTACGGGTTCCTGGCCACCGAGGTCCGCTCGGCGAGTGGCGACAGCCATCTGGGCCACGTCTTCCCCGACGGTCCGCGTCAGACGGGCGGCCTGCGGTACTGCATCAATTCGGCCTCGCTGCGCTTCATCCACGCCGACGACCTGGAGCGGGAAGGTTACGGGGCCTACCTGCGGTTGTTCGACAATGGCGACACGACCAACACGGAGGATTGACATGGCAGGACAGACACAGCGGGCCGTTCTGGCGGGCGGGTGCTTCTGGGGCATGCAGGACCTGATCCGCAGGCAGCCCGGAGTCGTCGGGACCCGGGTCGGCTACTCGGGCGGCGACGTGCCCAACGCCACGTACCGCAACCACGGCACCCACGCCGAGGCGATCGAGATCCTCTTCGACCCCGAGAAGACGGACTACCGGGCACTGCTGGAGTTCTTCTTCCAGATCCACGACCCGACCACGAAGAACCGCCAGGGCAACGACATCGGGCTCAGCTACCGCTCGGCGATCTACTACGTGGACGACGAGCAGAAGCAGGTCGCGGAGGACACCATCGCCGACGTGGAGGCCTCGGGCCTGTGGCCCGGCAAGGTCGTCACCGAGGTGGAGCCCGTCGGGCCCTTCTGGGAGGCCGAGCCCGAGCACCAGGACTACCTGGAGCGCTACCCCGAGGGCTACACCTGCCACTTCCCGCGGCCCAACTGGCGGCTGCCGGCCCGCGCACGGGACTGAGCCGGACGCATGTGCCGTAACCTCGTCAGCGTCAGGATCCGGCCTGGCGGCGATCAGGGCTGAAGGACTCACATGGCGAAGGCACAGG
>NZ_JBEZXR010000077.1:0-41298 GCF_040638135.1 Streptomyces sp. NPDC026673 | reverse complement strand
CGTAGCCTGATCCGCCGGGCATGGACGACCCACCGCTGGGACGGACGCCCGAACCGCCGACCATGACCACACGCCTATCCGCGCGGCCTCTTAGTGGCCATCATCCTTCGGTGCCAACGCTCGGCCCTTCGCCATCGCTGGACGGAACCCTCCGGGGAGCAACGGCCGGACCTGCAACGGGACCGAATCAATTGAGACGGGACACCCGGCCGCACGGGCGAACCGTCCCGTTCAACCCCCGCCACCAGGGACTACCACCCACCGCGCCGGTGCCGTCACCGAAGGCGACCGCCCGTCCGGTGGCAGGCTCAACGACCTGGGCGGAGACTGCGCATACGCTTTATCCCAGCAGCCGGACGCGAAGAGCCCCTCGCACATCCCGCATCGCACGCTCGGACCTTGATCGAGGCCGGGAGCCCTCGGTGCGCAGGCTCCACCGCATGTGGTCCGCATCCCTCATGGAGCCGCCATGACGGACAACCGGGTCGACCTCCTGACCCCGGATCCCGAGGAATCCTCGGCCGCCGGTTCCGAGCGCGTCCTCGCCGAGGTGCTGGCCCAGATCGTGCAGGTCGAGCGGGTCCCGGTCGACAGCGACTTCTTCACCGACCTCGGCGCGGACTCCATGCTGATGGCGCGCTTCTGCGCGCGGCTGAGGAAACGCGGGGACGTGCCGCCGGTCTCCATCAAGGAGGTCTACCGCCACCCGACGATCAGGAGCCTGGCGACGGCCCTGGCGGACGCCCCGCCGCCGGCCCCGGCGCCCCCCGTCCCCTCCCCCGGGGCGGGGGAGGCCGGAGGAACCGGTCCGGCACCGTCCGGCACACCGCGTTACGCACTGTGCGCGGCGCTGCAACTGGTCTTCTTCCTCGCCTACTCCTACGCCGCCGCCCTCGTCTTCGCCAAGGGCGTGGAATGGATAGCGGAGGGCTCCGGTGTGCTCGACGCCTATCTGCGGGCCGTGCTGTTCGGTGCCGGCGTCTTCCTCGCCGTGTGCACCCTGCCCATCGCGGCCAAGTGGCTGCTGGTCGGCCGGTGGCGTCCCCGGCAGATCCGCCTCTGGAGCCTGGCGTACTTCCGCTTCTGGTGCGTCAAGACCCTGATCCGGTCGAACCCGCTGGCACTCTTCGCCGGATCGCCGCTCTACTCGCTCTATCTCCGGGCGCTCGGCGCGAGGATCGGGCGCCGCGTCACGGTCCTC
Source organism: Streptomyces sp. NPDC026673 (assembly GCF_040638135.1). NCBI lineage: Bacteria > Bacillati > Actinomycetota > Actinomycetes > Kitasatosporales > Streptomycetaceae > Streptomyces > Streptomyces sp. NPDC026673. The sequence continues at coordinate 40,097 of NZ_JBEZXR010000077.1, read as the reverse complement.
TCGCGTCATCTGCCGGTCTGCACGGACCTGCTGACCATCGGCGACGGTTCGGTGATCCGCAGGGACTCCTTCCTCAACTGCTACCGGGCACAGTACGGAGTGATCCGGACCGGCACGGTCACACTCGGCCGGGACGTCGTAATCGGCGAGGCGACGGTGCTCGACATCGACACCGCGATGGGGAACGGCAGCCGCCTCGCTCACGCCTCCTCGCTCCACGCCGGCCAGCGCGTCCCCGACGGCGAGCACTGGCACGGCTCCCCCGCGCAGCGCACCGACACGGACGACGGCCGCGCGGTCGGCCCGGCCCGCTGCGGCCCCGTGCGCAGGGCGGTCTATGCGGTGACCCAGGTCCTGACGGCCCTGCTCGTCCACATCCCCCTGGTCGTCGGCGGTGCCGTCATCCTCGTGACGGCGGTCCCGCAGTTCCGCGTCCTCGTGCAGCCCGGGCCGACGGCGCTCACGCGCTGGACGTTCTACGCCGATGCCCTGGCGGCCTCGGCGATCTTCTTCTTCGGCGCGGTGGTCCTCGGGGCCCTCCTGTCGGTGACGGTCCCGCGCGTGCTGAGTCCGGCTGTCAGACCGGACACGGTCTACCCCCTGTTCGGCTTCCGGTACGGAATGCACCGGGCCATCGGCTTTCTCACCAACCGGCGGTTCCACAAGGTCCTGTTCGGCGACAGCTCGGCCATCGTCCACTACCTGTGCCGCCTCGGGTACGACCTCGGCGATGTCGAGCAGACCGGGTCCAACTTCGGCCTGACGGTCAGGCAGGACGCCCCCCGGCTGACCTCGGTCGGCAGGGGAACGATGATCGCCGACGGGCTCTCGGTCATCAACACCGACTACTCCGGCACCTCGTTCAGGGTGTCCGAGGTGCGGATCGGCCCGCACAACTTCCTCGGCAACCAGATCGCCTACCCCGCGCGGGGCAGGACCGGGGACGACTGCCTCCTGGCGACCAAGGTCATGGTCCCGCTGGACGGGGAGGTCCGCGAAGGCGTCGGCCTCCTCGGCTCCCCCAGCTTCGAGATCCCCCGGACCGTCCTGCGGGACACCAGGTTCGACCACCTCAAGGAGGGCGAGACCTTCCGCCGCCGCCTGGCGGCCAAGAACAGGCACAACGCCGCCACCATGGCCCTGCACCTGCTGTCGCGCTGGCTGTTCTTCCTCTGGGTCGCACTGGTCGTGTCGGTGGCCGCTGACCTGTACGGCACGTTCGGCCCCCCGGTGATCGCCCTCGCCAACGTCCTCACCCTGCTCTTCGCGGTCGCCGACATGATGCTGATCGAACGCGCCACCGCGGGCCCGCGCGGGCTGCGGCCGCAGTACTGCTCGATCTACGAACGTCCCTTCTGGCGGCACGAGCGCTACTGGAAGATCACCCACCCGACGGAGGCGATCGCGGTCTTCAACGGCACGCCCTTCAAGCCCGCCATCTGGCGGCTGCTCGGCGTCCGGATCGGCCGCCGGGTCTTCGACGACGGCTGCTACCTGCCCGAGCGCTCCCTGGTCGCCATCGGCGACGAGTGCGTCCTCAACGAGGGCACCCGTATCCAGTGCCACTCCCAGGAGGACGGCACCTTCAAGTCGGACCGCACCACGCTGGGCAGCGGCTGCACCCTCGGCATCGGCGCCCTCGTCCACTACGGCGTGACCATGGGCGACCAGGCGGTCCTGGCGCCCGACTCCTTCCTCATGAAGGGCGAGGAGGTCCCCGACCGGGCGCGGTGGGGCGGCAACCCGGCGCGGGAGATGCGGGGTGCCGTGCCCGCTCCATGACCGGGTACGGCACCATCACCGCGACCCGGCCGCACGCCCGGCCGGCCGCACGCCCGGCCGGGCGTGCGGCCATCGCCGTGCGCTCCCGGACCGCGCCGCCCGCGGGATGCCCCGAGCGGGACGCCCGCCTGGCCCCGGCCCGAGCCCGCGGGTCTACGCCGCCTCCTCCACGGGGGCGGCGGATCCGACGAGCTCCTCCAGGACGTCCTCCATGGTGACGTAGCCGAGGAGCGTGCCGTCGTCCCCGGTGACCGCGGCGAGATGGGTGCCGGCGGAGCGGAGGGCGGTGAGGGTGTCGTCCAGCGGCGTGGTGGGGCGGAGCCGGATGACGGGGTGGAGGGCGCTCCGGGGGAACGGGCGGTCGCGCTCGGCGACGCCGAGGGTGTCCTTGATGTGCAGGAACCCGAGGACGTCGCCCCCGTCGCCGGTGACCGGGAGACGGGAGAAGCCGGAGGCCGAGGCCTTCCGTTCCAGCTCGTCCGGGGTGACCCGCTCGTCGACGGTGACCATGCGGCCCGCCGGTACAAGTATCTCGCCGACCGGACGGCTGCCGAGTTCCAGGGCGTCGCGCAGGCGCTCGCCGCCGGTGGCGTCGAGCAGCCCCGCGGCGCTGGAGTCCTGGACCAGGCGGGCGAGTTCGTCGTCGGTGAAGACGGCGGTGACCTCGTTCTTCGGCTCGACGCGCAGCAGCCGCAGCAGGACGTTGGCGAAGGCGTTGATGCCGAAGACGACCGGGCGCAGGGCGCGGGTGACCGCGACCAGCGGCGGGCCGAGCAGCAGCGCCGAGCGCTCGGGCGCGGCGAGCGCGATGTTCTTCGGGACCATCTCGCCGATCAGCATGTGCAGGTAGGTGGCCGCGGTCAGGGCGATCACGAACGAGATCGGGTGCACCAGGGCGTGCGGCACGTGGACCGCCTCGAAGCCGGGCTCCAGCAGATGCGCGATGGCCGGCTCGGCGACCGCGCCCAGCACCAGCGAGGAGACGGTGATGCCCAACTGTGCGGTGGCCAGCAGGGCGGACAGGTGCTCCAGGCCCCAGATGACGGTGCGGGCGCGCTTGTCCCCGGACTGGGCGCGCGGCTCGATCTGGCTGCGCCGGACCGAGATCAGGGCGAATTCGCCGCCCACGAAGAAGGCGTTGGTCAGCAGCGTCAGAGCGCCGACGGCGAGCTGCAGCACGGTCATCGGGCGACCTCCGGAACGCGTGCGACACGGACCCGCTCGGCGACGTGGTGGTCGACGCTGAGTACGGTGAGCCGCCAGCCGTCGAGGTCGGCGGCATCGCCGCGCGCGGGGATCCGGCCCAGGGTGGTGGCCAGGAGACCGGCGACGGTCTCGTACGGGCCGTCGGAGAGCACCAGGCCGATGCCGGCGAGCTGGTCGATGCGGACGTTGCCGTCGGCCTCCCATGTCCCGTCGCCGCAGGGTGCGAGGTCGGGTCGCTGCTGCGGGTCGTGCTCGTCGCGTACGTCGCCGACGACCTCCTCGACGACGTCCTCCACGGTGACGACGCCGGCCGTGCCGCCGTACTCGTCGATGACCACGGCCATGGTGCGGCGGCTGCGCAACCGCTCCAGCAGCCGGTTGACGGGCAGGCTGTCGGGCACCAGCAGCGGCGCGGTGGCCAGCGCGGTCACCGCTGTGGTGGCGCGTTCGGCGGCGGGGAGGGCCAGGACGTCGCGGATGTGGACGGTGCCGATGACCTCGTCGAGGCTGTCCCGGTACACCGGGAAGCGGGACAGGCCGGTCGACAGGGACAGCCGAGCCGCGTCGGCGGCGCTGGCGTGGGCCTCCAGGGCCCGTACGTCCACACGTGGGGTCATGACGTTCTCCGCGGTCAGCTCGCTCAGGTGGAGCGTGCGGACGAAGAGCTCGGCGGAGTCGGGTTCCAGCACGCCGACGGCGGCCGAGTGCCGGGCCAGCGCCCGCAGCTCGTCCGGTGTGCGGGCGGAGGCCAGCTCCTCGGCGGGCTCCAGCCCCAATCGGCGCACCAGGCGGTTCGCGGAGTCGTTGAGGTGGTTGATCAACGGCGAGAACGCCGCGGTGAAGCCGCGCTGCGGCCCGGCGACCACCTTGGCGACGGCCAGCGGGCTGGAGATCGCCCAGTTCTTGGGCACCAGCTCGCCGATCACCATCAGCACGACGGTCGAGATGCTCACGCCCAGGATGGTGGCCGTGACGGAAGCGGCCCCGTCGGGAAGGCCGACGGCCCCGATCGGACCCGCCAGCAGCGCCGCGACCGACGGCTCGGCGAGCATCCCGATGACCAGCGAGGTCACCGTGATGCCCAGCTGCGCGCCGGACAGCTGCAGTGTCAGCCTGCGTACCGCCTTCAGCGCGCCGTCCGCGCCGCGCTCGCCCGCGGCCGCGGAGCGTTCCAGCTCACCGCGCTCCACCGTGGTCAGGGAGAACTCCGCCGCGACGAACACCGCGCAGGCGAGGGTCAGCAGCAGGGCCGCGAGAAGGAGGAGGACTTCGGTCACCGTGTCACCCCCGTTCCCACACGGCGGCGGGGCTTTCGGGGACTGACACGGTCGGTACTCGGAGGATGGTCCATCGCGGGAACCGCGGCTCCTTCTTCATGCTCGGAACGACGAGGGTTCCACCATGGTAAAGGATGGGCAAAGGTGGCCGCCGGTCACCGCCCCTCACCCGTCGCCGCTCACCCGTGCGCGGCGCCTCGCCGGGGCCCGCGTTCCCGCCGCCACCAGGCCCTCTCCGCCCTCCCGGCCGAAGATCGCTCGTCCATCAGGGTGGCTTGGGAACTTCTTTACCTGACGCGGTAGTTCTGCGGATGGCCCGCAGGGGGCCGCCCACCGTACGAAGCCACCGGCCGCCCCACGGGCCACCGGCCGATGGCCGCAGAGTTTCCCGAGTTCTCCGGCGCCACGGCCTCGTGGGCGGCTTCGCCGCCGGGTCGCGGCGCCCCCGACCATCTGTGGAGTCACCCCCCGATGTCCTGGTTCGAAGCCACCGTCCTCGGCTTGCTGCAGGGGCTCACCGAGTTCCTGCCCGTCTCGTCCAGCGCGCACCTGCGCGTGTTCTCCGCCATGGCCGGCTGGAAGGACCCTGGCTCCGCCTTCACCGCCGTGACCCAGCTGGGCACCGAGACGGCGGTGCTGATCTACTTCCGCCGCGACATCGCCTCGATCGTCAAGGCCTGGACGGCGTCCCTCTTCGTCGCCGACCGGCGCAAGGACCCCGACGCGCGGATGGGCTGGTTCGTCATCATCGGCACGGTGCCCATCGCCGTCCTCGGCGCCGTGTTCCAGCACAGCATCGAGACGTCGCTGCGTGATCTGCGCATCACGGGCACGGTGCTGATCCTCTTCGGGCTCATCCTGGCCGTGGCCGACCGCACCAGGGCCATCCGCAGCGCCAAGCCCATCACCGAGCTGACCCTCCCCCACGCCCTGGGGTACGGCTTCGCCCAGTCCCTCGCCCTGATCCCCGGCGTCTCCCGCTCCGGCGGCACGATCAGCGCCGGGCTCTTCCTCGGGTACAGCCGTGAGGCGGCGGCCCGCTACTCCTTCCTGCTCGCCATCCCCGCGGTGCTCGCGTCCGGCACCCTGGAGCTGTTCAAGATCGGCGAAGGGCCGGCCCCGGCCTGGGGGCCGACGCTGCTCGCCACCGGGATCGCCTTCGTGGTCGGCTACGCGGCCATCGCCTGGTTCCTCAAGTACATCTCCACCCACAGCTTCACGCCGTTCGTGATCTACCGGCTGCTTCTCGGGGCCGTGATCATCGGCCTGGTGGCCGTCGGTGCGATCGAGCCGTCCGCGGGCGGCGTCGGCTGACCGGTCCCGCCCCGGCCCCGGCCGTCACCCAGCGGGCGTCACGCCCAGCCCGGACTCAGGGCGAGGTCCCCTCGGACGACGTCGTGCTCGGGTCGGCGCCCGGGGTGTCGGCGGAGCTGCTCTCCGGCGAGAACGAGACCATGCCGATGAGCACCGCCACCACGAAGGCAACCGCTCCGGCTATGGCGCTCGCCACGCGGGGCCGGTACCTGATGAACTCGCCCGGGCTGCGCCGCTGCGGCGGTGCCGCCCGGCGCCTGGACGCGGACCGCACCGCCGGGGGCCGATGGCGCGTCGTGGCGGAGCCGGCCTCGTTGCCCGCGCCGCCGGGGGCGACGGGCCGGGGCGCGGCGGCGGGCAGGGCCTCCGGGCGCCCGCGCCAGGCGTCCGTGCGGAACCAGTCGGCCACCGCCTGGGCCGTCGGCCGGTCGTCCGGCTGCTTGGCGAGCAGCCCGAGGAGATACGCCTCGAAGGCGGCGGGCACATCGGCGCCGAGCCGGGACGGAGGAACGGGGGCGCTGTCGATGTGCTGGTACAGCAGGCCCGTGGGGCTGTCGGCCTGGAACGGCGGACGGCCCGTCAGCAACTGGTACAGGACGCAGCCGAGGGCGTAGACGTCGGAGGGCGGCCCCGCGGTCTGGCCGAGTGCCCGTTCGGGAGCCAGGTAGAGGCTCGTGCCGACGATCTGTCCCGTCATGGTGAGCGCGTTGGCGGGGTCGTCGACGAAGCGGGCGATCCCGAAGTCGCCGATCTTGACCGATCCGACGGCGTCCAGCATCAGGTTGCCGGGCTTGATGTCGCGGTGGACGATGCCCTGCTGGTGCGCGGCCGCGAGGCCCGCGGCGGCCTGCGCGGCGACGACCGCGACGTCCTCCGCGCCCAGCGGGTGCCCGGACTCCAGCCGCCCGGCCAGGCTGTCGCCCTCGACCAGCTCCATGACGAGGAAGAACCGGCCCTCCCAGGACCCGAAGTCGAACACCGCCACGACATGCGGGTGCCCCAGGCGCGCCGCCGTCTGCGCCTCCAGCCGGAACCGCGCGGCCGCTGAGGGGTCGGTTCCGTCGCCCAGCAGGAGCTTCACCGCCACGGGGCGTCCCAGCACCTCGTCGTTGGCCCGCCACACCTCGCCCATGCCGCCGCGGCCGATGGGCGCGTCCAAGCGATACCGATCCGCCACCAGCACGTCGTACGACCTCGATCCTGCGAGCCAAACCAGAGCGGTCTTACGGTACTTCACTCGCACACCCGCGGTGACGGGCAGCCGCCCCCGCCTCCGGCTGCGCCCCGCCGGCGGGGCGCGGAACACGTCCGGCCCGCTCGCGGGCGCGAGCGGGCCGGTTCGCGTGCGAGCCGTCAGACGCCGGACGCCGCCTTCGCGGCGTCGAAGCGGGCGGTGACGTCGTTCCAGTTGACGATGTCCCAGAGCTTGGTGACGTAGTCGGGACGGACGTTCTTGTACTGCAGGTAGTAGGCGTGCTCCCAGGCGTCGAAGACCAGCAGCGGCGTGGCGCCGTGGCCGACGTTGCCGTGGTGGTCGTAGACCTGCTCGACGATCAGACGCTTGCCGAGCGGCTCCCAGGCGAGGACGCCCCACCCGGAACCCTGGACGGAGGCGGTGGCCACGGTCAACTGCTTCTTGAACGCCTCGAAGCCGCCGAGGTGCTCGTCGATGGCGTCGGCAAGGGCTCCGTCGGGGCGGTCGCCGCCGTCCGGGGAGAGGTTCTGCCAGAAGATCGAGTGCAGGACGTGACCGGAGAGGTTGAAGGCGAAGGTCTTCTCCAGGCCGACCAGCCCCGTCGGGGTGATGGCGTCCTTGTCGCGCGCCTCGGCGATCTGCTCGAGGGTGTCATTGGCGCCCTTGACGTAGGCGGCGTGGTGCTTGGCGTGGTGGAGTTCGAGGATCTCCCCCGTGATCGCCGGCTCCAGCGCGGAGTAGTCATAGGGCATATCGGGAAGCGAGTACGTGCCCATCAGGCACAGCCCCTTTCAGCGATGGTGATCGATTGAGCCACTGTCACCATACGCTTGCTCTTGCGAGAAACTTGCAACAGCCTGACTAGTGCACCAGCATGTTCCCCGGCGGGGTCGGCCCGTCAGCCTTCGGCGGCGTCGTGCCCGCGGTATCGGGCGCGGTCCTTTCCGCGGGGTGATCGTCTTTCCAACCGGCAATCCGCCGGCCCCGGCCGGCCCCGTCTTCGCGACATTCGGGACACAGTCCGCGCAGTATGAGGCCATCTGTGGCGTCGAGCCGGAAGCCGGTCGCCTCCTCGGCGGCGAGTACCGCGGCCGCGAGCCGGTCGGCGTGCATCCTGGTGACGGATCCGCATGTGCTGCAAACGGCGTGGTGATGCGGGCTCCGGGTGAGGCAGTAGACGGTGGTGGACGGCCCGTGGGTCATGCTCACCACGCCCCGTTCGGTGAGGGTTTCCAGGGTCCGGTAGACCGTCGTGATGTTCACGGGCACGCCTTGCTCGGCCATGTGGCGGCGGATCTGGTTGGCGGAGAGATGCCCGTCGTGGCCGCGGAGCAAGGCGAGGAGGTGGAGCCGCGGCTGGGTGCACCGCAGGCCGCACTCCCGCAGCACACTCGCCTCACGTCCGCCGGGCCGGTTCACGTTCCAGGCATCCCTGGTCGCCGCCGTCGGGTTCATGCCTGCCTGCCCCTTGACCACTTCATTGCCCTATGAGCACTGACTGTTAACTGCAATGAGATTGCAGGTAATTTTCACTCGCGCCTAATTTGACATGTCAGCAGGCATGTCCAGAAAGAGGCGCCCATGTCCACCGCTCCGTCCGCCGCACCAGGAGCCCAGCCCCTGCTCCACCGCGTCCGCCACGCGCTCAGCCCCCGGGAATGGGCCCGCGTCGGGGGCATGGCGGGCTTCGTCGTCGGCCTGCACGTCATTGGCTGGTTCACTCTCGTGGCCGTCGTCGCTCCGGAGCACTACAGCCTCGGCGCGAAGTCCTTCGGCGTCGGCATCGGCGTGACCGCCTACACCCTGGGCATGCGGCACGCCTTCGACGCCGACCACATCGCGGCCATCGACAACACCACCCGCAAGCTGATGGGCGAAGGCCAGCGGCCGCTCTCGGTCGGCTTCTGGTTCTCCCTCGGCCATTCCTCGATCGTCTTCGGACTGGCCTTCCTGCTGTCGCTGGGCGTCAAGGCGCTCGCCGGGCCGGTGGAGAACGACGACTCGCAGCTGCACAACGTCACCGGCTGGATCGGCACCACCGTCTCCGGCACGTTCCTCTATGTCATCGCCGTCATCAACCTGCTGATCCTGGCCGGGATCTGGAAGGTCTTCCGGCAGATGCGCTCCGGCCACTTCGACGAGGCGGCCCTGGAGGAGCAGCTGAACAACCGCGGCTTCATGAACCGGCTCCTCGGCCGGCTGATGAAGTCCATCACCAAGCCGTGGCAAATGTACCCGCTCGGCCTGCTCTTCGGACTGGGCTTCGACACCGCCACCGAGATCGCCCTACTCGTCCTGGCCGGCTCCGGCGCCGCCTCGGGGCTGCCCTGGTACGCGATCCTCTGCCTGCCGGTGCTCTTCGCGGCCGGCATGTCGCTGCTGGACACCATCGACGGCTCGTTCATGAACTTCGCCTACGAGTGGGCCTTCTCCAAGCCCGTCCGGAAGGTCTACTACAACCTCACCATCACGGGCCTGTCGGTCGCCGTGGCGCTCATCATCGGCACCGTCGAGCTCCTCGGCCTGATCGCCGAGAAGGCAGGCCTCCACGGCGCGTTCTGGGACTGGGTCTCCGGCCTCGACCTCAACATCATCGGCTTCGTCATCGTGGGCCTCTTCTTCGCCACCTGGCTCGTGGCCGTGCTGGTGTGGAAGTTCGGCCGCATCGAGGAGAAGTGGACGGCGGACCTGCGACCCGCGGAACCGCACACCGACTGAGCCGCCGCCTTCGGGCTCCCGCCCGATCCCGACGCCCCGGACCACGCCGACGGGTCCGGGGCGTCTGTGCGCCTACAGATGCCCTTACTATGCAATTGCAATGAGTACGCAATAAGGAGCCGGGAGGCGAACGTGGTGGTCCTGGGCATCGAGTCGTCCTGTGACGAGACCGGGGCGGGCCTGGTGGAGAACGGGCGGCTGCTCGGCCACGCCGTGGCGTCGAGCATGGACGAGCACGCCCGCTTCGGCGGTGTCGTCCCCGAGATCGCCGCCCGCGCTCACCTCCACTCCGTGGGCCCGGTGGTCCGGGCCGCCCTCGCCGACGCCGGACTCGGCCTGCGCGATGTCAGCGCCGTCGCCGTCACGACCGGCCCCGGACTCTCCGGGGCCCTGCAGGTCGGCGTGGCCGCCGCGAAGAGCTACGCCTACGCCCTTGGGGTGCCGCTGTACGGAGTCCACCACCTGGCCGGGCACGTGGCCGCCGACACCCTGGAGCACGGGCCGCTGCCCGATCCCTGCGTGGTGCTGATCGTCTCCGGAGGCCACACCTCGCTGCTCCTCGTCCGCGACCTGGCACGCGACCCGATCGTCCATCTGGGCGACACCCTCGACGACGCCGCCGGAGAGTGCTTCGACAAGGCCGCCCGAGTGCTCGGCCTCCCCTATCCCGGAGGCCCGGCCATCGACCGTGCCGCCCGCGGCGGCGACCCCCGCGCGATCGCCTTCCCCCGCCCGATGACCGGACCGCGCGACGACCCGTACGCCTTCTCCTTCTCCGGGCTGAAGACCGCGGCCGCCCGCTGGGCCGAGCACCACCCCGACGGCCACGTCCCGGACGCGGCCGCCTCGCTGCAGGAGGCCATCGCCGACGTCCTCACCCGCAAGGCCCTCGCGGCCTGCCGCGACCACGGAGTACGGGACCTGGTGGTGGTCGGCGGCGTGGCCGCCAACTCGCGGGTACGGGCCCTGGCCGAGGAGCGGTGCGCCGCGGCGGGCATCCGGCTGCGGGTGCCGCCGCTGCGCCTGTGCACCGACAACGGCGCGATGATCGCCGCCGTCGGAGACCTCCTCGTCCGGGCGGGTGTGGAACCCGTACCGCTGGGGGTGTCGATCGATCCCTCCGCTCCGCTGGAGCACGCCACCCTGGTCCCGGCGGCATGACCGCCGGCGTCCGCCCCGTCGCGGCCGACCGGCTCCTGGCCTACGCCCCGGCGCTGAGAGTCGCCTACCGCGAGGCGTTCTCCGCACCTCCGTGGAACGAGGGCGACAGGGAGGCGGACCTCTTCCTCGACCGCCTCGCGCGGGACGTCGTACGCCCGGGCTTCACCGCGGCCGTCGCCTGCGCGGGCGACGAACTCCTCGGCTTCGCCACCGCCTGGACGACGCCCTCCCCCTTCCCCTCCGGCCGCTGCTACGGACTGGCCCACGCCGCCCTGGGCACCGATCGGACCGCGGCCTGGCTGTGCGGTGCCCGCGAAGTCGACGAACTCGCCGTCCGACCCACCGCCCAGGGCACCGGCGTCGCCGCCGGCCTCCTGGACGCCGTCACCAACGACGCACCCGGCGACCGGGCATGGCTGCTCACCTCCGTACAGGCCACTCGTGCCCTGCGCTTCTACCGGCGCAGCGGCTGGACCCAGGCCACCCACCCGGCCGAGGACGGCACCGGGATCACCGTCCTCCTCGGGCCCCGCCATCCCGACCGCGCCACCGCCGCGCGCCCCCTGTGACCTTCCCGCCCTTCCTCCCCGCTCCGGAGCCCGTTGTGCGCACCGCAGAGATCCGCCGCCGCTTCCTCGAGTACTTCGCCGAACGCGGCCACCACGTCGCCCCCAGCGCGCCCCTGCCGACGCCCGACCCGACCCTGCTGTTCGTCAACGCGGGCATGGTGCCCTTCAAGCCCTACCCGACCGGCGAGGCCGCCGCGCCCTGGCCCCGCGCCACCAGCGTCCAGAAGTGCGTGCGCACCCTCGACATCGAGGAGGTCGGCCGCACCACCCGGCACGGCTCGTTCTTCCAGATGAACGGCAACTTCTCCTTCGGGGACTACTTCAAGGAAGAGGCCATCGCCTACGCGTGGGAGCTGTCCACCACGCCCGTCGCCTACCGCGGATTCGGTCTCGACCCGGACCGTATCTGGGTCACCGTGCACCACACCGACGAGGAGAGCGCCGCGATCTGGCGCCGCGTCGCGGACCTCCCCGAGGAGCGGATCGTGCGCCGGGGCGACGAGGACAACTTCTGGTCCATGGGCGTCCCCGGGCCCTGCGGCCCGTGCTCCGACCTGTACTACGACCGCGGCCCCGCCCTCGGCCGGGCCGGCGGTCCAGCGGTCGACGAGGACCGCTACATGGAGTTCTGGAACCTGGTCTTCATGCAGTACGAACGCGGCGAGGGCCCCGGCAAGGCCGGCTACCCCGTCCTCGGTGAACTGCCCCGCCGCAACATCGACACCGGCATGGGCTGGAACGCATGGCCACCCTGCTGCAGGGCGTCGACAACCTCTACGAGATCGACGAGACCCGCCCGGTCCTGGACCACGCGGCGACCCTGTCCGGGGCGCGCTACGGCGCCGACGCCCAGGCCGACGTCCGGCTCAGAGTGGTCGCCGACCACGTCCGCACCGCGCTCATGCTGCTCGCCGACGGCACCGCGCCCGGCAACGAAGGCCGCGGCTACGTCCTGCGCCGCATCCTGCGCCGCTCGGTCCGCGCCATGCGACTGCTCGGCCACCAGGACCCCGCGCTCCCGGAGCTGCTGCCGGTCGCCCGCGACTGCATGGCACCGAGCTATCCCGAGGTCGCCGAACAGTTCGACCGCATCTCCCAGCAGGCCTACGCCGAGGAGGACGCCTTCCGCGCCACCCTTCGGCAGGGCACCACCGTGCTCGACACCGCCATCGCCGACGTCAAGAAGACGGGCGGCCACGCGCTGCCCGGCGACCGGGCCTTCCTCCTGCACGACACATACGGCTTCCCCATCGACCTCACCCTGGAGATGGCCGCCGAACAGGGCGTCGACGTCGACCGCGACGGCTTCGCCGCCCTCATGCGCGACCAGCGAGAGCGCGCCCGCGCCGACGCCCGTGCCCGCAAGGCGGGCGGCGCCACCGACACCACCGCCTACCGGAGCGTCCTCGACACGCACGGGCCCACCGACTGGCAGGCCTGGGACACCCTCCGAACCGACTCCCGCATCCTGGCCATCCTCGGCCCGAACGGCCCCCGTGCCTCCGTGCACACCGGCGAGATCGCGACCGTCGTCCTGGACCGCACCCCCTTCTACGCCGAGTCCGGCGGACAGGACAGCGACGCCGGACACCTCACCTCCGCCTCCGCCGAAGCCGAGGTCATCGACGTCCAGCGCCCCCTGCCCGGACTGGTCGCCCACCGGATCCGCGTCACCGCCGGCGAACTCGCCACCGGCGACGGCGTCCACGCCGCGGTCGACCCCGAGTGGCGGCTCGGCGCACGCCAGGCACACTCCGGCACCCACGTCCTGCACGCCGCGCTCCGCCAGGTCCTCGGCCCCACCGCGCTGCAGTCCGGCTCGTACAACCGCCCCGGTCACCTCCGCCTGGACTTCCCCTGGCGCGGCCCGCTCGGACCGGCGACCCGCAGCGAGGTGGAGGAGGCCGCCGCCCAGGCCCTGCGTCGCGACCTGCCGGTGGGCGTCCGCTGGATGCCGCTGGCGGAGGCCAAGGAGCTCGGCGCGCTCGCCCTGTTCGGCGAGACCTACGGCGAGCAGGTCCGCGTCGTGGAGATCGGCGGCCCTTGGTCGAGGGAGCTGTGCGGCGGCACGCATGTGCGGCACGCCTCTCAGATCGGCGTCATCGCCCTCACCGGCGAATCATCGGTCGGCGCGGGCATGCGCCGTCTGGAGGCGGCCGTCGGCATCGAGGGCTTCGGCTACCTCGCCCGCGAGCGCGACCTCGTCTCCCGCGTCGCCGAGCAACTCCAGGCGCCGCGCGCCGAACTGCCCGACCGCGTCGCGTCCCTCCTCGACCGCCTCAAGACCGCCGACCGGCAGACGGCCGAACTCCGCCGCCAGACCACCCTGGCCCGTGCCGCGGAACTCGCCGACCGGACCACCGACGTCGACGGCACCCTCACCGTCACCGCGACCACCGACGGAAGCATGGACGACGCCCGGCACCTCGCCACGGCCGTCCGCGACCGACTGTCCCCGAACCGGCCCGGCGTCGTGGTCATCGGCACCTCCGGCACGGGCAAGGCCGCCCTCGTCGTCGCCGTCAACCCCGCCGCCCGTCAGGCCGGCCGCTCCGCTTCCGCCCTGGTGAAGCGACTGCTCGGCGGACGCGGCGGCGGCAGCGGCGACATGGCCCAGGGCGGGGGCATCCCCGCGGAACGGCTCCCGGCGGTCCTGGACTCGCTCCGCGACGTCCTCACCCGTGACTGACGGGGAGGACGTCGCCGTGCGCCTCGGCTACGGCAGCCTCGCCGTGCTGGACGCCGGCACCAGGTCGTCCCCGTCGTCCTGCAGCGTGGAGACCGCGCCGGCGATGTAGAAGCAGCCCGCCGTCACCACCGCGACACCGGCCAGGAGAGGCGTCCACGCCCGCAGCCTGGCCGTGCCCGTCCGACCGCGGAAGTGCCGCTCGACGACCGAGAATCCGCGGATGGTGGCGACACCGACACCCGTGAGCGTCAGCGCCATGCCCACTCCGAACGTGATCACGATGGCCAGTGCCCCGAGCGCGCGGCCGGTCAGCAACCCGCTCACGAAGATCAGGAACGCCGACGGCGACGGCAGCAGCCCGCCGGAGAGGGCCAGCGCCGCGAGGCCCTTCCGGGACCACGGGTTGGTCAACTGCTCGACGTGGTGGTGGGCGTGGGCGCTGTCGTCCCGCACGGCCGTGTCGTGGCCGTGGTGTTCGTGGGAGTGGTCGTGCCCGTGGGCGTGACCGTGCGAGTGGTCGTCCCCATGGGCGTGACCGTGCGGGTGGTCGTGCCCATGGGGGTGCTCATGCCCGTGCGGGTGGTCATGCCCGTGTGGGTGTCCATGAGCGTGCCCGTGCCCGTGCCCGTGGGAGTGGCCGCGGCCACGGACGTGCCGGTACACCAGGCCCACGCCCACGATCGCGACGACCGCTCCCGCGGCGACCTGCATCCACGCGGTGGCGGTCTTGGTGCTGACCGCCGTGCTGCTGACTCCCACCCACAACAGTGCGAGGACCAGCACCGAGAAGGTGTGCATCGTCGCGACGATGACCCCGAGGCGTGCCGCGTCCTTGTAGTGTCCCCGCGTCCCCACCAGATAGGCGGCCGTGATGCTCTTGCCGTGACCGGGGGCCACCGCATGAGCCGCGCCGACGCCGAGCGCGACGATCAGGGTCACCCAGAACAGGGACCCGCCGTCGAAGAGGGCGATCAGGTGGTTGTCGAGGCTTCCTATCCCTGTCATGCGTTGCTCCTGGAACGGGCGCCGGTGTCGGCGGGTGCCGCGGCCTGCTTGCCCGGCGCGGTCTGAGAGTGGTGAACCGAGATGGGGGTGCTGCCGGCTCGGGCGCCCTTGCGACGGCGCGACCGCCGGAGAACGAAGCCGCCGATGGCGAGGGCGGCGGCAAAGGTGCCGATGGAGAAGGCCACGACCGTTCCGCGGACGCTTCCGCCGGAAGCCGTGAAACGCACCTGCGTGGTCGGCCGGGCGGAGGTGAACAGCGTCTGCTGGGGCTCGGCGGGGCCGGCGGAGGTGAGCATGGTCCGGTACGCCGGGTGGAGATCCGTGAGGGCGCTGATCGTGACCTGTACGTCGACCACGGGCGCCGGGCAGTCGAAGGCCACCTGCGCTCCCCGGGCGAGGAAGTCCTCCATCCCCCCGACGACCGTCCCGTGGCAGGGACGGCCGGCCTGAGCGACGGCGATGTGCCGGAGCAGGTAGTCACGGACCGCCGTCGATCGCTGCAGTCTCTGCGCGAAGGACAGGTTCGAGGAGTTCCCCCCGCTGTCCCGGCCGCCGAAGACTCCGAGCGACTCGCCGAGTGCCACCCAATCGAGCTTGTCGGTGTTCCACGCGATCACGAGGCGAGAGCCCTGGACGCCGGCCTGGGCGGTGGACGGCGGGCCGAACGGGTGCGCGGCCGCGGAAGGAGCGGGCCCCGCCAAGGAGGCGAGGATCGCCAGCACGGCCCCCGCCAGTACGACACCCGGGGAAGGCCGGACCGGGGCCCGCAGACGGGCGAGGAGCTGAAGGGGCAAGTGTCCGTTCTTTCGTGCGGTCGCATGGGGCGACGTTCCGGCGCACGATCACGTCACGCCGAAACGGCACTTTGTCCGACGTGGCGGACACGTTCCCGACGATCACATGGCTGCCAGATGAACCTTCCCCCGCCGGGAGCGGGTCCGGCGTCACCGTCATCGGCGCGTCCGGCACGTCCGGCGCGTCCGGCGCCCAACCTCAGGTTCACCTCAGACGGGTTGCCCCTCGTGATCGGACGGGACAGTCTGCGGTCAGGGCATCCATGGCGACGCTCCGATGGCGAACGCCGACAGGGGGAAGATTGTGAACGCGGTCTCCACACGACGACGCCTGCTCGCGGGCGTTCTGCTCTTCGCGGCGGTCGTCGCGGCGGCTTACGGCTTCGGCACCTCGCGAGCCGACGGTTCGTTCGGCACGATCGTCGTCGTGGCCGTCCTGGCCGGCTCGGGCGCCGGCCTCCTGCGTAGCGGGAGCACCGTCCGTCGCCGGGGTGCTCGAACGGTGGCGGACCGTCACACGGACGGAGCCTGATCGGGCGCTTCGCGGGCGGTCGCCGGCGGCACGCGTCCGCCCTCCGGAATCAGGGGACGAGAACGGTGAGCGACGTGCCGGTGACCGCGAACCCGAGCCTCTCGTAGAGCGCGCGTGCGGGGTTGGCGTCGCTCACCGCCAGGCCGATCCGCGTCAGGCCGCCCGCCGCGGCGTCCGCAAGCGCGCGGCGCAGGAGCCGGGAACCGAGGCCGGCGCAGCGGGGCTCCGGCCGCCGGAAGACCGTCCCGACCCAGGGAAGGCCGTCGCGGTCCGTGACGACGACCCCCGCGACCACGCGGTCGGCCTCGTCCACGGCCAGGGCGCTGCACGGCAGGACCGGCCCGAGGACCGCGCCCGACAGCAGCGGCGCCAACTGGGCTTCGAGCACCTCCTCGTCGCTTCCCGGATGGTGGTCCGGGTGTCCGGGCGCGAAGGCGGACCGCCACGCGGTGAGCAGTTCACGGGCCTCGCGGTCGCAGGGCGCCGCCCGCAGTCCGTCCGGCAGGGGCACGGCGGCCCACTCCGGGGGCGGGGGATCGGCGACCAGGTCGCGCTCCATGGCATGGGCGTGGCGCAGGACGCGGGCGCCGTGCCGCAGGAGCCGCTCGCCGAGCTCCACAGATCCCGAGACGGCCCACCCGGGCATGCCGCCAAGGACGGCGGGCACCGGGTCGGGCCCCACCACCTCCACGAGGTCCGCCCAGGGGCGGCCGTCCCGTACCCCCTCGACGTACGTCAGCACCGGCAGCCCGTCCGGCCCGCACAGGGTGGCGCGCTCTTCTCCGTGCGGGGTCATCCGACAAGCGCCTCCGACGGCGGCAACGTTCTCACGCGGCTCATGCTGCGGCCGCCCGGCCGAAGGCGCAAACGAATTGACGGATCCGCGCGGACCCTCCGCGCCGCGCCGCCGCGCCGGGCCCCGCCGTCGTACCGCCCGGGCCCGGCGCGGCCCCGGCGGCACGACGCGCGGTCACGGCCTCAGGTCGGCGGCGGCCGGGGCGGGGTAGGTCGGGTACTCCACCTCGGAGACGTGCTGGACGACCCGGATGACCTGGCACGAGTAGCCGAACTCGTTGTCGTACCAGAGGTAGAGGATGGCGTTGTCGCCGTCCACCTTGGTGGCGCCCGCGTCGACGATCGAGGCATGGCGCGATCCGATGAAGTCGCTCGACACCGCGTCGGGGGCGCTGATGAAGTCGATCTGGCGCTTGAGCGGCGAGGTCAGCGAGACGTCGCGGAGGTGGTCGAGGACCTCCTGGCGGGTGGTCTCGCGCCCGAGCCGGAGGCTGAGGATCGCGATCGAGACGTCGGGTACCGGCACGCGGATCGAGCTGCCGGTGATCGTCGCCTTGAGGTCGGGCAGCGCCTTGGCAACGGCGGAGGCGGCGCCGGTCTCGGTGATGACCATGTTGAGCGGCGCCGAACGGCCGCGCCGGTCGGAGCTGTGGTAATTGTCCAGCAGGTTCTGGTCGTTGGTGAACGAGTGGACGGTCTCGACGTGCCCGCGCAGGACGCCGTACTCGTCGGCCATCGCCTTCAGCGGTGGGACGATCGCGTTGGTGGTGCAGGAGGCGCAGGACAGGATCCGCTCGTCCGGCTTGATCATGTCGTGGTTGACGCCGTGGACGACGTTGGGCACGTCGCCCTTGCCCGGGGCGGTCAGGACGACCTTGTCGACGCCGGGGCGCAGGTGCTGGGAGAGGCCCTCGCGGTCGCGCCACTTGCCGGTGTTGTCGATGAGGATGGCGTTCTTGATGCCGTAGGCCGTGTAGTCCAGCGACGCCGGGTCGTCGGCGTAGACGACCTTGATCGCGTTGCCGTTGGCGATGATCGTGCTGTTCGCCTCGTCGACGGTGATCGTGCCCTGGAACTGGCCGTGGATGGAGTCCCGGCGCAGCAGGGAGGCGCGCTTGATGATGTCCTGGCCCGAGCCGCGGCGGACGACGATGGCGCGCAGGCGCAGTCCGTTGCCGGAACCGGCCTTCTCGATCAGCAGGCGGGCGAGGAGGCGGCCGATGCGGCCGAAGCCGTAGAGGACGACGTCGCGCGGCTCACGGCGCTCGATCTTGTTGGCGCCCGTGGCGCCCGCGACGGCCCCGGCGGTGAACTCCTCGACGGACAGCCCGCGGTCGTCGGCCTTGTAGGTCGCGGCGAGCATGCCGAGGTCGATCTGGGACGGGCCGAGGTCGAGCGTGGTGAGGGCCCGCAGGAACGGCAGCGTCTCGGTGACCGAGAGCTCCTCTCCGGCGATCTGCCGAACGAACCGGTGGGCCTTGAGGATGCTGATCACCGACTTGTTCACCAAGGAGCGGCTGTGCAGCAGGACGGTCACGTCCCGCTCCCTGTGTAGCTTCCCGATGATCGGAATCATCGATTCCGCGATCTCCTCGCGGTGCTTCCAGTCGGTGAACGAGTCCTCGTTGACAGTCACAGGCTTATCTTTCGAGCTAGGCGGTGCTCATATGTTAACCACACCGCCATCTCGTGCTTCCCACGGGCCCCGTACTCCGGCTTCAGGAGACGGCGACGACCCCCACCGCGGCCGAGCCGGTCCCTGCGCGCAGGAGGACGTCGTAGAGGTACCGGTCGCCGGCCCTCGGCGCCACGACCGTCCGCGCCCCGGTCCGCAGCGGGCGGGACACGGTCTCGTGCCGCTCCCCCGGCGCCGATCCGCTGACCGTCACCAGCCGCACCGAGGTCCTGCCGATGTTCTCGAACGTGACGGAATGGGTCCGGGGGCAGGGGTCGTCGTGCGTACCGGAGCAGTGGAAGCGCACGTCGCCGAGGTCCACGAGCCCGCACGAAACGTCCGTGGCGAACGCGAAATGCGATGAGCAGACGGCCCCCACCCGCAGGTCCTCCGCTGGCGCCTCGGCGGCCGTGCCACCGTGGCGGGGCGCGTCCGCGCAGGAGACGGCGGACACACCGAGGGCGGCGGTGACGAGTGCTACGGGCAGGAGTGCTGTGCGCACCTGTGGCTCCAGAGGTGGTGCAGTCGGTGGGTCCCGCCCCCGCCGGGATGCCCGACCGGGCCCCGGCGGGGGCGGGTGAGGGGGAGGACCGGGGAGTCCCACGCGCGGGTGGGGCCCGGAAGCCGCGGCTCACGGGCCCCACCCTCGGCGTGTCGTACGGGTGTCAGCGACCGTCGTGCGCGGGGCGCACCGTGGCGATCACGTCGTTCGCGTACACCAGGGCGACCCGGTGGTTGTACTGGATCGTGTACATCTTCTTGGCGCCGAAGACGACCTTGCCGTCGGCCTTGAAGTAGTCGTCGGTCAGGGCCGGCTGCGCGGTGGCGACGTACGCCTGGCCGGACGAGATGCTGTACATGCTCAGCGGGGCCTGGGTGGAGGCGCCGTACCCGGCCGGGTACTCCGAGGCGTCCGGGTAGCTGCTGCCGTACACCTTGCCGGGCGGCGTGGCGGGCGTCACGCCGGCCTTGACGATGGTGTAACCGCCGTGCGCCGGGATGGTGTTGACACCGTGGGGGTTGTGGAACCACACCTTGGCGCCGCTGTACCAGATCGCGGTCCAGTCGCCGTCCTTCCCGGCCACGACGAACTGCTGACCGGCCTGGACGGTGTTGCCCCAGTCGTTGATCCGGTCGGTGCCGTTGGCACCGGAGTGGATCGCCGGGTCCCCGAAGAGGGGGGCGGTGTCACTGGGGGCGGTCCGCACGAACAGGGTGTTCGACGGCTGCGTCACCTTGGTGCACTCGGGCGTGGCACCGGTCGGGTCGTCGGACGGGCAGATCTGGACCGTCTGCAGGTTGCGCTGGAACCCGGGGGCGATGGTCACCACCGAACCGACGTCGCCCACCCCGTGCTTGCCGATGACGGGCGCGCCGAGCAGGGCCATGAAGTGCTCCCAGTCCCAGGCGGTGCCCGGGTCCCAGTGCATGCCGGAGACCGACACCGAGTTCGGGCCGGCAACGTTGTCATGGCCCACGATGTGTTGCCGGTCGAGCGGGACGCCGAAGCGGTCGGCCAGGTACTTCACCAGTTCCGCCGTGGCCTCGTACTGCGCCTCGGTGTACCAGTCGGCGCCGTGCGCGGCGAAACCCTCGTGCTCGATGCCGAGGGAGTGCATGTTGGTGGAGTAGTTGCCCGCGTGGAAGGAGATGTCCTTCGTGGGCATCATCTGCGCCACCGCACCGTCCGACGACCGCATCACGTAGTGCGAGGCGGTCGTGCTGCCCGGGGCCTGGAAGGTGGCGATGGCGGACTCGTACGAGCCCTCGGTGTCGTGGATGACGATGGTGTCGATCCGGATCCCGTTGGCGGGCCGGTTCGAGACCTGGCCGTTGGTCGACGCCGCCGGCACGAAGGTGCAGTCCACCGTGGTGGGGCACTCGACGTCGGCGGTCGCCGCGGCCTTCAGGTGCAGCTTCGCCAGCTGGGCCTTCGCGGGCTCGACCTGCGGCATGGCGGCGAGGCTGACCCGCTGGCCGTCCGTGGTGGTGCGGCCCGCGCCCTTCGCCAGCGTGGCGAAGACACGGTTCGCGAACGCCTTGGCTCCCTGCTGCTGCGAGGCCTGGCTGTAGCGGGCGACCGCCCCGTACCAGTCACCCGGGTCGGCGGAGGCGGTCCCGGCCGTGGCCTTCTGGTACGACGCGAGGAGCGCCGCGCCGCCGCGGATGTTGGCGGCCGGGTCGTTCCTCAGCTCCCGCGCGGACAGGCCGGTGAGCTTGGCCGCGGCCTGGAGGGTGTGCAGGGCGGGGTCGGCGACGAACGACGCGAGGTCGCTGCGGCCGGCCGCTCCGGCGTCGCCGGCCACCATCTCCGCGGTCACGTCCGTGAGGTGCATCGGGCCGTAGCCGCCGCTCGCGCTGTGCACGCCCGCATGGCCATCCCACGCCGACTCCTGGTACGCCACGGCCAGCAGCAGCTGCTCCGGCACGTGGTACTCGTCGGCCGCCGCGGCGAAATCGCGCTGCCGGGCGGTGTCCGCCGGCGCGGAGCCGGTGGCCTGTGCCGTCAGCGGCACGGCGACCGAACCGGCGACCGCCAGCGCGCCGACCGCGGCCAGCAGGGCCGGCCTGCGGCGCGACGCGTGGCGCCGGCGTACGGGTGTTTCTGATGTCATGAAAGGTCCCAAATCTTGAACGAGAGAGGCCGATTCCCCCGGCGGCACCGTGCTGCGCCGTGCCGCCGGCCTGCGGAAGGCCCGCGAATTCCACTCACAGCAAATCCTCCGGAATCGAGGGACCGTCAACTTCCGGCCAACGCACCCGTGTCGACGACTCCCGGGCCATGCGAGGGGCACGGGACGCACCGCCTCCACCGCCGCCGCGGAGCACCGGGCGACCATCGGGTGAACCGCACGCGCCGATCAGCCGGGTTCCCGGCCGGCTCAACTTCGGGATCCGCAGGGGCGGATCGGGAACCGGAGAGGGGCGGACCCCGCGCCGACGGACGCGATCAGCCGACTCGCCTCCGCCCCCTCACGTCTCCGCGCGACCCCGCCCCGACGGTGAAAGCTCACGAAGATCCCTCTGCTCATGCGGGGCGCACACCAGAGCCGCAGTTCCCCGAGCGAATAGTTTGCTGCGTCAAGAAAGTAGATCAGGAAAGCGCTGCATCATGCAACCAAGTGCCGGGGCATATCGGCATCAAAGCGCGCATCAAGAACACATTCGGGGAGCATGAGTCCACCCCTTGGGATTCATCACCACTTTGACAGGTGACCTTTTGTCGTGCGAAAGTCTCACCACTTCAATAGGTGACGAGGCGGTCCTCGCGTCACCGGAACGGGAGAGGCTGCGTGAGCCAGGCTGTGGAATACGACTACGTCGTGGTGGGCGCGGGCACGGCCGGCAGCGTGCTGGCCGCGCGCCTGTCCGCGCGCGGCGACGCCCGCGTACTCCTGCTGGAGGCGGGCGGCTCCGAGATGCCGGAGGCGATGCCGGTTCCCCCCGCCTGGCCCCTGCTGCTCGGCACCTCGTCCAACTGGGGCGACCGCACGACCGAGCAGGCGTCCACCGGGACGTCGGTCCCCCTCGCGCGGGGCCGCGGAATCGGCGGCTCGTCGGCGATCAACGCCATGGTCTTCACCCGCGGGCACCGCGCCTCCTACGACGCCTGGGCCGCGGGCGACGCGAAGGGCTGGGACTTCGACGCCCTGTTGCCGTACCTGATGCGCAGCGAACGCGCCGAGGGCCGCGACCCCGGTACGCGCGGGCAGGACGGGCCGCTGACCGTGGCGCCCGCACGCGAGCCGAACCCGGTCCTGGAGGCATGTCTGGAAGCCGCCGCCGAAGTGGGGCATCCCCGTGCGGCCGACATCAGCTCCGGGCTGGAGGAGGGGTTCGGCCGGCCGGACCTGAACATCGTGGACGGCAGGCGCCAGAGCGCCGCCGACGCCTATCTCGCGCCCGCCTCGGGGCGGGCCGGTCTCCGGGTCGTGACCGGCGCCCTCGTCCACCGCGTCCTGGTGGACGGCGGACGGTGCACGGGCGTGGCGTACACCGTCGGGAGCCGGGAGTTCACCGTCCGTGCCGCCCGGGAGGTGGTCCTCACGGCCGGCGCCATCGGGACACCGCAGCTGCTGATGCTGTCGGGCATCGGCCCGCAGCGGCATCTGCGGGAGACCGGCGTCGAGGTGCTCCACGACCTGCCCGGCGTCGGGGGCAACCTGCAGGACCATGTGATGGCCGGTCTCGTCTACTCCGCCGCCCGCCCGGTCCCCGCCGCGCGCAACAACCACGGGGAGGCCCTCGGCCTGCTGCGCAGCACGCCCACGGCCGACGCCCCCGACCTGCAGATCATCTTCGTCGACGTCCCGAGCCACGCGCCCACCCTGGCGGGACCGCGCGAGGGCTACACCATCCGCGTCTCGCTGATGCGTCCGCACAGCCGCGGCACCGTCCGCCTGGCGTCGTCCTCCCCCGGCACCGCCCCCGTGATCGACCCCGGCTACTACACCGACCCCCGCGACCTGCCGGCGATGATCGCCGGCATCCGTGCGGCCCGCGAGATCGGCCGGGCGAAGGCGCTGGACCCCTGGCGCGGGGAAGAGGTGCTGCCCGGCGTGGACGTCCGGGACGACGAGGCGATCGGGGCGTACCTCCGCCGGGGACTGGCTTCGTACTTCCACCCGGTCGGCACCTGCCGCCTCGGCACGGACGAACACGCCGTGGTCGACGAGGAGCTGAGGGTCCGCGGCATCGGGGGGCTGCGCGTCGCCGACGCCTCCGTCATGCCGTCCATCGTCTCGGGGAACACCAACGCGACGGTGTACGCCATCGCGGAACGGGCCGCCGACTTCCTCTCCCAGAACGGGGTGTGACGACCATGACCGACCACGAGAACCAGCCGGAGCGCGGCACCCCCGTCGCCCGCCGCGCGATGCTCGGCATGCTCGGCGCCGGCGTCGTCGGCGTCGCCACCGCGCCGTGGGTGCAGCGCGGCTGGGAGCACTTCCTCGGCGCCGCCTCGCAGGCCGACCCCACCGGGCTCACCGGGGTACTGCCCAACCCGGGCGGCTTCCGCTACTACAGCGTCGTCGGCTCGGTGCCCCACAAGGACGAGACCAACTACCGGCTGAAGGTCAACGGTCTCGTCGACCGCCCGAGGACGTACACGCTCGACGACCTGCGCGCCCTCCCCCAGAAGCGGATCGTGCGCGATGTGCAGTGCACGGACGGCTGGCGGGTGGCGAACACCCCCTTCGAGGGCGTGCTGCTGTCGGACATCCTGGACGCCGCCGGGGTGCGCCCCGACGGCAAGGCGATCCACTTCACGTGCTTCGACGGCGTCTACACCGAGAGCCTGACCCTCACCCAGGCACGCCGCGCCGACATGCTGGTGGCCCTGAAGATGCAGGACAAGCCCATGACCCACGAACACGGCGGCCCCGTGCGGCTGTACGCGGCCCCCATGTACTTCTACAAGTCGGCCAAGTGGCTGTCCGGCATCACCGTGACCGACGAGGTCATCCCCGGCTACTGGGAGGAGTACGGCTATGACATCGACGGCTGGCTCGACGGAGCGGACAGGCGTGGCGACGCCGCCTGAGCGCGCCGGGCGCGTCCTGCGGTTCAGCGGGGCCGAGCGCCTGGTGCACCGCGGCACGGCCGCGCTGATGCTGCTGTGCGTGGCGACCGCCGCCTGTCTGTACCTCGGGCCGCTGGCCCAGTTGGTGGGGCGCCGCCACCTGGTCGCCACGGTCCACGAGTGGTCGGGGATCCTGCTGCCGCTGCCCTTCCTCCTCGGACTCGCCTCTCCCGCCTTCCGCGCCGACCTGCGCAGGCTGAACCGCTTCGCCGGGTACGACAAGCAGTGGCTGCGGGCCGTCCGCAAACGCCTCACCTCGCCGGACCTGCGCCCCGCGGGCAAGTTCAACGCGGGTCAGAAGATCTACGCGGGCTGGCTCGCCGGGACCGTGCTGGTCATGATGGCCACCGGACTGCTGATGTGGTTCACGGGCGTGCTGCCCGCGGTCTCCCGCACCAGCGCGATCTTCGTCCACGACGTCCTGGCCTGGGCCATCGCCATCGTGCTCATCGGGCATGTCCGGAAGGCGTACCAGGACCCCGAGGCGCGGCTCGGAATGCGCACGGGCTATGTGTCGCGCCGCTGGGCGAGGACGTGGCATGCCCACTGGCTGAAGGAGGACGCGCCGGCGACGGAGCACGCGGCCCCGGGGACGGAGCGCCCGGAGCGCTGAGCCTCGTCCGGGGTACGCCCGGGCCTTCGCCACTCGACGACCGGTCACCCGCGCGTTCACCGCGGGCGACCGGTCGTCCGGCGTTCGCGCCACATCGCCGCCGCCCACGGGACGAACCCGGTCCGGGGACTGCTCGATTGAGGTTCTCGTCACCCCTGTCGCCGTCGACGGCGGCCACGGGGATCACCGTCGGCGCGGGCGCGCCGCCCCGCGCCACGGGTCTCGCCACGCGGGAGACGGTGCGCACCGGCGGATGGGCACCGGCGGGGGCCCCATCGCCAGCGGGGACCCCTCACCATCTGCCAGCGGAAGGCGCGGCCTTAACCGGGGACATCGTCCTCACCGGTACACCCGCCGCACGGGAAGACCGGCGCCGAGGCGTGCCCGCGCGTCCTGGAGACAGGCGCGGAGAGCGTCCTTCCGGGACCCGTCCCCGCCCTCGGCCGAACGGCCCTCGCCGCACGGCACCACCGCATCGCGGACGAGGGACGCAGCGCCCTGACCAGGCCTGCTCAACGGCCATACGGCCGCCGTACGGCCGCCGTGAGGGCCGGCTACCGCCACCTCGCGGTCACGGCGCTCACGGACGCGGTGGATCCGCTACCGGCCCGCCAAGGCCGCCTTCTTGCGCGCACGATAGGCGGCGGCCTTCATCCGGTTCCCGCACGGATCCATGGCGCACCACTCGCGGCGGCTGCCGTGCGACCGGTCGATGTAGATCTGCGTGCACTCGGGCCTGCCGCACTCCTTGATCAGCAGTACCTCCGGGCCGCTGAGCACCCGGACGGCCTCCCGGGCCACCGACGACAGGGCCTGCTGCGGATTCGCCTCGACCCGGCGCCCCTCCCGGGTGAGCTGCGGAACGGCGGACGGCGTGCGCGCCACGGCGTTGATCAGGGCGAGCGCGTCGGCGTCGTAGTCCTCGTCGGCCAGCCTGGACCTGACGAGCGAGTAGACGGCCTCCCGGAGGGACACCGCCTCCTCCACGTCGGACGGCCGGGAGTGCACCTCGCCGTCGACGAGCCCGGACTCGCGGAACCACGCGTCGAGGCTCTCCGGCGTGGTCAGCATCTCCTGGGGGTCCGGGTTGCGGCGGCGCCTCAGGGTGCCCACGAAGTCCAGCACGGGCAGACCGCACTTGAACACATGCATCATGTCACCATTTTGACAGGTGACGTACAAGAGGGCAAGGAGCGCACACCCCGGATCCGGGGCCCTTGGGCGGGGCGCGACGGACTGCGCGGCACCGCCGGAGGGTCAGTCGTGGGCCGGCTCCCCGGTGACGGCGACGCGCCGGAACGCGATGACGAGTTCGGCGAGGTCGTGGCCCTTGAAGTGGTCGACGAGGTGGCGTCGCACGCTCGCCAGATGCGCCGGCCATGCCCGGACCAGGCGATCGAGCCCGGCGTCCGTGAGCACGGCGTTCCAACCGCGGCCGTCCTCGGTGCACTTCACCCGCTCGACCCACCCGTGCTTCTCGAGCCGGATGACCACCCGGGTCATCCCGCTCAGCGAGAGGCTGCAGGTGGCGGCGAGTTCACTCATCCGCATGGCCCGCCCGGGGGCCTCGGAGAGGTACATCAACGGGGTGTACTCGGAGAGCGGAAGCCCTCCCGCCTTCACCATGTCGGCGTCGACGGCACGGGGCAGCTCGAGCAGCACCCGGCCCAGCTCGCGCACGAACGCTTCCTCGCTGGCATCGAGGGGCTGCACCTGCTCTTCGGACGGCATGCGTCCACTCTAGCTCCTTGACCAATCAATGACACGCCTTCCGCCCGCCCCCACAAGGGCCCGAGGCCGGACGATCACGTTCGCGGAGGTCGGGGCTTTGACACTAGCCGACCGGTCGCTTACCTTCGAATAGCCGACCGGTCGGCTAGTACCGGATCGATCATCCCCACATCGCAAGGAAACGGAGGCCTCCTGTGGCCACCCCCGTCAAGCTCGCCATCGTCTACTACTCGTCGACCGGCACGATCACCGAGATCGCCAAGGAGCTGCACGACGCCGCCGTCAAGGTGGGCGCCGAGGTCCGCCTGCTCAAGGCGGCCGAACTCGCCCCGCAGGCCGCCATCGAGGCCAACCCGGCCTGGGCCGCCCATCACGCGGCCACCGCCACCGTCCCGCTGGCGACGCCCGAGGACATCGACTGGGCGGACGCCGTGATCTTCGGTACCCCCACCCGCTTCGGCAACGTCTCCGCGCAGCTCAAGCAGTTCATCGACACCCTCGGTGGCCTGTGGGCCTCGGGCCGGCTGATCGACAAGGTCTTCAGCGGCTTCGTCTCCTCGGCCACCTCCCACGCCGGCCAGGAGGCCACGCTGCTGTCCCTCTACACCTCGATCCACCACTTCGGCGGCGTGACGGTCACCCCCGGCTTCACCCAGCCCTCCAAGTTCGTGGACGGCAACCCCTACGGCACCTCCCACGTGGACGGCCAGGGCACCAACCCGGTGAACGAGGTCACCCGCACCGCGGCCCGCGTCCAGGCCGAGCGTGTCGTCAAGGTCGCCGAGCGGCTCAAGACCGCCTGACCTCCCCCGGCACACCACCCGGCACGGCGCCGCGCCCGAGCCCTCCGTCACGGAGGGTCCGCGCGGCGCCGTCGCCGGATGCGGGTCCCGCCCCGCACCCCCCTCACCCACCCCACGAACACGGAGATGCGGAACATGCGCGTCGAGATCTGGACCGACATCGCCTGCCCCTGGTGCTACATCGGCAAGGCGCGTTTCGAGCGAGCCCTGGCCGGCTTCGAGCACCGCGACGGCGTCGAGGTGGTGCACCGCTCCTTCGAGCTCAATCCGGACGCCAAGCAGGGCACCACGCCGATCATCGACGCCGTGGCCGCGCAGTACGGGCGCACTCGTGAACAGCAAGTCGCGCGGGAGGAGCACGCCGCGTCCGAGGCACGCACCGAGGGGCTCGGCTTCCGGATCGGCGGACGCGTCCACGGCAACACCTTCGACGTCCACCGCCTCCTGCACTTCGCCAAGGAGCGCGGCCTCCAGAAGAAGCTGCTGGATCTGGCCTTCCAGGTGAACTTCGCCGACGAGCGCTCGATCTACGACACGGAGACCCTGGTCGGCCTCGCGGTCGAGGCGGGTCTGGACGAGGCGGAGGCGCGCGCGGTCCTCGCCGACCGCGACGCGTACGCCCGGGAGGTCAGGGCCGACGAGCGCGCGGCGGCGGAACTGGGCGCCGGCGGTGTCCCCTTCTTCGTGCTGGACCGGAAGTACGGCGTGAGCGGCCTGCAGCCCGCGGAGCTGTTCACCCGGGCGCTGGAGCAGGCGTGGGAGAACCAGCCCGCCGGCCGGCCCTGACATCCGTCCGCGGGCACGCGCCGTGGCCGGCGGCAGCCGATTCCCCCGGCTGCCGCCGGCTGCGGCGCGTCCCGGCCCGTACCGGCTCCCCGGCACGACGCCCGGCGTCGACACCCTGCCCCACCGGCGGCGGAACACGTCCTGCTGCACTTTCCTCCTCGAAGCGGCCCCTCGGCGAGCTCCCGCCGCGCGACCACGCCCTCGGCGCACGGTGAGCGGTGGGTGGTGGGCGGTGGCACCGTCCGTCGCGCGTAAGGCGCCGATCGCTCCGGCCACCGATACAAGGTCCCGGCCGCACCGCGTCTCCGTTCGGACGACCCCCAGCCCATCTGACTTTCACACTTAAAGTCAGCTGCTAGCCTGGGGGTCGCAGGCTGATCCGCGCCTGTGCCGTCGGCCGCCGCGTCGCTCGCGGCCGCCCCGTCGAGCGGCCCGCCCGCGAGGGCACGCCCGCAGCAAAGGGAGCACGATGCACATCAAAGGGTCGGTCGCCCTGGTAACGGGCGCCAATCGCGGCATCGGCCGTGCCTTCGCCCGCGCGCTCATCACCCACGGCGCGTCCAAGGTCTACGCCGGCGTCCGTGATCCGGACAGCGTCGTCGACCAGAGCCTGGTGGACGACTGCCTGGTTCCCCTGCGGCTGGACGTCACCAAGTCCGAGGAGGTCGCCGCGGCGGCCGCCGCGGCAGGCGACGTCACCATCGTCATCAACAACGCCGGCGTCGGCGGCGTGAGCACCACGCTCCTGGAGGGCGGCTTCGAAGGAGCCCGCCAGGCGATGGAGGTCAACTACTTCGGCACCTGGGCGGTCTCCCGCGCCTTCGCCCCGATCCTGGCCCGCAACGGCGGCGGGGCGCTGGTCAACATGCTCTCGCTCGCCTCCTGGGTCGGCCGGCCGGAGTTCCCCGGATACGCGGCGTCCAAGGCGGCGCAGTGGTCGTTGACGGAAGCCTTCCGCCAGGGCCTCCACGCGCAGGGCACGCTGGTGGTGGGGGTCCACGCCGGTTTCGTGGACACCGACCTCAGCTCCTGGGTGGACGCGCCGAAGATCAGCGCCGCGACCGTGGCCGAACTGACCATGGACGCCCTGGCCCACGACCGGCTCGAAGTCCTCGCCGACGAGGCCACCCGGCGCGCCAAGTCCGCCCTGTCGGAGCCCCCGAGCCTCACGCCCGGCCGCTGACCCGCGGCTCCGACGACAAGCCGGCATCCGGGGCGGAACCCCGGATGCCGGCTTGGAGGCGCGGGGCCTCTTGGACGGGCCGCCGCGCGTCAGTCGAAGACGGGACCGGCGGTGCGGGTGCGCTTGATCTCGTAGAAGCCCGGCATGGAGGCGAGGACGGTTGCGGCGTCCCAAAGGCGCCCGGCCTCCTCGCCCTTCGGGGCGGGGCTGACCACCGGGCCGAAGAACGCGGTCCTGGCGGCGTCCGGACCCGGTACGGCGACCACGGGGCTGCCGACGTCCGCGCCGACCAGGTCGATGGCCTCCTGGTGGGAGGCGCGTACCCGCGCGTCGAAGGCGTCGGTGTCGCCGGCGTCCGCGAGACCGAGGGGCAGACCGACGTCGCGCAGCGCGGCCTCGATCGTCGGCCTGGTCCTGGGCTGCTGCAACTGGTGGAAGCGTGTGCCCATGGCGGTGTACAAGGGCTCCGTCACCTCGGGGCCGTGAGCCTGGGAGGCCGCGGTCAGGACGCGGACCGGCGCCCATGCCAGGCCCATCAGCTCGCGAATACGATCCGGCAGCTGATCCAGCCGGTCCTCGTTGAGCACGGCCAGGCTCATCACGCGCCAGGTGACGTCGACCGGCCGGATCCTTTCGACCTCGAGCATCCAGCGGGAGGACAGCCAGGTCCACGGGCACACGGGGTCGAACCAGAAGTCGACGGGCGTACGGGGGCGGGATTCGTTCACGGGAGAGGTTCCAAACGCGGTGGCGGGAGCCCCGGCGGTCGGGCCGGGGAGGATGCGGCTTCGGGTGTTCACCGGCCGTCGGGGAAGTCGGTGGAGGCGGTCACATCGGCCCACGCTGCGAGGTCGTCGCCCAACCGCCGTCGCCCCTCCTCCACCAGACGCAGGGCGTCCGTGCCGAGAACGAGGTGGACCGGAGGGTTGTCGGCGTCCAGGACCCGCAGCAGGGCCCGGGCGGCGCGTACCGGGTCACCGGTCTGGTTGCCGCTCTTGGTCTGCCGGGCCGCCCGGATGGGATCGAACAGGGCGTCGTAGTCGGGGATGCTGCGCGGAACGCGGGTCATCGAGCGGCCCGCCCAGTCGGTGCGGAAGGAGCCGAGCGCGAGGGAGGTCACGTGGATGCCGAAACCGGCGACCTCCTGGGCCAGGGAGTCGGCGATGCCCTCCATGGCGAACTTGCTCGCCCCGTAGAAGGCGACTCCGGGCAGCGCGGTGAGGCCGGCCATGGACGAGAGCGTCACGATGTGCCCGCCACGGCGCCGGCGCATGTGGGGCAGGACGGCCTTGATGACGGCGACGCTGCCGAAGACGTTGACCTCGAACTGCCGGCGCAGATCCGCCATCGTCGACTCCTCGACGGTGCCTTCGAGGCCGTACCCGGCGTTGCTGATCAGCACGTCGATGGGGCCGACGGTCCGCTCCACCTCGTCGACGAGGGGCGTGACGGCCTGTTCGTCCGTCACGTCCAGCAGCCTGGCGATGGCGCGGCCCGGGGCCAGCGCCTCGAACTCGGCGATCCGCTCGGGCGCGCGGACCGTACCCACGACCCGGTGGCCGGCGCCCAGCGCCTCCTGGGCGAAGGCGCGGCCGAGGCCGCTGCTGACGCCGGTGATCAGGAATGTCTTGCTCATCACGAACTCCGGTGCGTGGAGGGGGGATGCGGGGTCCTGGCGGGTGCTCCGCGGGGAGCGGTCCGCGGCGGGGGTGGGGTGGGGCCGCCCGCCGCGGACCGCATGGACCGTACGGAGCGCGGTCGTTCAGCGGCCGGCGGTCTGGCCGCCGTCGACGGGCAGGGTCACGCCGGTCACGAAGGGCGCGTTCTCCAGGTAGATGACGGCGTCGACGATGTCGTCGATCTCGCCCATCCGACCCATCGGGTGCAGGCCGGCCAGCGTCTCGTGGTACTCCACCGGGTGCATCGGCGTCTTGATCGTGCCGAGCGCCACCGCGTTCGCCCGGATCCCCTGGGTCGCGTACTCGATCGCCAGCGCCCTCGTCGCCGACTGCAGACCGCCCTTGGTCAGGGCCGCCAGCACCGACGTGATCTTCGCGTCGGCCTGGTCGCCGAGGCTGCTGGTGATCTGCACGATGTGGCCGTCGCCCTGCTCCAGCATCCGCTCCACCGCCAGCTGCGTGATCCGGAAGAAGCCGTCCACGTTCACGCCCAGCACCGCGCGGTAGTCCTCCTCGGTGAACTCGGTGAACGGCTTCGCCACGAAGATCCCCGCGTTGTTCACCAGCGTGTCGATCCGCCCGAACCGCTCCACACCGGCCGCGATCACCCGCTCCGCCGTGTTCCAGTCCGCGATGTCGCCCTGCACCGTCACCACCTCGGGGTCAGCCGACGGCGCGATGTTCCGGGACGTGGCCACCACGCCGTAACCCAACTTCCGGTACGCGGCCACCAGACCCGCACCGATACCCTGCGACGCACCCGTGACGACCGCGACCTTCTGACCCTGAACGCTCATGGTGTTCCTTCTGTGTGGGGAGTCATGCGATCCGGTACTAGACGACCGGTCATCTACAAAGTAGACGACCGGTCGAGAACTGTCAAAGGGCGGCTACGGACGCCCCGCGCCCGCCGGTCATCCGGCACCCGTCCTGGCCCCCTTGACCGGCGCGAACGTCCCCCCGGCCGCGGGTTCCCGCGGCAGCGGCGGCTCCATGCGGTGCGGGAATCCGACCCGGAGCACGAGCGCCGCGACGGCGGCGGCCAGGACGACGCACGCCGCCAGGATCAGTGCCTGCCGGTAACCGTGGTGGAGCAGCGGTGCGGCGGCCAGGGGGCCGAGGATCTGGCCGACCGAATACCCGGCGGTCAGCAGCGCGACGGAACGGGGGAAGCGCAGATGGGCTCCGGCCGCGAGCGCGAGCGTGCTGACGCCGATGAAGGTGGCGCCGAAGAGGAACGCCGAGGCGAGGGCCGCCGCGGGCCCCTTGACCAGGGCCGGCAGGGCGATGCCGACGGCCTGCACGACCAGCGCGGCGAGCAGGACGTCCGGGCGGGACCAGCGCCGCCCCAGCCTCGCCCACAGCGCGGCGGAGGGAACCGCCGCCACACCGGCCAGGACCCAGGCGCCGCTGCCGAGGCGGCCGGGCGAGCCCTGGTCGATGGCGGCGACCAGGAAGGTGCCGGCGATGATGTAGCCGACGCCCTCCAGGGTGTAGGAGGCGAACAGGGCGCCGAACCAGCGGTGCGTACGCGGCACCGGCTCCTGTTCCGGTACGCCCGGGGCCGCGGCCGCCGTCGTCGGCGGCGCCTGCTCCGGCCGCATGGTCCAGGCGGGCACGGAGAGCAGTGCCGCCAGGGCTGCGGACGCCCACCACGCGGCCCGCCAGTCGGCGAAGCCGCGCAGGACCAGGACGAGCAGGCCGGACAGCGCGATCCCGGCCCCGACCCCTCCGAAGCCCCAGCCGGGCAGGTGCGGAGGGTGCTCGCGCAGCCGGCCGAGGAGCGAACTGACGGCGATCACGAAGACCGACGCGCTCACCGCCCCCGCGACCAGCCGCAACACCAGCCACACCGCGGTGGCGTGCGTCAGCGGCATCGCCGCGAGCGTCGCCACGAGCACCAGCAGCGAGCCGCGCAGAACGGCGGCGGAGCGCGTCAGCCGCGGGAGGAAGGTCCCGGCGAGCGCGCCGATGAGGTACCCCGCGTAGTTGGCGGTGGCCAGGTGCGCGGCGGCCCCGGCCGTCAGGCCCGCCCGGGCCTGCATCAGAGGGAGGATCGGGGTGTAGACGAAGCGGCCGACCCCCATGGCCGCCGCCAGCGCCGCCGCCGCCTGGGCGACGTGCGCCCAAGGCGAGCCGGGTGCGCCGCCGCGGGGGGCGGCACCACGCTGGATTGATTCGCTCATGACATATTCCTCGACGGTTCGAACCCGGGGCGGAACGGGCCACGGCCCCCCGTCGCGACCGTTGCCGGGCGGCGGGGAGCCGTGCGCGGTGGAACGCGCGCGATCAGGCCGCGCCGCCCGCCTTCCCCGGATCATTGGGATGCGACTGGACGGCGGTGACCACCGGGGACATCCACGGCCACAGCGGAAGGGTGCCGAGGACCTTCTCGTACAGTTCGGCCTCGTCGGCGGCGCGCCACAGGCCGATGCTGCGCAGCTCGCCCACCGGGCGCCACAGCCTGACCAGGTGGCCGGCGGCGGCCAGCTCACCGGCCCGGACGGCCTCGGCCGCGCGACGGCGGTCGACCTCGGCCGGGTCGGTGCCCTCGGGAACGGTGGTGGTGAGTTCGACCAGGAACTCCTTCACGGCATTGCCTCTCTTCGGAACTGCTGGGATGTACGACGGGCGGTCGGCCGAGCCGGCGACGAACCGGCGGTCCTCCACGACCACCACCCTGCGCCCACGACCGGGGACGGCGCCACGATCGCTTTCCTCCCTTCTGGGAGGCGCGGGCTCTCAACGGGCCCCGCCCGGCGGGCGGGTGACCGCACGGGCCTCAGTGGTCGGTGGCGATCCGGGAGACGTGGTAGGCCCGGATCCGCCAGTCGCCGCCCTCGCGCTGCAGGACGAGCGACAGGTGCACCGGAGCCTCCCAGCCCGAGGGATCCCGGAAGACGACGTCGGCGAAGCCGCCGGCCACCTCCTCGCCGATCCGGTAGCCCTGCACCTTGCCCACATGGGCCCTGCGATACTCGGGGACCGCGTCGTAGTAGGCGCGCACCGCGTCCCGGCCGACCGTGACCTCCGGTCCGAATCCCTGGAAGAAGGCGTCGGATGTGAACAGCTCGGCCATGTCGTCCGGCCGGTGGCCGTCGAAGGCGGCCTGCCAGCGGGACAGCGTCTCGCGCATCGGGTCGTTCGTCGGGTCAGCGTTCATGGTGTCAGCTCTCCTCTGTGCACAACGGTAGGAAAGGTGGCGCGGGTCCGCGTGCGGACGGCGCCGGGGATCGGGCCGACCGGATGACTAGTCGACCGGTCTAGTAAAGGTAGTCGAGCGGTCGTATACTGACAAACATGGGACGCACCAGTGACGCCGGAGAGAAGATCCTCAGCGCCGCCCACTCGCTCATCGAGCTGCGCGGATACGCGGCCCTGGGCGTGGCGGAGATCTGCAGGACGGCCGGCGTGCCCAAGGGCAGCTTCTACTACTTCTTCGCGTCCAAGGAGGCTCTCGCGCTCGCCGTCATCGACCAGGAGTGGGCCGCCCGGCAGCACGTCTGGGCCCGCGTGCTGAACGGCTCCGGGGCGCCCCTGTACCGCCTGCGCGAGCTGTTCGAGCACGCGCAGGCCGCCCAGCAGGCCGGGCAGCTGACCTGCGGGACCATCTCCGGCTGCATCTTCGGCAACCTCGCGCTCGAGATGAGCAACCAGACCGAGGTCTTCCGCGACCGGCTGCAGGAGATATTCGAGGCGCAGGTCGACATGGTCGAAGCCGTCGTCGTCGAGGCTCTGACGCGCGGCGAGGTCACGGTCACCGACACCCGCGAGGCCGCGCGATCCGTCGTCGCGCAGCTCGAGGGACAAGTGCTCTTCGCCAAGCTCTACAACAATGCGTCCCAGCTCGACCCGCTCTGGGCCAACTGCCTGGCGCTGCTGGGCGCCCGGCCGCCGCAGCGGGAACCGGCCGGCGCCTGACCCCGCGGGCGAACGCCGCCACCCCCACAGGAGGAACACTCACATCATGGTCTCCCCACTGGCCGCCCTCGGGGTCGACACCCCTGTCCTCGCCGCGCCGATGGCCGGCGGTCCCACCACTCCCGCCCTGGTCACCGCGGTGGCCCGGGCGGGCGGTCTCGGCTTCCTGGCCGGCGGCTACCGCACCACGGCGGCACTGGCCGAGCAGATCGCCGCGGTCCGCACCGAAGGGGTGGCCTTCGGCGTCAACCTCTTCGCACCCAACCCCGTCCCGGTCGATCCGGACGCCTTCCGGCACTACGCCCGCGCGATCGCGCCCGAGGCCGAGAAGCACGGGATCGAGGTCCTCGCGGCGGAGATCGTCGAGGACGACGACCACTGGCGGGACAAGATCGAGCTGCTGCTGTCCGACCCGGTACCGGTCGTGAGCTTCACCTTCGGCATCCCGGAGGCAGCGGTGGTCGCCGCGCTGCGCGCCGCCGGAAGCGTGGTCGTCCAGACGGTCACCTCGGCCGAGGAGGCCCGGCTCGCCGCGGAGGCCGGCGCCGACGTGCTCGCCGTGCAGGCGTCGGCCGCCGGCGGGCACTCGGGCACGCTCACCCCGCAGCACATCCCGGCGTCCGTCCCCCTGACCGACCTGCTCGGCGAGGTACGCAGGGCGGTATCCCTGCCGCTCGTGGCCGCCGGCGGTGTGGCCACCCCGGAGGCGGTCGCCGGGGCGCTGCGCGCCGGAGCCGCGGCGGTCATGGTCGGCACCGTCCTGCTGCGCGCCGAGGAGGCCGGCACCTCGCGGCCCCACAGGGCAGCGCTGGCCGACCCGGCGCCGCGCGACACGGTGGTGACCCGGGCCTTCACGGGCCGCCCCGCTCGGGCGCTGCGCAACGACTTCACCGACCGCCACACCGAGGGCGCGCCCGCGGGGTATCCCGCCCTCCACCACCTGACCAGCCCGATGCGCAAGGCGGCCGCGGCCGCGGGCGATCCCGAGCGGATCAACCTGTGGGCCGGCACCGGATACCGTCACGCCACCGAGGAGCCCGCCGAGCGAATCCTGCGGAGGCTGGCGTCCGGCCTCTGACCGGTCCCGGCGGGCCGCCCTGATCGCCCGGGTGGCCCGGGTGGCCCGGGTGGTCCGCACGGTCCGGGCTGCCCGGGCGGACCGCCCGGGCGGCCCGTCCGGCTCAGCTCCGCTCAGCTCAGGGAAACGCCGAGCAGCGCCTCCAGTTGCGCGATCGTCTCCTTCGGGTCCTTGGCGTGGACGCCCGCGAGCCCCAACTCCGCCGCCGGCGCGAGGTACTGCTCGGTGTCGTCCACGAACACGCAGGCCTCGGCGGGCAGACCGAGCTCCTCCAGCGTCAGCCGGAAGATGGCGGGCTCGGGCTTGCGCATCCCGTGCTGCTCGGAGATGACGACCGCGTCGTACGAACGCTCCAGGTCGTAGCCGTCGTAGAGGTTCCACGGGTCCAGGCCGACGGAGTTCGACAGGATCCCGACCCGCACACCGGCGCGCCGTGCGGCGGCCGCGGCGTCGATCAGGGCCGTCTCGGGGCGCAGGTCGGCGAAGATGCGGCCCATGAGGTTGTCGGGCGCCACACCGAGGCGCCGGCCCGCGGCGATGTTCCATTCCGTCTGGGTGATCGCGCCGCGCTCGAGGTCATGGGTGCGCCGCGTGCCTTCCTCGTCGAGGTAGAGCGCGGTGATGCAGGCACCCTCGGCCAGGCCCTCGCGCCGCTCGAACGCGAGGACGGCGGGCAGCAGAGGCGTGGTCAGGACACCGCCGAAGTCGAGGATCAGGCCGGTGCGGTGGGACATGGCGGAACTCCAGCGGTAGCGACGGGGAACGCGGGACCGCGAGATGCGGACGGCCGCGTGACGGGCCGTCCGGCGGCGACACTGCCGCGAGGTGCCCGGGAGGGCCGACGGGAACGGCGGGCGTGCGGGCGGGCACGCGCGGCCGACGGCCGGACCTCATCTTGTCATCCCGCGTCGCCACCCGACCGGCCGCCCCCGCCACCGGGACGCCGGGGAGTCCGGGGTCACCGAACCGGAATCGTCACCTCCTTGACCGGTGACGATGAGCGTGCGAGGGTTGCCGACGGAGAACTCCCGTTCACGAAAGAAGGTTTGGGATGATCGACAGGCGGACCTTTGGCAAGGTCTTCGGTGCGGGTGCCGCCGCGGCTTCGCTGGCCGGGCTGTCGGGCCTCGCGGCGCCCTCGGCCTCGGCCGCGGCGCCGAACCGGCCGCAGCCCGGCGGCGGGCCGACCGTCACCCCGGGGACGTACACCTCCTTCGGCGCGCTGAAGCAGGTCCACGCCGGCGTCCTGAGCATCGGTTACGCCGAGGCGGGCCCCGCCGACGGACCGCCGGTGATACTCCTGCACGGCTGGCCCTACGACATCCACAGCTTCGTCGACGTCGCGCCACTGCTGGCGGCGCAGGGCTACCGGGTGATCGTCCCGCATCTGCGCGGTCACGGCACGACGCGCTTCCGCTCGCCCAAGACCTTCCGCAACGCACAGCAGTCGGTGGTCGCGCTCGACGTCATCGCCCTGATGAACGCCCTGCGGATCGAGAAGGCCGTCCTCGCCGGCTACGACTGGGGGTCGCGGACCGCCGACATCATCGCGGCGGTCTGGCCGGAGCGCTGCAAGGCCCTTGTCTCCGTCACCGGCTACCTGATCACCAACCGCGAGAGCAACAAGATGCCGTTGCCGCCGAAGGCGGAGTGGGCGTGGTGGTACCAGTACTACTTCGCCACGGAGCGCGGCCGGCTCGGCCTGGAGGAGAACCGGCACGACCTCGCGCGCCTGGTCTGGGAGTTCAACTCCCCCACCTGGGATTTCGACGACGCCACGTTCAACCGCACCGCGGCGTCCTTCGACAACCCGGACTATGTCGCCATCGTGCTCCACAACTACCGCTGGCGGCTCGGCCTGGCGGAGGGCGACCCGCGCTACGACCGCCTCGAGCGGCGGCTGGCCGCGGGCCCGGTGATCGGCGTGCCCACGATCACCCTCGACGGTGAGGCGGACCCGTTCACCCCGGCCGGCGACGGCGCCCTCTACCGCGGCAAGTTCTCCGGGAAGTACGCCCATCGGACGCTGAAGGGCATCGGCCACAACGTGCCCCAGGAGGCACCGGAGGCCTTCGCGGAGGCCGTCGTCGACGTCGACGGCTTTTAGAGACCGGTTCCCGGTGACTGGTGGTCGCAGGCGGTCAGGGACCGTAGGTCGGGACGGCCGGTGTGGTGGTCGTGCCGGCCGGCGGCGGTCAGGGCGAGGAGTCGTCGCAGGACGCGGACAGCCACTCCGCCAGGTGTGCGGCCGGCCTTGAGCGTGTCGTCGACCGACTCGATCGGCTGCCGCAGCGGTGTGAGCAGCTGCGCTCCGGCCCGCTCGGGTTCGCCTTTGCGAGCCTGCCGCAGCGACCGCACGTCCGGCTGTGCCAGGCGCCCGCTCGAACGCGCGCCCGTGCTGGTGCCGGTCGGCGATCAGTGTCCGCCCGGGCGGTGGCCGGTCAGCTGAGGTTCGACGGCCGGCGGGTCGGGCAACGTCTCGCGTTCGCCAGCCTTGGCACCGGTCGGCGCGAAGCGGACGGGCAGTCCGCCGCAGCCGCTTGTCGCAGCCGGGCTGCAGTGGCAGGTGGGGGAACAGGTGCCGCAGGGGGGTTCGGGCATGCCGGATCCGGCGGGCCACGGAGGTGTAACCGAGCAGAGCCCGCCTCACCGCCACGGTGACCGGCTCGGCGTCCGACAGCCGAGCGGCGATGCCCACCGCGGGCCGCCATGGCGCCGGCTCCGGCGCATCCTTCGACCAGTCGTCGACACGCACGTGGAGTGCGGTAGCGAGGGTGTCCATCTCGGTCGTCACGCACTGAGAGTGGACACCCTCGCCTCGTCTACGGGGGCCGAACCCATGGTGGCTTTGTCGACGGCTCACGACAGCACTCGTTCACGACCGCGGGAGGCACCGCACCTGCAGCACCGGGATGACGAGCACGGGAGGCAGTGGGCCACCGCGGCCCGCATGCCCGCGTCGACGCTGCGCCACCGATCAACCCGCTCCGTGGCCGGCGCTCATAAAGTGGTCGGCTACGAGCCCCAGGAGCAGCCGTGACCGACTTCAGGACCGCCGACACCGCCGCCGTGCACGCGACGCTGGCCGTCGTCCGCGGCTGGCAGTGGGCCTGGTCAGGCGACGAGGTTCCGGCGCTCATGGCGCACCTCGGCTGGACCACCGTCGACTCGGTCCCCAACGGCCCGATCATCGCTCGGGCGACGTGGGACCTCGGAAAACTGCTGCAGACGATCAACATCTCCCGCGGGCGGGTCCGCAACCTCGACATCCGGTTCTCGGGCATCAACCACTGGCCGGCCGTCGACGAGGACGCCGCCCCCCTCGACGCCAGCTTCGTCGAGGTGCTTGCCGCGGCCGAGGCGGTGTTCGGCCCCGCCGAGGAGACGCACCCGGGCAGGACGCCCTCGCGGGTGTGGCACCTGCCCGACTGCGTCGTGCGGATCACCCGCACCACCGCGGGGGTTACCGCCCAGTGGACCGAGCGCGAGTTCTTCGAGGAGCGGCGCTACCTGGACAGGAGCGCCCTGTGAACACCGTCATGCCCACCCCCGCAGGCGACCGCCCCGCCTTCCCCGGCCGTCAACCCGCCACGGAATGTCCCACGCACACGGCGGGAAAGCCCGGTCCGGGGAGGCTCCGGAAGGCCCTCGCGCAGCATCGTGACGCGCCCCTGAGCGAGACCGCGCGCCCGCGGCCGGCCCGCTGCGTCGCCGAGGACGGCCGGCCCTCGCGCCGTACCGCGAAACGCTTCCAGGCCTCCGTCCAGCACGGCCCGGCGCCGGTCCGACCGGTACCGCGTCCCGGGCGAGGCCCGGCGCGGGGCGACAACCACCGGCCCCGGTCGTCGGCCCGCGGCGGGCGACCCCCGCCGGTGAACCGCGCGGGAACGCGCCCGCCACCCCCGACCCCCAGGCTGGAACGGCGATCCCCCTCCGGCCGCACATCCGCCCGGGCCCCCTTCGCGTACGCCGGACGGCCGGTCCTCCGCACCCCGGGCCGGGGTGCG
>NZ_JBEZXR010000076.1:0-41504 GCF_040638135.1 Streptomyces sp. NPDC026673 | reverse complement strand
CTTGCCTCCCCACGCTGCGCTTCCACGACTGATTCCACGCGATGTGGAGCCCTTCTGTCCCGGCCGGAGATGCTACGAAGTCCTTACGATGCGGCTCGGGCACGCCATTGCGGCCGGCATAGCCGAGCAGGCGTTGATCGTGCCGCAGCATCGCGAGCAACAGCGCGGCGATCCGTCCTGGAGTCAGTGAGCGCACACGGGGGACGGGATCGCTTCAAGCGCGTCCGCAGCACGTCACAACTCTGTCTCCGCTGCAGCCCAAGCGCCCCGCCTGTCGCAGCATGTTCCTACTCGCATCACACCAGGGGGGATCATGCGCATCCGCGCCACCACCGCGGCCATCGCCGCCATACTCGCCGTCACCGTCGTTGGCTGCAGCAGTGACAAGGACAGCGACAGCAGGGCCGGCACCAGCAAGAGCGCCACATCCGAGGCGTCGAATACCGCGGACAACAGCGATGCCGCCAAGAACGCCGGCATGCCACCCGAGCCCACCGGCGCCAAGCGTGACGCCGTCCTCGCGGCCGTCATGGACGTCAACAGCAATCTCACCCATGACGAGGACAAGGCCATCAACGCGGCCCGCAACCAGTGCGCGGCCCTCGACGGCGACGCGACGAACCCGGACCACAGTGCTGCACAGCGGTTCTCCTACGACGGCGTCACGCTGACCGATGACGACGGACGTCACATCAACATCGGGCTGCGCAGAACGCTCTGCCCCGAATCCTGATCAGCCACCAGCTCTGGCCCGGCCGCGGGGTCTCGGGAACGTCCGCCGTGCCCCGTCGGGCATGGACTTCAGCCAGCAGACGACGCAGGGTGACACCCCGCAGGGGCCCTCTCTAGTGGCTTGTCACGCAGCCTTGGCCGGGTAATCGGTCCAGGTGCGGATCGGTGAGTCGGGGGCGAAGTTGGTTTTCGGGTCGGCGCGGGCGTTGTGCCAGCGGGGCCAGACCCACAGGAGGACTGCGCCGTACGAATCGCCGGGCCGATCGCCCCCGCTTGACACCCGAGGGCGGCCGAGTCGCTCAACTCCGAGCGACTCGGCCGCCCTCGGCGGGCTAGTACCTGCAACGGCCTTTCGCTTTAGCGCAGCGAGCGCAGGCCGGTGCGGAGCTCATCGACGAGGAGCTCCGGCTGCTCCCACGCGGCGAAGTGACCGCCCTTGGGAAGCCGGTTGTAGTGGATGAGGTTCGGGTACGCCTGCTCCGACCAGCTCTTAGGTGCCTCGTAGAGCTCCTCGGGGAAGACGCTTACCGCGACC
This sequence comes from Streptomyces sp. NPDC026673, assembly GCF_040638135.1. Lineage (NCBI taxonomy): Bacteria > Bacillati > Actinomycetota > Actinomycetes > Kitasatosporales > Streptomycetaceae > Streptomyces > Streptomyces sp. NPDC026673. The sequence goes on along the minus strand of NZ_JBEZXR010000076.1, from coordinate 40,237 downwards.
GGGAGGGTGACACCCTTGGCCCCGAAGAAGGAGATCCCGGCCTTGATGTCCTCCCAGTACAGACGGGACGCGGAGATCGCTGTGTTGGTCAGCCAGAAGAGCGTGATGTTGTCCAGGACGTCGTCACGTGTCAGGCCCTCGGTGTGCCCTGCGAAGGAGCGGGTGATCAGGTCGAGGCTGTCCCGGTCGTGGTCGAGCAGGAAGGCCGCCAGACCGACGGGAGAGTCCGCGAGGGCCGTGAGCGACTGGGGACGCGACCCCATGATGAAGGCGTAGTAGGCGTGCCGGTACACAAAGTCCAGCTGGGCGACCGCGGCCTTCTCCTCGTCGTTGGCGAGGACGATGTCGGACGGCAGCGGGTTTCCGGCCGCGATCGCGGCCTCGACGGCGGGCGGGAAGATGCCGGGCATGTTGGTGTGGAGGCCTACCAAGCCTTCGGGCTGCTGAAGGGCCATGAGGTCCACGACGATCGAGCCCCAATCGCCGCCTTGGGCTGCGTACTTGGTGTAGCCCAGGCGCTGCATCAGCTCGATCCAGGCGCTGGCGACGCGTTCGGGGTTCCATCCGGAAGAGGTCGGCTTGCCCGAGAACCCGTAACCGGGCAGCGACGGAATCACCACGTGGAAGGCGTCCTCGGCGTTACCTCCATGTGCAGTGGGATCGGTGAGCGGCTCGATGATCTTCAGCTGTTCGATGATTGATCCCGGCCAGCCGTGCGTCACGATCAGCGGCAGCGCGTTCTCGTGCTTCGAGCGGACGTGGATGAAGTGGATGTCCAGCCCGTCGATCTCGGTGATGAAGTGCGGTACGGCCTTCAGCTTCGCCTCGACCTTGCGCCAGTCGTACTCCGATGCCCAGTAGCGCGCCAGTTCCTGCATCGTGGCCAGCTGCGTGCCCTGCGACTGGTCCGCGACTGTCTCCCTCTCCGGCCACCGCGTCGCCACGATGCGGGCCCGCAGATCCTCGAGCGCCGCGTCCGGGAACTCGAACGTGAACGGCCTGATCGCCGTCGATGCGGAAGTGTCAGACACTGTCCGTCTCCTTGTTTTCTCAGCCTAAAGCGGATTAAGAGCCACCTGGTATCCAGGGGTTCTTCACCGGGGGAATACCTCGCCCCGGTCGGCCGACACAGGGGCGTGCAAGCCGTCCTGCGCCGACGCCGTCAATGATGTTGCCGGGACGGGAACCTTGCGATCTGCTACATGACTTAGTTTTTCGTCGGGAGACTCCGATATTTCTAAGTAAGCTCGCACGGAGGTGACGCAAACAAGGAGAATCGCATGGGATTGTTGACTGAGAAAGGTAGATGAGGTGACCTAGTCGCAGCCGCATCGCGACCTTTCCCACGTGTCCGCGACTCTCCGCTGCCGCGAGGAGCATTGCGCGTGACGACCCCCAACGTCAGTTACAGAGTGTTCCCGCGGGCGGACTCAAGGTGGCCGTTCCCGTGGCTCTTACCTCGTCAGCGACTGTTCTGGCGCATACCGGAATAGGGGGCTTCACGTGGCGGCGCAGGACCGTGCCTCCGCTGCGTTCGGCCGTCCCGGCACCAGTGCGGGCATACCGGCACGAATAATGCGCAATACGATGGAAAAGTGCCTCGAGAGCCATCTCTCGGTGATCGTCAGGGACGGGAGCGACAGGTGGACGCCCTGGACGAACTCATTCGAAGGACTGATCCGTCGGCACTGCTGACTGCGGAGGGCGCTATTCGCTCCCTCAACGCCGCCATGGCCACAGTCCTGGCCAGGCCGGCGGAGCAGTGCCTGGGGCGCAGCTTTTGCGATCTGCTACCCGAAAGCCAGCGGGCTACGGCCGCGAGCCTTCTGGCTTACGGGGCCACGACGGAGACGGTGGCCATACGGGCGCTGGAGTTTGCAGGAGTGGGCTCGGCGTCGGTGGTCAGCCTCATCGAGGCTCGGCCGGTGAACGATCCTGCAGATGGTAAGCGGCTGGTGTGGCTGTACTCGGTGGACGCGCGCAACGACCTTAATGGCCTGCTCATTCCGTTCCGGCTGGCGGCCGAGGCCGCCGAGCTCGCCCTGTGCACATACTCACCCCTGGAGCACCGCTTGACATGGGTAAGCGGTCCACCAGCGCTTGCCGCGCTCTTCTCGGAGGCATCGGCTTCCATGGTCGGGGCGGTCCGGCGGGTTCACCCGGCCGACCGGGAAGCGTTGGGGCGGCTCCTGCGATCGACCGCCGCCCAGTCCCCGTGGGTCACATTGCGGTTCCATTCCGAGCAGGGCCGATGGCACCATTTGGCCTGCCAGGTCCGTCGGATTCAATTGGGCTACGGGGGGCCCGAGCAAGCCTTCGGGGTGATCCGCGATGACACCCGATTCGAGGCGCGCCGGCAAAGAGCACTGACCACGCTCATGGCCGAACGGCAGCGCACCGACGAGATCGCAGCCTTCGCCTCCGCCCTGATCACCGCCGCCACCGAGCAGGAGCTGAAGCAGGCCGTCCTCACACGGGTCGCCGCGACCTTCGGCGGCACTGGTGCCTATCTCGCACTCGTCGACGACCGCACGCGCCGCTTGCAAGTCTCGTCCGATGCCATGGTCGGTCCACAAGTGGCCGGTGCCATGCACGGCCTCTCACTGGACGAGTCGCATCCGCTGACCGACGTGATCGTTTCCGGTACGCCGCAATTCGTCGGCAGCCGGGAGGAGCTCATACGCCTCGCCCCCCAGGTTGTGGGTGCTCCGTGGCTCAAGTCCGTAGCCGCCGTGTCCATGGTCCCGCTCACTCCGGGCAGCGCCCAGCCGCTCGGCGCCTGGGGGGTCATCTACGACCGCCCGCACGAGTGGTCATCGGACGACCGCGCCCACATGAGTACCCTGGCCGACCTGGCCGGCCAGGCCCTGAAGCGCATTCGGCTGCAACAGGCCCGCGCCGAGTTGGCCGCGGCAATCCAGCAGAGCATGCTCCCCACTCTTCCCCAGCACCTCCCAAACCTGGAAGTCGCCGCCTGCTACCAGCCCAGCCGGGACGGGCTCGACATCGGTGGAGACTGGTACGACGCCTTTGTGACGTCAGACGGATGGGTGGCGGTGGAGATTGGTGACGTCCAGGGGCATGACGTTGATGCCGCCGCCTTCATGGGACAGGTGCGCGCTTCCCTGTGCGCGATCGCGGCCCACGAGTCGGACCCGGCGGCTGTGCTGACGCGCGCCAATGAATTGCTCGTCACGATGGACGCGACACGATTCGCCAGTTGCACCATGCTGTACATCGACCCGCACCACGGACAGGTCACCGGTGCCAGCGCCGGCCATGTGCCGTTGCTGTGCGTGCGCACCGACGGAAGCCACCGTGTCCACGAACTACCGGGCGGTCCGGTATTGGGCGTCCTGCCCGGCAACGACTATGCCGAGGAGACCTTCGCACTGGACCGGGACACCGCCCTGGTTCTGGTCACCGATGGTGTCGTTGAAGGACCATGTCTGACGCTGGAGGCGGGACTGGAGCGAGCAGGAACAGTCGCAGCGCAAGCGCTCCATGCCGGCCTGGACGCCGAGGCGACCGCCCACCAGATCCTCAACGCGGCGGTCGCAGTGGACCACCTCGACGACGTGGCCGTACTGGTCATCAGGCGCACATGACTCCCCCATCGGCTTCCTGTTTCAACGCCAGAGACACACAACGCCCAAATCAACTGGGCCGATCCGGCTGGCGGCCTCTTCGCCGAGCACTACAAAGCAGTCGGCTTCGGCAGGTCCACGGCTTTCGTCAGCCGAAGCGAACGTATACTCTACTACTACAAACAACATTATGCACTAGTGCAAAAGGACACCATATCTCTGCCCCGCCTTCGTCCTGTGGCGCCTACGCCGCCACCGAGCGCACCGTCCCGACCCGCAGCCGCGAGCGCGCCTCCTACGACCGCGACCTAATGCACGCCATCCTCGACGCGGACTACCTCTGCCACCTCGGCTTCGTCCGCGACGGAGCACCCGTCGTGCTGCCGACCCTCTACGCCCGCGTCGGCGAACGGCTGTATGTGCACGGCTCCACCGGCTCGCGTCCACTGCGCGGCGCCGGCGAGGACACCGGGCTCCCGGTGTGCCTGACCGTGACGCATCTGGACGGGCTCGTACTGGCCCGCTCGGCCTTCAACCACACGATCAACTACCGATCCGTGGTGGTGCACGGCGTCGCCCGCCAGGTCACCGACCCCGCCGAACGCGCCACCGCGCTGGACGCCCTGGTCGACCACATCGTGCCCGGCCGCTCCGCCGACGCGCGCCCCGCCAACGCCAGGGAACTCGCCGCCACCGCCGTGATCGCCCTCGACCTCCACGAGGTCTCGGCCAAGGTGCGCACCGGCGGCCCCGGCGACGACCCCGAGGACCTCGCGCTCCCCCACTGGGCGGGCGTGCTGCCGGTGACGCGCTCCTACGGCGCGCCCGAGCCCGCCGACGACCTCGATCCGTCCCTCCCCGTCCCCGGCTACCTCACGGCGCGCTGAAGGGATACAGCGCATGCTCATCCACCCCTGGGACGCCGCCCACGACGACGGCGCCCAAAGTGCCACGCACGACTTCGGCCGGCTGGCGCCAATGGCTGTCCGCTAGGAAAGCCGCTCTTCGTCCAGACGCTGCGCCCCTCCGGAGCTTGGTAGCGCGTCGTTGTCTTTCCTTCTCGGTCTACGCTCTCTGGCCGACAAACAGTAATGAATCGTGAAGTGATCGGTAGTACATCCCCCACATGCGGCACCGTCGGCTCTCTGATCGGTCGTGGAGGCGACCTGCAGCAGATCCGTGACCTTCTGGGCATGGGAGCTGGGGGTGGAGCGCTGCTGCTGTCGGGGGAGGCGGGAGTCGGCAAGACAGCGGTGCTGGACGCACTTGCCCAGCAGGGCCACGCGGAGGGGATCCGGGTTATACGGGCTTCCGGAGTGGAGTTCGAGGCGAACTGCACTTACTCGGGTCTCAATCAGGTCCTGTTTCCGTTCCAGGACGAGATTTGCGGGTTGGAGGAGCCCTTCCGGGATGCCCTGCGTGTCGCGCTCGGGTTCGAAAGCGGCCCGCCGCCGGAGCGGCTGGTGGTTTCCAACGCAGTGCTCCTCCTCCTACAGGCCATGGCCGCCGGTGGCCCGCTGTTGCTGGTGGTTGATGATCTCCCCTGGTTCGATCGGGTGAGTGCGGCCGTGCTGGGCTTCGTCGCGCGGCGAGCGGCTGGCATCCGCATGAGCTTTCTCGCAGCGTCGCGTTCCGGATCGCGGTGCCTGTTGGACGGCGGTGCTCTGCCCGAATACCGGCTGCAGCCGCTGGACAAGGAGTCGGCGACTCTTTTGGTCAACACAAGGTTCCCGGACCTTGCCGCCAGTTGTCGTCAGCGCCTGCTGACGGTGGCGAGCGGCAACCCGCTGGCTTTGCTGGAGCTACCGTCCGCGCTACCCAGGACAAGCGGTCCCGCCCCTGAGCAAGTCCCCACCGTACTGCCGTTGAGCCAGCGTCTGGAGGCAGTGTTCGGCTGCCGGGTCACCGGGCTGCCCAGACCGTCGCAGCGTCTGCTCCTGTTGGCCGCGCTGGAGGGCACGGGCGATCTCGGGGTGCTGCAGGCGGCCTCGCGGCAGGCGAACGACGGGTACGACTTGGAGGACCTGGCGCCCGCTGAGCGTGACCGACTGGTGGACGTTGACGAAGGGGAACGGCGACTGCAGTTCCGTCATCCACTGATCCGTTCCGCGGTGGTGGAGAACTCCACCAGCTGCGAACGGCGCGCGCTGCATGCAGTACTCGCCCGGGTGCTTGTGAACCAGCCCGAACGCCGGGCCTGGCATTTGGGCGAGGCAACGCTGGAACCGGATGAGGATGTGGCCGGCCTGCTGGAGCAAGCGGCGCGGATCACTTTGCGACGCGGTGACGCCGTGGGCAGCATGCGGACACTGATCCGCGCCGCAGACCTCAGCCCCGACGGGTCGGACTGCGGCCGCCGACTCGCCGAGGCGGCCTATATCGGTGCCGAGTCCACCGGTGCGCTGCCCAGCGCCCAAAGGCTCCTGGACGAAGCCAGGCACACAGCCACAGACCTGAAGGACTCCCTGCACTCGGCGGCAGCCGCCGCCCTGCTCGTTCTCAACGGCGACGGTGACGTAGACGCCGCGCACCGCTTGCTTGTCTGTGCGATTGAAACGGGAGCCCACGCGTACGACGCCCACGACCCGGCGCTCGTAGACGCTTTGCACACGCTTGCGCTGGTCGGCTTTTTCGGAGCCCGACCCGACCTGTGGCGGCCATACTTCCGGGCCGTGGAGCAGCTGAAGCCAAAGACGCCCCTGCTCCTGTCCGCGCTGGGCAAGACATTCTCCGATCCGGCGCGGACGGCAGCCGCAGCATCGGAAGAACTCGACGAGCTGGTCGCGGAACTGGCCGACACCACCGACCCCGTCCGACTCACACGTATCGGTACCGCAGCTGTGTACCTGGACCGTCTCGGCAGCGTCCGCGCGGCGTCATGGCGGGTGGTTCGCATGGGGCGCGATGGCGGCCCTGCCCGCCAATACCTGGCAGGGCTGATCCTCCTCTGCCTGGACGACTACCTCACCGGAGTATGGGACGAGGCAACGCAACTGGCGGACGAGGGAGCCCAGCTGTGCGAAATGCACGGCTACAGCGCATTCGCGTGGTACTTCCAGTACATCCAGGCCATCCTTGCTGGTGCCCGCGGGGAAGCGGACCAAGCAAGAGCAATAGCCGAGCGGATCATTCACTGGGCTACACCTCGCGGGGCATCCAGCGCCGCACACTACGGTCACCACGCGGCAGCAGTGGCGGCCTTGGGAAGCGGTGACTTCACCGGCGCCTACGAGCACGCATCTGCAGTCAGCCCGGCGGGGAGTCTTGCCTCGCACGTACCGCATGCCCTGTGGGTGGCGATGGACCTGGTTGAAGCTGCGGTACGGACGAACCGCCAATCCGAGGCGGCGGATCATGTCTGCGCGATGCGGGACGCCGACGTGGCCGCGATCTCATCACGACACGCCCTGCTGATGGAGGCCTCCGCCGCCCTGGCAACGACGGACGACGACGAAGCTCTGCAGCTGTTCACACAAGCCTTGGCGGTACCCAGTGCAGAGCGATGGCCGTTCGATTTCGCCCGCGTGCAATTGGCCTACGGCGAGCGGTTGAGACGCATCAAAGCAACCGCGCAATCCAGGAAACCGCTGGGCGCAGCGCTGACCACTTTCGAGCAACTCAAAGCTCAGCCCTGGGTGGAACGAACTGAGGCGGAACTGCGTGCCGCCGGCCTCGGCAGGCGGCACGACGGAACGCCAAGGGCTCATACCCTCACAACCCAGGAGCTGGAGATAGCCCGGCTGGTGGCCTCGGGACTGACAAATAAACAGGTTGCGGAGCGCATGTTCCTCTCCCACCGGACTGTCAGTGCCCATCTCTACCAGATCTACCCGAAGCTCGGAATCACCTCCCGCAGCATGCTGGGAGACGCTCTGAAATCCTGACACGGCCGGGTAACCATGTGATGCCCGCTGCTCGGCAAGCCCCCGGAGCCTTCCTCCAGGGGCCAGGAAGCGGAGGCGACTTCGAATCCGCGTCGGCGCCCATCCGGTTGGCAAGGTTGCGCAAGGCTACGGAAGAGGATGAGCCGGGTTCGGGTGTGCTCACGAACAATCACTGGTCCGGGTCGCAGGAAAGGCGAGAGTCTCGTAGTCCAGGCGACCTCGCTCGGCAAGGTATGCCGGCAGTGTCTGGTGCCGTGGGAGAATTCTTCCAAAATCGCCGAGCTTCTTGTTGCATTCCGAACGGGCCGACGCCTTGTCCATATGTCGAGGCTAACCCTCGACGCCCGATTCGGAAAGGCTCACGAAGACCGGTTTGGGGGCTCAATAAGATGAGCCCTCGAAGCGGTGGCCGAATCGGCATATGGGGTGCCATCGACTGCCGCTCCTTTTGATGTCGACACATATCTATGCTGAAGCTTTCACGGTCGCGGCATGGCCTGCACATGTCGAGGAATCGGGTCTGTGGAAGTTCCCGGGGAATCTCATACATTATTCACTGTGCCAGGCTGTGAAATTTTTTTGCAGTTCGCGAGTGTCGCCCGTCGTCGCATAGTCGAATCCGCTCTGCCGAAATCCAGGGTCAGTACATACCGCGACAAGCATGGGGGGCCTGGCAGTACCTGTACCAGCAGGCCAGGACCCAGGGAGGCCTCCATGACCGCCCCCACACGCCTCTGCGGCTGGTTCTCTGGAACTCACGAGACTCCACCTTTCCCGCATCGTGCATATGATGGGACAAGCTGCGATGACAACTACTGGCGAAACCGCAGTCGTTGAGCCGCTGAGGCCCTGCGAGATCACCGACGCCGCAATGGCGATGATCGACAACCAAGGGTTGGTGGTCGGGTGGACGCCAGCCGCGCAACGACTTGTCGGGTACTGCGCCAAGGAGGTGCTGGGCCGGTCCGCCGCGCGCGTGCTGCCATCCGTCGAGGAAGCGCTGGGAGTGTCGGCGTTCGGCGAACAATGCCGTGCCCGGGGTGGCTGGTCCGGTACCGCGGCGGTCCCCCACCGCGACGGCCGGTCACTCAACCTCAGCGTGCGTCTCTCGCTGCTTCGGGGGCCGGGCGCCACCCTCCGGTGGCTGGTATTCCTGACCGACATGGACGCGGTCTCCTCGGGGATGGCGAACGGACCGATGCGGCAGTCGCTGCTCATTCGCGCACCGATCGGCATCATCGTTCATGACCCGCAGCTACGTTGTACCTGGGTGAACGACGTCATGGAGCGCCACGATGGCATTCCCCGTGACCGTCGGCTCGGACATCGACTCACCGGTTCCATGCCCGGCTTCGAGACCCAGGCACTCGATGCAGTCATGCGGCAGGTGCTGGAAACCGGCACCACCGTGATCCACGAGTACCGGACGTGGCCGGCGGAGAATCCACGCCGCGAGCACGCATACTCCGTGTCCCTCTTCTGTCTCCAGAACGCAGACGGCCAGGCGGCGGAAGTGTGCTCCGTGATCGTGGACGTCACTGACACCCAGAACGTTTGCGAGCGCCGCGCCGTCCTCAACGAGGCCGGCACACGCATCGGCAACACCTTGGACCTCATGCAGACCGGGCAGGAACTGGCCGACGTTGCCGTGCCTCTACTGGCCGACCACGCAGTCGTCGACCTCGCAGATTCGGTTCCTTTCGGAGAAGAGTCCGCTCGTCGTAGCGACTCCACAAGCGGTCGCCCCTCCATATTGCGCCGTGTCGGTTTGGCCTCGGTTCATCCCGGTATCCCTAAGTCGCCGTGGATGCGTGGCGAGCCCGTCCTGGTTTCACCGACTTCACCGCTCGCAACAGTCCTGGGCACCGGCAGGTCTCACCTGGAGCCGGTGCTGGACACCTCGCCTGGGACGTGGATCGACCACGATGCGAGTCGGGCAGAGATCCGTGAGAACGGGGTGCACTCTTTGATGGTCGTGCCCATCCGCGCGCGACGCTCGGTGCTGGGCGTGGCGGTATTCGCACGTACCAAGAACCTGGTCCCGTTTCAGGAAGGCGACCTGCTCCTGGCCGAAGAACTGGTCAGCCGGGCCGCACTGTCATTGGACAATGCCCGCCAGTATGCTCGCGAACGCACCGCAGCCCTGACACTCCAACGCAACCTGCTGCCCCACCGGTTGAGGGGCGGAGTCGCGGTGGAGGCGGCCTCGCGCTACCTGCCGGCCGACATGGACGCCGGCGTCGGGGGCGACTGGTTCGACGTGATCCCACTGTCCGGCGCCCGGGTAGCCCTCGTCGTCGGCGATGTGGTCGGACACGGCATCAACGCCGCCGCAACCATGGGCCGACTCCGCACCGCCGTCCACACCCTCGCCGACCTGGAACTGCCCCCGGATGAACTGCTCGCTCACCTCGATGACACCGTCCGCAGGCTGACCGAGGAAGACGCCGACGCTACACAGGAGACACCCGCGGTGGTCGGTGCCACCTGTCTGTACGCCGTCTACGACCCAGTCACCCGAAAGTGCACCATGGCACGAGCCGGGCACCTCCCACCCGCAATCATCGACCCAAAGGGCCGGATCTCCTTTCCCGACCTGCCCACCGGAGCCCCGCTCGGCCTGGGCCTCGGGCTTGTTCCCTTCGGAGCCGTTGAAGTAGAGCTGCTCGAGGGAAGTCTGCTCGCGCTCTACACCGACGGCTTGGTCGAGTCCCGTGACGACGACATCGACGTCGGCATCCACCGCCTGGGCTCCGCCCTCACGCGGGCCGGCAGGCCCCTGGAAGACCTGTGCTCTGCCGTGATCGAAGCCTTGCCGACTCAGACACCATCGGACGATGTCACCTTGCTGCTCGTCCGGACCCGCACACTCAATGCGACCCAGATTGCCTCCTGGGACCTCCCCACCGAGCCGACCGCCGTGCGCACTGCCCGGCACATCGCCGCCCGCAAGCTCAGCGAATGGGGCCTGGATCATCTCGTGCCAAACACAGAACTGATCGTCAGCGAGCTAGTCACCAACGCCATCCGCCACGGCGCGGGCCCCATCCGTCTGCGACTCATCCAGCACCAAGTCCTGACCTGTGAAGTCTTCGACAGTGGAGGCTGCCACCCACGCCTGCGCCACGCTCGCACCGTCGACGAAAACGGCCGGGGCCTGTTCATGGTTGCTCGCCTGTCCCGCAGGTGGGGCTTCCGGTCCGCGCCCGGCGGCAAACTTGTCTGGGTCGATCAAGACCTGCCGTGTAAACCCCCGACAGACATGTGAGCCGCATAGGGGAACAACAAGCCGAAAGTCGCCTCAACTTCAAAGAACCCGAACTCGCCGCGGCTGCCGCCCGTGAATCCCTCCAACTCGCCCGCCGTATCGGCGCACCGTACTGCGTTTCCAACTCATCCAGACCTCGTCCCCGCCCTCCGCAGCTACCGCGAGCCCGAACTTGCCTATGCCCCGGGACCGTGAACGAACAGCATGGCGAAGGATTCCGGCGTGCCCTCCAGGGCTGAGCGGAACAGGTCCAGTTCGCGGGCGCGGCGGTCCATGAAGCCGCTCTCGCGGGCCTGGTCGAGTCGCCGGCCGAGGCTCAGCGGCGGGTTCATGGGGCCGATCATCCGCCGCAGGTTCGCCGGGTGTCTTGTTCTGGCAGGGCGCGTAGGGCGATGTCGACGACGCGGGCGAGGTCCTCCGCGGTGGAGCCGGCCGCGGCGTGCACGGCCAGGCCCTCGGAGACGACCATGATGTAGCGGGCCAGGTCGTCCGGAGTGATCCCGGGGACAAAGTCGCCCTCGTCGGCAGCGCGCCCGACGCCGGGTCGCCGCCGAGCACCGTGGACCTCTAGGTCGATGCCGCGGCCGCGCGCCGGATCCTCGAGGAGTTCCTCGCCGCGGCCGAGTCGGGGCGCACCGAGCGGCTGGTGGCGATGCTCACCGCCGACGTGACGGCGGTCTCCGACGGTGCCGGACTGGCCAGGCAGCTGCTGCGGTACCGGACGCGCGAGCGGGTCGCGTCCTTCGTGCGGGCCGGCTTCACACCCACCGCGGCGAAGCTGCGGTGGGTCGGCGGGCACCCCGCGTTCCACCTCGCCCAGGTCAACGGCTCCCCCACGGTCCTCGTTGCCGGACTCGATCGGCGAACTCCGACACGTGCGCGAGCTGTGGCTGCGCGGCAACGCCATCGAGCACCTCCCGCCGTCGACCGCCGAACTCCGCGAACTGCGCCACCTGGACCTACGGGAGAACGCCGTCGCCGAGCTCCCCGACCCCCTGGCCCGCCTTCCTCTCCTGAGGCAGATCGACCTGCGGAGCAACCGGCCCGGTCACCTCCCGGACCGGCTCACCGGGGATGCCGTCGCTGGAGAAGCCCGACCTGCCCTGGAACGACATCGACCCCGCCCTGCCTGTGCTGAAGCAACCGGACCGACAGGGATGCGCGGTCCTGGTGTAGGAGCTGATGCGGCGAGCTGCTCGGCTCCTTCGAGCCAGCCGCCGAAAGCACGCCAGGACGCGCCCGCGGCCGGCGGAGCACCCGCTGTGTATGCCTCGCTCAGCCCCCACCGGCCCCGGCCACGCCGCTCCTTGCAACCCCCTGCGCTCGCCGCGGCCGCGCGACCTGCCGGCGTACCCCGCCGGGTACGCCGCAGGCCCCCTGGAGCCAAGCGCGCACCGGCCCGGGCGCGGAAAGCCGAGTTTCGCCGCCGGCCAGGATCGGCGAGCCGCAACGGTGCATACGGTGCGCCACAACCATGTGAGTGCTTCGCGCGTCATACAGGTGCCCGTTCCTGTTTTCCCCTAGTGCTCCCTGGAGACACTCCGTGCGCCGCTTCCTCCCCCTCGCCGTTGCCGTCGCCTCCCTCGTGATCGGCCCCACGTTCACCGCGGGCGCGGCCGGAACCACTCGCGAGCCCGAATCGGTCACGGACTTCAACGCCGACGGTTACGCCGACCTGGCCATCGCGGCGCCGGGCGCCACCGTGGGAGGCAAGGACGACGCGGGCTACCTGACCGTCCTGTACGGGTCCCGGGCCGGCGTCCAGACCTCGCGCGCGCAGATGATCAGCCGTGCGACAGCGGGCGTCCCCGGGGCCCTGGAGAGCTACGACGCCTTCGGCCGCACCACCGCGGTCGGCGACTTCGACAGCGACGGCTACACCGACCTCGTCGTCCGTTCCGACAACGGGCCCACGATCGCGCTGTGGGGCTCGCCGACCGGACTCAAGGGCTCCGTGGCACTGTCCCTGCCCGCGCACAGCGGCCCACTGGCCGCCGGTGACATCAACGGCGACGGCCACGACGACCTGGTGCTCGGCACCGGCCTGGTGGGCGTGGAGTTCGGCCCGATCACCCGCGCGGGCGTCTCCGCCGGCCGCACGGTCGTCCCCTTCGAGGACGCGCCCACCGAGGAGCACAGGCAAGCTCGCTACGAGTTCATCGTGGGCGATGTGACGGGCGACGGAGCCGACGACATCATCACCACCCACGGCGCCGAGGACACCCTCTACGGCAGCCGCCTGTGGAAGGGCGGCAAGGACGGATCGGTCACCCGCGTCCCCGGGACGACGGCCCCGTCCTCGGGTGGTGTGATCGCCGACTTCGACCGCGACGGTCACGGCGACTACGCGACGCTCACCTTCGGCAGCGGAACCGCGGACACCCGGGCCGGCACCGTGGAAATCCACTACGGTACGGCCTCCGGCCTCTCCAAGCGCCGGACGACGATCACGCAGAACACGCCCGGCGTACCGGGTGCCGACGAGGCCGGGGACCAGTTCGGCCGGTCGCTGGCCGCAGGCGACGTCACCGGCGACGGCTACCCGGACCTCGCGGTGGGCGTGCCGGGAGAGGCCATCGGCAGCACGCACAGCGCGGGCAGCGTGGTCTTCCTCAAGGGCGGGCCCAAGGGCCCCACGGGCAGCGGGGCACTGGCGTTCTCGCAGTCCACCACCGGTGTGCCCGGGGCCTCGGAGACCGGCGACCACTTCGGTCAGCAGGTCCTGCTCGCCGATGTCAACGCCAACAACCGCGCGGACCTGATCGCCGCCGCCCCCTACGAGGACGCCCCGCAGACCGACTCCGGCGCCGCCTGGGTCCTGCGCGGCTCGAAGAACGGCCCCATCACCGGCAACATCGCCAACTTCACCCCCGGCAGCCTCCACACCCCCGCAGACGACGCCAACTTCGGCGCCGCCATCACCCGCTGACAGCAGGCAAGGGGTGGAGCTGGAAAAACCGGCGCGGACTGCCGAGTGCCCCAAGCGGAGCCCGGCGGTCAGCCCAGGGCCCCGGCAAGAACTGAGGACCTCGGCGTACTACGGCAGCCACGAGCCGCACAACGCACGGGACCGGCGACAGGCTCGCCGGTCCCGAACGCGTTTGCGGTCCGGTCCGCGTTTTCCCCTTCGCGTTTTCCGGTCAACGGCTCCCCGTCACCGGCCGCCAGTCACCGGCGCCAGTCCTCGGCCGGCAACCCGAGGATCATGTCCTGTCTCAACGAAGTCAGCCGACGCCGAGCATCAGACCAGGTGCGACCAACTTCGCTGAGACAGTCGCTCGCGGGCCGGGGCCGGAACTCCGTCCCGACGACCTGCGTCGACTGGGTTCGTTGAGACGAATCGGACGGCGACTCGGTTGGTTGAAACAGGACAGATCACCTCGACGCCCGGGGGCTGCCTGACCGTCAAAGCGCCCGACGCCGCCGGACTCGTACGCCACTGGAACCCGCACGAACCGAACCAGTCCTTCTGGATCGACGACCCGACAGCGGGAAGTACGCCGCGACCATGGCCGGCGACCGTGCCTTCGGCAACTCCGCCACCAGCGGCACCTCACCGACAACCGGGCCCGGCACATCAGGGAAGTCACGACCACCGTCCACGGCGAAGCAAAGGTCGACCTCACCTCACGCGACCACATCTACCGCGATGCCCGCCGCTACGTGAAGGAGTCCGCCTACCCTCTCCCGCACGAACAACAGATCGTCGCGGACGCCGCGCTGCTCTCGCCAAGTGACACTTCAGAGAAGCCGCCGAGCAGCGTCGATGCCGGCCGGGTGCTCACTCCGGTCAGGCAGGTTGATCTTGTGTCCTCCGCCCGCCGCAGCCCTCGGACAGCCTGCTTCGCGAAAGCGCAAGGTTGGGGCACCGTATGAATCCCGGGAGCTTCGTCGGCCGCAAAGGCATCGGTGCGTAGCGGAGATCCGCCGGCCGGAACAGCATCATGTACGACTGAGGGATTTCGGCAACTCCAGGCCGCCGACTGCGGCCTGCTGGCCGTAGCCGTGCACCGCCCCATCGGCGTCCGCCCGGTCCGCTGGGAAGCAGCGGGGCGCGCAGCCGCCGGAACCCGACTGGGCGGGGGCGAAGAGAAGCCCAGCCGGGTCCGTTTCGGCGGGCTCGGGGTCTTCGTCGTACACGTAGAGACACATGGCTGCTGTTCTTCCTGGAGCGCGGTGGACAGGCGACCCGGGCACGGCCCGCGTCCGGCCATGAGGCTATGCCCACAGGTCAGGCCGCGATCTCGCTCCACGGCAAACCCTGACGCCGCCCTGACAGTGAAAAGCCGCTCGCGTGGTCATGATGGAAAGCGCAGGACTCCGCCGGGCGTACGGGACCCCGGCATCGTGCCCGCTCCACCGGCCCGCCGAGGCCGGTTCCGGCCGGGTCTGGCGCTTGCCGCAGCCCAGTGGTGTAATAGCTGCATGCTCGGTTCATCACTTACATATGCGCCCGTCGTGAAGGACTGGGTGTCCGGCTGGGTGGTCTCGAGAGGGGCGTCCGATCCCGTGGCCCGACCGTGGGGCTGGACCATCGACGTAGGGCAGCCCGCGCAGGTGGCGCGGCATGTGGTCGTCGACGCGAACGAGGCACGCGTGCGCGAGGCCGCCGCGCAGGCGCGAGGGGAAGGCTGGTGGCTCAAGATCTTTCTGCCTGAGCCGTGCGATTCGCCGGAGGCGCAGGTCGGCACGTGGCTAGGACCGGAGTGGGTGTCCAACGGGGCGGCATTCCTGATGTCCCTCGAGCTGACGCCGGTCACGCTCGGTACGCTCCCGCCCGACTACACGCTGCGCAGCTGGACTCGGGGCGACGTCGTCCGCGTTTTGATCGCGGCTCCCGATGGAGCGCTTGCCGCGCGCGGGCAGATGAGCGTGGTGGGGAAGGTGGCGGTGGCGGACCAGATCCTCACCGCCCCGGCCCACCGGCGTCGTGGCCTCGGCTCCGTCGTCATGCGGGCGCTCCAGCAGCAGGCTCTGGCCTCGGGCGCCACCCGCGCCGTCCTCGGCTCGACGGCCCAGGGCCGCGCACTGTACGAGTCCCTCGGCTGGCGCACCCACACGGCCTTCGCCAGTCTCTATCGCACCACAAGGCCGGCGCAGGCCTAACCGTGCCCGGTCAGCGACGGTGTGACGGTGGATACGTCACGGTGGCAGATGAGGCAGGCACCGGCCCAGTTCACAAGCAGGGCCTGCAGATCACGGACGACCGTCGCGGATCTCGAAGTAGTCCTGCGCGCTGAGTCCTTCGGCCATACGGGTCTTGAGCGGCGCGTAGAGCGACGTTCTCCGCCTCCAACTGCATGGGCGGCTCGGCGGGCACCTTCACCCGGTAAAGTTCCCTCTGATCTTGGACAGCGGGTGCCTACGCTGCGGGGGTAAAGTCTTCCTGCAGCCTGGCTCGGGTTTCGAGCGGAGTGAGGTACCCGAACTCGGGATGCCCGCGGGGCCTGGTGCGGTTGTACTCGACCTCGATGAAGCGGAAGACGTCGGCGCGGGCAGCCTCGCCGCTCTCCCAAACGGTGGTGCCGATCTCACGGCGGACGCGGCGCAGCTCTTCCCGCTCATCGCCGGTCAGCGCACCGGCGGGCCCCTCGCCCCGGCCGGCTTTCACCTGCTTGACCCAGCCGCGCAGGCCCTCGGCACCGACGCCGAGCTCGTGGGCGACCTCGGTCACGGTCCGCCCGGACGACCGGACCAGCTCCACCGCGTCCCGCTTGAACTCCGCTACGAACGAAATCCCGGCAACTACCTGGCCTTTCTCGGACTCACCGCAGCACTCTGCTGCTACAAACGACTCGTGCGCCTCACCCTGGAGGACACGGTCTTAGGTGTATTGCCCGGTGAGGTTGGGGACGCGGCTGGCGGGTGGCTTGCCTGCGAGCGCGGTGTGTCCGCGGTGGTGATTGTGGGTGTGCAGCCAGGCGGGGAACGCGGCTCGTCGTTCGGTCTCTGAGCGGTAGGGCTGTGCGTAGGCCCACTCCTCGAGCAGGGTGCGGTTGAAGCGTTCGACCTTGCCGTTGGTCTGAGGCCGGTAGGGCCGGGTTCGCTTGTGGGCGATCCCGGCCGCTGCCAGGGCCTCGCGCCAGGCGCGGGAGCGGTAGCAGGATCCGTTGTCGGTCAGGACCCGCTCCACGGTGACACCGGCAGCGGTGAAGAACGCCTGGGCGCGGGCCCAGAACGCGGTGGCGGTCTCCTTCTTCTCGTCGGTGAGGATCTCGCTGTAGGCGAGGCGGGAATGGTCGTCGACGGCGGTGTGCAGGTAGCTGTAGCCGGTGCCGGACTTGTTCTTGCGACCCGCTGGACGGCCCAGCATCTTGTGGCCGCCGCCGTCGGGGATGTTGCAGAGCTTCTTGATGTCGACGTGGACCAGCTCGCCGGGCTTGTCGCGTTCGTAGCGGCGGATCGGGTGGCCTGTGGCGCGGTCCAGATGCGTCAGGCGGGCCAGTCCGAATCGAGTCAGCACGCGGTGCACGGTGGAGGGCACCAGGTTCAACAGGTGTGCGATGCGGGCTGGTCCCCAGCGGCGGGCGAGGCGGACCTTGATGATTCGGCGTTCGGTGCGGGTCGGGGTCCGGCGCGGGCTGTGGTGCGGGCGTGAGGAGCGGTCGGTCATGCCGGCCTCGCCCAGGGCGCGGTAGCGGTCGGCCCAGCGCTGGGCGGTGGTGGGCGAGAACTGGAAGCGTTCGGCGGCCCGGCGCAGCGGCCAGCCGTCCTCGACGACGCAGCGGGCCAGGCGCAGCCGTCCGGTCTCGGTCAGGGGTGCATTACGGTGTGGCACGAGGGCCTTTCTGGTCGCCGGTGCAGATGTCGCAATCCACACCAGGCCAGAAGGCCCTCACCCATTTCAAGATCCCTCAACCGAGACCTGCATCACCCGTCCACAACCTCCCCGGACAGAACACTTAGGTCGGACTACCCTGTTCCCTCGGAGTTGGAGCAGGCTCAACGAAAGCCCGCGTGTCGGACTCTCACCCGCCGATCCCGAAGGGCAGTCCATTTTCATCATTACTCAACGACCTGCGTATGGCATTGACCAGCTTCACCTGCGCCTGGGCGGGTGCCTGTCTGGCTTGCTCGAACTCCTCCGGACTCACCGGGTCACGCAGCGGGTCACGCGCCCGCGCCACTTGGTCCAGGAAGGAATTGATGGCGCTCCCGAAACGATCGATCTCGTTCGCGACTTCCGTAGGAGCGACCAGGCTCACGCGCATCAACGCCGCGCTCCACTCGCCCCAGTCGTAATCCCAGCCACGCCTGTCACTGTGCGCCCGCCTGAGTTCCATCGTGAACCTGGCGTAGTGAGTGAACAATTCGTCGTAGGCCGCAAGCTGCCGGTCCCGTAGCCACTGCCGGTCCTGGGCGCGGCGCGTGACGATACCTCCGACCAACACACCTACCGTGGCGGAAAGAGCCCCCGTAGCCGTCGTCACCAACGTGTCCAGCATCAGCCCCCCACACGCCCCGACCCTCGGCGAAACGAACGTACTGGCCATCAGCCCTTGACGGCAATGATCAGCCTTCGCTGACACCGAGTGGAGGTTGAAGAACAAGCCAAGACCGACCGGCGAACGGTGGGCTGCCTGGCGGCTGGTGGCTGGTGGCTACGAGACAGGCACGGGCCTGAGTGATCACGGAGTTCTCTACGCTCAGTGATCACCGCAGGGCCCATGCCTGCTGCTGCTCGAACCCCTGTGGGACCAGTTCGCCGCCCTGCTGCCCGCGCGCGATGACCATGCGCCCACCCGTTGGGCGCTCACCCACGCCGGGTCCCGGACCGGATCGTCATCGAGCACATCGTGCAGGCCCTGATCCACGGCACCGGATACGAACGCATCGCCGCTCCGGGCTGCTCCGACCGCGCCATCCGACGCCGCGTCACACTCTGGTCGCAGATGGGCATATCAAAGCAGGTCCACGCCCTGGCGCTGCAGGCGTACGACCAGATGATCGGCCTCTCACCGGCCGAGATCTCCGTGGACGGCTGCATCACGAAAGCTGTCTCGGCAGGCGGGAAAGCCGGACGCTCCCCAGCCGATCGGGGCAAACCGGGACTGAAGCGATCGGTGGCCTCTGACGCAGCCGGGGTCCCGCTGGGGATCGTCTCCGCAGGCGCCAACCGGCACGACTCACCACTCCTCGGCGCCACCCTCGAAGCCACGAAAGCCCAGGCAGGAGCACTCCCTGAGCAAGCGGACATCAACCTCGACCGCGGCTGTGACCGCGCCAAGACCCGTGCCCCGCCGGACGAGTTCGGCTTCACCGGCAAGATCGCCCGCAAGGACGTGCCCGCACCGATCCAGGCCGGCAAACGGTGGGTGGTCGAGCGGTCCGCGCTCGTGGATGAACGGCCACGGAAAGCTGCGGCGCTGCACCGAGAAGGACGGCAGCGCCGTGGACTTCCACCCCTGCCTCGCCGCTGCATTCGTCACGCTCCGCATGCTCATCCGACACTCAACGAGCCGCTACCGCAGCAACAGCCGCCCCACCACCCGACGCCTCAAGTGATCCACTTGCCGGTCGGTCTCAAGCCGACGGCTTCCGGTCGGTGCAGGCCCTGCGCTCTACTTCCTGCCCGAATTCCCCCAGAGGTTGCTTGAGCCCGCACTGGAGGCTTTCATGGGTGCGGCCCTTGTCCCAGGTCGTCACCGTCCCGCGGACCGTGCCGCCCGCGCAGGTGGCAGTGAACTCGCCCGTCTCGAGCGTGATTCCCACCGCCTCCACGAACCGGCCGCGAAGCGGGGCGTCCGTGTCGTTGGTCATCCTCGACGTGACGCGTGTGCCCGTCCCTGGAAGCGTCAGGTGCGTGCCGATCGGCTCCACACCAACCGCGATCTTGTCTTCCAGCGATGCCAGGACGTCGGCGGGGCGCACCCCGGCCGCGACGGCCGCGGCAGAAAGGCGAGCCGACATCGGGCGGATCAACCTCGGCTCGGGGGAACGTGCCGAGCCGTGTGCCGGAACCTCGATCTCCTCTGTGTCCGAGAGCCCCACCAAAACGGTTCGGTGCACAACGGACTGCCAGACATACCCATCGGCCTCGCACCTGGCCGGAGTCGAACGCGCCGGGGACGGTTCCCGGGCGCCGGCGGCGTGACGGGGGGATTGCCCCTGCGCAGCGCACGCAGTGAGCAGAACGACGGCACACGCCACCGACACGGCAGATCTCAACACGATTCCTAGCTCACACGACGGCCCATCGAGCCCGATGGCCACCTAGTCTGACAGGACGGACACCCCGCTCTTCGAGAGGACCCGGCACCGTCCCGCTCACGACAGCCCGCGCCTCCGCGCGCCACACCGGATGGTCGGTACGGCGCCCCTACCGGATGCGGTTGCAGCTACGCGCCCGTTTCGACTCCGTCGAGACTCGGAGCGTCCCGGTAGCGCACCACGGGGTGGCCCTGGGCGAGGTTCTCCAGGGCGACGTCCGCGGCTTCGTAGCGCAGGTCACCGCCTTCTGGGAGGAAGACCTCGGTGAGGTTGCGCACCAGGACCTGCTGCGGGCACTACAGGCTCTCGTTGTTGTCCTCGTCCACGTCGATCGGCATCGCGTGGCCGGCGATGTAGAAGCCGCCCTCGCTGTGCGGGATCGGGTCGCCCGCCAGGACTTCCTCCAGGTCCCAGTCACGGAACAGGCGCACCCCGAAGGTGTCGATCGTTCCGGCGCGCTGGCGCTTCTCGACGTAGGCGCGAGGGTGCTTCTCCAGCACGATGCAGCCGACGCCGTTGCCCGGCAGGAAGTTGCCGAGGGTCAGACCGGCGACGCCGGCCCCGATGATGACAACGGCCGTGTCGTCGCGTGTCTCAGTCATGCGTTCAGGCCCTTCATGATCCGTACGGTGGTCGGTACGCGCCGAACGCGTACATCGCGGCGCCAGCCATGAGGTCGGAGGCCGGCGCCCGCTCGCGTCCACTGTGAAAGACCCGACGGGCCGCAAACCGCTGGTAAGTCGACACTCGATACCGGAAACCCGCCAAGCCGATTCGGGCCGCGCTCACTGCACGCTCGATCAGCACACATCCGCCAGGACGGCTGAGCGGCTAGCGTCCGTGAATGCGGAGACCAGCCTGGTAACGGCCGGGCGTCTGACCGACGACCTCGGTGAAGGCGTCGATGAAAGTGGACGGGTTGGACCAGCCGCATGCGACCGCGGTCTCCGTCACCGTCATCCCATCGGTCAGGTGCGCCAGAGCGTGGTGGATGCGCAGGGTGGTCCGCCAGCGGTGGAAGCTCATGCTCAGCTCGGTGTGAAACAGGCGGCTGAGCGTGCGCTCGCCGGCTCCCACCGCCCGGCCCAGCTCGGCCAGGGTGGAAGGCCGGGCGGGGTCCGCGCGCAGCAGGTCGGTGGCGGCGCGGAGCCGGTCGTCACTGGCTTCGGGAAGGTGAACGGAGGTCTCGGCAGCGTCGGCCAGCTCGTCCACGATGACGGCGAGCAGGCGCCGGTGGGCGCCGGCCCGCCGTTCCGGTTCGTCGGTGAGCGCCAGAAGGGCCTCGCGCAGCAGCGGGCTCACCGCGAAGACGCTGGGGTGATCGATGAGCTCGGCGCACAGGTCGAGCGGTACGGACACCAGCCGTACGTCGGTCTGGCCGTAGAAGCGGTGAGAGTGGGCAAAGCGCGGGGGCGTCCAGGTGATCCGGTCCGCCGGGGCGACCCAGGTGCCGCGCTCCGTCGCCGTTGCCAGGGCGCCGGCGGCGGCGTAAACCAGCTGGCCCTGGACGTGGCTGTGGGGGTCGAGCCGGAAGCCGTGCGGCAGCCAGGCACCGCCTTGCAGGATCTCATCGTCTGCATCGGCGGGCGTCGGTGAAGGTTGGCGGGTTGTCGGCATCAGGCGTCAGTTTACCGGTGGTCTTGCACGATGCGCTGCGCCGACAGTGGTCGCATGACCACGATGAAGCTCAAGTCCCGTCCCCGGGGGAGGTAGCGGTGGCCTCCCGGATCCAGCGCCCGCGCAAGCGGCGGATGCTGTCGTTGACCGTGCGGGGAAGCGAGCAGCCCAGTGCGCACTTCATGACCGTCACACTGGGCGGCGAGGATGTCCAGCACCTTCAGCGGTCGGGCTTCGACCAGGCCGGACGTCTGTTCTTCGCCGACCCCGACGACGACGCCAAGAAGGTGTTCCTGCCCAGCAGCGAGCGGTGGATTCTCCAGCTCACGCTCCAGGGCGGCAAGCAGCGTCCGCGGGTGAGGACCTACTCGATCCGGCGCTTTCGGCCCGAGGCGTCGGAGTTCGACATCGAGATCTCGCTCCACGCTGCCGACAGCACCGGCGCGGCCGGCCCGGGCACCCGATGGGCGCGGGCCGCCGAGCCCGGCACCAGGGTCGCGTTCCTCGACGAGGGACACAGCTACGCGCCCGCCCCCGGCGCCGCCTGGCAGCTCCTGGTCGGTGACGAGAGCGCCCTGCCGGCGATCCTCGCCATCCTGGAGCAGTCCACAGCGACTCTGCCCGCCGAGGTCTTCCTGGAAGTCCCGTCACCCGAGGACATCCGCAGCCACGTCACGGCACCGCCGGGCAGCATCGTCCACTGGCTTCCCCGCACCGACACCGATGCGAAACCCGGTGCCCTCGCCCTGGACGCGGTGAAGCAGGCACGGCTTCCCGACGGCCCCTTCTACGCCTGGACAGCTGGCGAGTCCTCGATGGCCACCGGCATCCGCCGCCACCTCGTCAGTGAGCGCTACCTACCGAAGTCCGATATCTCCTTCCGCGGCTACTTCAGTCACGGGCGCGCCGGCCTCTAACCACCCCACCACACCTCATGGACCTCACCTGCCGTCAAGCGATCGTTTGACGACAGGCAGGCGGCGCGTCCGATGAACCCGTGCAATCAGGGGGTTCACGGCGGCGCGAATCCAATCGGATCCGATGGTGATTGCTGACAGGGTTTGACGACAGACAGGGTCCGATCCTCCGTACGGAAGGGGCCCCACGGTGGCGAACCTGGTCTACAAGCGGGTCTCGACCGACCAGCAGTCCACCGCCCCGCAGGACCTCGTCCTGGAGGAGGCCGGAATCGAGGACCCGGTCGTCTTCGAGGAAGACCCGGGCACCTCCGGCCGCCTCCACCCTCTCCAGCGGCCGAAGTTCGGCGAACTGCTCACCTACTCGCGGCCGGGCGACACCGTGCACATCTCCGCGATGTTCCGCCTCGTGCGCGGCAACCAGCACATCCTCGACGTGCTCGACGTCCTCCGTCGTGACCGCCTCGCCCTGCGCATCCACGACGGCGCGTTCCCCGCCATGGACCTCACCGCCCGCCACCCCGCAGCGGCGAGCTGTTGTCCACCGTGAAGTTCATGGTGCAGACCCTCGCCGCCGCCGGCGAACTCCAACGCGACCTCCAGCGCGAGCCGACCTACTACGGACTGCGCGCCGCCGAGGCCAAGGGCGACAAGGGCGGGCGCCGCCCCGCCGTGGCGGCCGCGAAGACCCCCGACGTACGCACCGCGTACCTGGAAGGCCGCTCGATCGCCGCCCTCGCCCGCGACCACCGTGTCAGCCGCGGCGCGATCCGCACAGCCGTCGCCGACCACATGCCCGACCACAACGCGGCCGCCGAAGACGTTCCGGCGCCGGAGCTGCCGGTCACCCTCGACATGCCGGGCAAGGTCGCCGCCGACTACCTCCGCACCACCGAGGTGGAGCCCGCCCAGCGCGCCGCGCTCGACCAGAAAACGACCGTACGACGCGGCCAGGGCTACACCCTGCGCGTCAGCGCCGTCCCCGCCGTACACCGCCAGCTCCTCGCCCGCCGCCGGCCGCTCGACGGCGGCCAGGGCGTCCCCGCGGTCCCGGCCCAGCGCAAGGCCCGCCGCGAGTAGGAGAACCGGGTCAGCGCACCCACACCCTGACCATGATCGTTCTCAGCGCCAACCGCTGTACCGATGTTCCCCGAGGCCGCTGAGGCCCGTGGGTTCAGGGGAACTGAAAGTTCCTCGTTGGGAACCCGAGGGTCTGGTGTCCTGATTCCCGGGTGTGGCCCCTTGGGTTCGTTGTGAACCCGCGTGTGTGACCTCGCTGATGTGGGGTGTTCCTGTCGTCCGGAATCGGTTTCACGCCTCGTCGCGGTGTATGAGGTGGCCGTCGGTCAGTCGCCAGTAGTGCTGGTGGTCAGTCAGTTGCCAGGTCTCGTCGGCGGCGATCGCCTGCGTGATCCATTCGTGGAGTTGCGGGAGGGCCTGCGCCCGTAGAACAGCGCGGGTGGCTGCACGTTCAGTGGCATCGACGGGGTGGACGTCAACGCGGAAGCCGACCGTGTCCGGGTGGATGCCACGGCCGTAGTTGCGGGGGTTCGGAGCGACCCACGCTGCTCCCAGGACGATGGTCCCGCTGTCATGCCCGGTGAGGAACCGCAGGTCCCTGACACGGGCCGTGTAAGAGCCGAGACACTCGTTGATGTCGGTGGTGGTCAGGGGCCAGGCACGATGCCGGGGCAGCCCTCGATTTCGTGCGGACATGGCCAGCAGAATGACAGAAGGTCACTGTCAGTTCTCGGGAGTTTGTTCGGCGGCCTGTTCCAGCAACGCCCGTGCGGAGTCCGCGTAGCGCATCGCGGTCTTCTCGTCGAGCCCGAAGACCTCGGCAAGGTGGAGCGAGTCAGGGCCTCTGACCATGGCCTCTTCGAGTTGCCGGTCGACGCGGAGTCTCTCCAGGGTCGCTTCCTGTCCCCGCATCGGAGCGCTGATCCAGTGATTGCTGGCCCGGCTCGTCGTGTTGGCGGTCTGGTTGTTGATCAGCAGGTGGAGGTTCGCGGTGGTCGGCCACCGGCGGCGCCGGTGCTCCAGCCAGTCCAGCAGCAGCTGCAAGGTGAGGTCGTCGAGTGGGCGGGCGCGTCCGGCGATGGTGAGCCGGCGGTGCCGAGGTCGAGGTCGTCGAGCATGAGGTCGGCGATCTGGGCGACCCGGGCGGCGTGGACCGCCGCGAGGGCGAGGATGAGCCGAGTCGCCGGGGTGGCGGCCGCCGCGACGGAGCGGTCGACCTGCGCGGGGACCAGCGGTTGCAGCACGGCGTACTCGTATTGCCCGACCTTGATCCGACTGGTGGGGTTGCGGAAGATCATCCCGTTCCGTTTGGCCCAGTTGAACAGCGAGCGCAGGGCGACGAGTTGGTCGTGGCGCTGGTGCCCGTGCAGTGTCGTGATGTAGGTGAGGACGTCGTCGCGGGTCACTTCGCGCAGGTGGTCGTAGGGGTTCGACCATTCCAGCAGGGCCGGGCGGACTCGGTTGAGGTAGAGCCAGACCGTGCCCTCCCGTCGCGGAAGGCTACGGGGACCGCCGTAGCGCAGGACGCGGGTCCAGCGCTCGGCCTCCGAGCGGATGCCGGGTGCGAGACCCTCCAGCCTCCCGGCGAGCCAGCGTTCGAAGGAGGGTTCGCTCGACGAGGCCGGCGTGGGCGTCGGAGACGACGAGCTGGACGCCTTTCAGGCCGCGGGCGATGAGTGAGCGCAGGAATGCCAGCCAGCCGGCTCCGTCCTCGGCGGTGGCGACGTCCAGGCCGAGGATCTCGCGGTGGCCGTCGGCGTTGACACCGACCGCGACCAGTGCGTGGACGTTGATGATGCGGCCGTCTTCGCGGACCTTCTGGGTCAGTGCGTCGACCCAGACGAACGCATACGGTCCGGCGTCCAGGGGCCGGTTGCGGAACGCGGCCACCTGTTCGTCCAGGTGCTTGGACATCGCGCTGACCTGGGACTTGGACAACTGGGTGACGCCGAGGGACTCGGCGAGTTTCTCGACCCGGCGGGTGGAGACCCCGAGCAGGTAGGCGGTGGCCACCACCGAGATCAGGGCCTGCTCGGCCCTGCGGCGTCGTTCCAGCAGCCAGTGCGGGAAGTAGCTGCCGCTGCGGAGCTTGGGGATGGCGAGCTCGACGGTGCCGGCCCTGGTGTCCCACTCGCGCGGGCGATATCCGTTGCGCTGGTTGACGCGTTCGTCGCTGACCTGCCCGTATTCGGCGTTGCACAGCGCATCGGCCTCCGCGGACATGAGCGCGTCGGCGAACGTCTTGACCATCGCGCGCAGCAGATCGGGACTCGCCGCAGCGAGGTTCTCCTCGGCGAGGGCGCGCAGGGGCAGACTGTCAGGTGCGGTCATCGTGCTGATCCCCTTCGAGGCTTCGACACTTCGAAGATCAGCCGGTGGCCGTTTGCCTATGCGGGCACCAACCCGGACGCCGGAGCAAACCCCCGCATCAGGTCCAACCCGCTACACCACTTCCAAGGACGCAACCGCTGAGGCAGGAGGAATGGGATCCCCTGGCGTCCGGGCGAAGTCCTGCTCTCCGGGGGACGGCGAGTGATCCCGGGCGGTCCGCCCCCGTTCGGCCGACAGCGCGGGCGGCGCCTGGCTCGTTGTGCGGAGGCGAACGACGAACCGAGGTTCCGGGACCGGCCGCCGTACCGGGCGGGACAGCACCGTCGCACGCTGAGGCTTGGCACCGATACTGCCCTCGCCCGGCGTCTGGGGGTGATAACCAGGCCGTCAGCGTAGCCCGATCCGGCGAACTTCCGGCGGGACCAGGCCGCGCGACGACTGGTGCCCGCTCGTAGGCTGCCGCCATGACCGAGATCCAGAACCCGATGCCTCGCGACGCCTTCGATCTGCTCATGGCCGGTAACCAGCGCTTCGTCTCCGGAACCCCCGAGCACCCGAACCAGGACGCCACCCGCCGCACCGAGATCGCACCGTCCCAGCAGCCCTTCGCCGTGCTGTTCGGGTGCTCCGACTCCCGGCTGGCCGCCGAGATCATCTTCGACCGCGGCCTGGGCGACCTGTTCGTGGTGCGCACCGCAGGGCACGTCGCCGGTGCAGAAGTCCTCGGTTCCATCGAGTACGGCGTGAGCGTGCTCGACGCCCCGCTCGTCGTTGTGCTCGGCCACGACTCGTGCGGGGCCATCGCAGCCGCCCGTGCCGCAGCCGACGGCGGCAGGGTGCCCGGCGGCTTCGTCCGCGACGTCGTAGAACGGGTCACCCCGAGCGTGCTGGCAGCCCGCGCGGCCGGACGCGACCAGGCCGACGAGATCCTGGCCGAGCACATCGAGCACACCGTGGACCTGCTGATGGAACGCTCCCGCGTCCTGGCCGAGCGGGTGGCCGCCGGCCGCCTCGGCGTGGTGGGGCTGTCCTACCGGCTGGCCGACGGCAGTGCACAGCTCGTCGCCACCCGCGGCCTCCACACAGCAGTCCCCGCCGCGTCCTGACCATCCCAGCCGTGGCTGCCCCCGATGTGCCCCGGTCGGAGGAGACCCGTATGCGTGGATAGGGAACGCACCGGGTTCACCGCTCGATCACCCCCGGAAGGGCAACCGCCCGATGGGTCACGGAGCCGACCACGCGCCCAGCTGTCGGCGTTCGCATGAAAACCGACGCCAGCACGGCCCTCCGCTCCAGCCTGGCGCGGGGGACGGGCTGCGAGGTGCCGAGGATGGGGAACGGTCGTCACCGACGACCGGCGGCACGAGCTGTGCCCGGCCCGCCAGACCGAAAAACTCAGCCGAACCCGTCACCGCACCCGGGATCAGCAAGGGCAGGGCGTCGGCTCTGGTCACACGGTGCTCCGGGGCCCCGCGGCACGACGGAGCCGGTTGGCGATCGCCAGCCCCAGTCCCTCCTCCGCCGGCAGTGACGCGACGATGAGGTCGCACCCCTTCTGGTCGAGCTCGCGCAGGAACCCGTACAGCCCCCACGCAAAGGCGGCCATCGAACCGGGGACCTGCACCACCGCCTGCGCCTTCACCTCAACACCCGCGAAAGCCGCAGGAACAAAGACACCCACCCGGTGCCCCAGCTCCTGCGCCAGCTCCGCCTCGGCGACCACCTTCTCCGGCTCGACCAGGACCACCCGCGCCCGCGGCGCGTAGTGCGACGGATGCTGGCCCGGCACCGGGATAGGGCTGGTCGAGGGCACCGCGAGCGGGAACCGCAGCACCGCTTCGAGATCCTCGCGCGTCACCCCGCCAGGCCGCAGGACGGCCGGGATCTCGCCCGTGGCGTCGACGATGGTCGACTCGACACCGACCTCGCAACGGCCGCCGTCCAACACGAAGTCGACGGCGCCGCCGAGTTCGGCACGGACGTCGTCCGCGGTCGTGGGGCTCACCGAGCCGAAGCGGTTGGCGGACGGGGCCGTGACACCGCCCCCGAAGACCGCAAGCAGCGCCAGTGCCACGGGGTGGTCCGGCACGCGCACCGCCACCGTCTCCAAGCCACCGGTCGCCTCCAGGGGCACCCGGCGACCGCGCCGCAGGACCAGCGTCAGCGGCCCCGGCCACAAGCGTTCGGCCAACAGGCGGGCCGTCGCGGGCACCTCCTGGACCCAGTCCTCCAGCAGCTCCACGCCGCCGATGTGAACGATCAGCGGATGCGAAGGCGGGCGTCCCTTGACCCGGAAGATACGCGAGACGGCCGCAGGGTCCTCAGCGTTGGCGCCCAAACCGTAGACGGTCTCAGTCGGAAGACCCACCAGGCCCCCGACACGCAGCACACCGGCCGCCTTCTCGATATCACTGGTACTCGCCGTCACCCTCACAATCCTAAGTGCGCCAAAGACCGGCGACGGTCTTGATCAATCTCAACACCAACCACGGGTCCCTTGACCCCCGGAGCCATTCAAGAACAACCGCTTGACACTGATGACTGTCCCGCTCTTCCCCGACGCCGAAAGACAGCTCCGCCCAGACACAGCAGCCCTACCCCAGGAAGGGAACTGCCGTTGAGCACCGAAGACATCCCTTCACCAAAAGCCAACAACCTTGGAAACGATTGAGGTCCGGGCATGCTGGCCTGGCGGTTCGGCTGGTGGTTGATCAGCAGGCGGTCTGCTGGACGAGCACCAGTTCGGTGCTCGGCTTGCGGTGAGTGAGCCGCCGGGCGGAGCGGTCGGAGACCAGGTCGGCAATGGCCAGGCGAGTCTCGGCGTAGGTCTCCCGGCGACCGGTGAACCGCTGCAGGGGTCGCCATTGCTTGTACTCGGCGTTGGCGTGCTCCACGAAGATCCTGGCGGAGGACTGACGGCGGCGCTGCTCGCGCCCGCCTCGGCCAAAGTGATGGCGACCGCCGTTGGAATGAAGGTCAGCCCCGCCCTGCCGCGCCCTCCCGGTGACCACCATCGACGACCACCCGTCCGTCCAAGAAGCCCTCCAGGCCGCCGAACTGGCCGAACACGACGCGCTCGCGCTGCTGGACCGGGCCCTTCGCCTGGCACGCCGGCTGACCTGTACCAAGTTGGGCAACCTTCGCCGGCCCTGGCCGCCGCTGGCCAACCGCGCGGTGAACCTCGCCCTCAGCCTCCACTACCGGGCCGAGCGCGCCACCCGGACCGTCGAGGACATGCTCGCCCACCTGGAAGGGAACGCGCGATGATCGACGGCGTCCAAGCGTTCTACGGACTCGAACGCCCGCCGTTCGGCCGTGCGCTGGCCCCGGGCATGCTGCACAAGCACGCCGTATCGAGCTGCTGCGGCGACAAGACGCAGACGAGGCTGAGAGCGCCTATCGGGCCTGCTACGACTTGGTGCTCGGACGCCCGGTGCGGAGCCGGCACCTCTTCGGCCTCGACGTCAGAGCCCTTGACCGTGCGCGCGGCAAGGTGGTGCAGCGAGCGCTTGGGGTGCTGCGGTATCGCTCGCAGGCGGCGCTGCTCGGTCTTTCGGTCGATGCAGCCGGCCCGGTCGGTGCGCTCGCCTTTGCTCGGGAAGTCGTCGCCGACTTCCCACGGTCGGTAGCCGCCGGGATGCTGCAGGCCGCAGAGATACTTGCGGCCGTAGACCCCGAAAACGCCTACCTCCAGCGGTTCGACGTGACCAGCCCTCTGTCCGAGGGCGATCTCATAGTCCTACTGCGGGTGACAGCAGCATGTAAACGCGGGGCCGGGTCGACGACCGTGCCGTCGAGTGTGCAGGGCTTCGCGGCGGCGGTTTCGGCGTTCCGTGAACGCACTCCGCTACGCAATCCGCGCACGCCGGTTCTGTGGATGCTCTTTCATGCTGTCGCTGGCGACCGGGGCGAGGGGGAACTGGCACGGATGGTGGAGGAGCTGGTTCGTGAGTGCTCACGGCACGGGGACCAACGGATGTACCGTGCCGTAACTGCCGTCGCCGCGGGCCGGGTCACGATACCGCCGATGCTCCCACCCGACGGCTGGGAGATTGCCGAGGTCCCTGACCCCGGGCAATTGATCGCCGGATTCACGGCGCTCGGCGAGGCACTGAAGGAAAAGAAGATCGGCCAAAGGCAGCGAGAGAGTATATGAAAATGAGAGTTCTCGACGCGATACGGATGCCCCCTGCCTTCGGGCTGTTCTACGCGTCCTTCGCGGTCTCGATGATGGGCGACTCATTCCGCCTTCTGGCCGTCAACGTCTGGCTGTTTGAAACGACCTCCGGCTCGATCGGTGCCCGGCTGCTCGTCGTACTGCTCGCCACTCTGCCCGGGATGCTGCTCGGCGGGGTCTCCGGTGTCATCGCGGACCGCTACGACAAGTATTCCGTGCTCGTGGTGGCGGATCTCATCCGCTTCGTCGTCGGCCTCGGCCTGGCCGGGTGCGCCGTTACGGGGAACGCCGCATGGGCGCTCGTGCTGGTCGCGTTGGGCAACGGCATCGGAGTGTTCTTCTCCTCATCCTCCTTCGCACTCCTGCCCAGGCTCGTACCGCAGGACCGACTGCCGCGCGCCAACGGTCTGATGGAGACCGGCCAGTGGGTGATGCAGATCGCCGGGCCCTCGCTTGCCGCGGTGACGCTGGCCTTCGGCGGGGCCAGTCGCGCTTTCCTCATCGACAGTGCCACCTTCGCCGTGTCGGCAGTCATCCTGTGGGTCCTGCGCCGGAAGCTGACCGCCGCCCCGGCCGAGGCCGCTGCGGGCGTCGATGGGGGCGGCGCCGTCGAGGACGGCGACGGAGACGGGACGCCAGACGCGAAGCCCTGGGCAGCCTTCGTCGACGGCACCCGGATCATCCTGCGCAACCCCCCGATCCGCTCCCTGCTGCTCGCCTCGTACGGCGTGGCCTTCCTGACCGCCTGCACCAACTACGGGCTGATCTTTTTGATCGCCCAGAGCCTGTTCCTAGGCCCGTCCTCGCTCGGCTACATCTACTCGCTCAACGGTGCTGTCGCCGTAGTGGCGGCCCTCGCGGTGACAGGGCTGGCAAAATCCACCCATCTCGGAAGGATCATGGCCCTGTCCATGCTGGGGCTCTGTGTGGCCCAGGTGGTCATGGGCACCGCTCCAAACGTCTATGTACTAGGCGTCGGCGTCGCCATTAGCGCTCTGTCCAACGCGCCCTACAACGTCGCGGTCAGCTCGCTCTACATGAGCAGGGTCCCGGCCGCCTACCTCGGCCGGGTCGAGGGCATCGACACGATGGTGGACAACTTCGCCAACATGCTCGGCTTTGTCGCGGCCTCACTGGCCGTCCTGTGGTGGAGCCCGCGCGGGAGCTTCCTGATATCGGCACTAGTCGCGGTACCGTGCGTGGTTCTTGCATTCACGAGCGTGGCCCGGAGTGGAGCCCCCGATGCGCCGCCCCACGGGAACGTCGAGGACCTCAAGGTCAAGGCATGACCATGTGAGCGGGCACGCTGGCGGCATCGGTTGGAGCTGCTGCAGCGCGCCGGACGAGTCGCCGGCGAGGCCCTGCACGAGGGCGTCAAGGATGATTGCCGGAGTGGTCATTCCTGGTCTCTCCGGTAGGTTACGGGAAGCCCGTGCGGTGGTCATTCCTCGTCGGATCCGACGGGGCGGGTGGCGCCGCAGCGGCAGGTGTCCCGGTCCGGGTACTGGTCGCCCCGCAGCCGGGGCAGCGCCACAGGAACCCGGCGCGGCAGGCAACGCGCGACAAGGCGTCATCTCGGTGGTGGTTTCGGCTGCGCCGAGCAACAGGGCGATTGCCCTGCTGCGGGTCTCGTCGTCCACGGGTTCTCCTTGGGTCGGTTCCGGCCGTGGCCGGTCGCGGTCGCCTAGTTCGTCGTGGCCGAACCGGAACACCGCGTATCCCCGCAACCTCAGGTCACGGTCGCCGGCCATGGTCGCGGCGTACTTCCCGCTGTCGGGCACGGCCGAGTTGTCGCGGGTGCAGTGCCGGCTGCCGTCGACCTCCAGCACCACGCGCCTGCTACCCGGCAACAGCAAGAAGAAGTCCATGCACAGGTTCTGCAGGGCGCTCTCACCGCATTCGCGGACGGTCTTGGGGTCCCAGTGCATCCGGATCTCCGGCAGGAGCGCCGACACCTCGTCCAACTGGTCGCATCATGCTCACCGCGTACAAGGCCTCCTGCGACCTCGCCGAGCGCCACGGCCCGCAATCGGCCTGGCCGCAGACCCGCCCGCCGCCTACCTTGCCGGCCGCCCGGGCATCAGCGCGCAGTCCATCGCCGCCATCCGCGACCAGCCACGCGCCCACCTGCGGACCCCGTCGACCCAGACATCCAGCCGCCTCCACCCGGAACTCGCCGCCACCACCCCGGCCGCGACCGGGATCCCGCCCGGTACCACCGCCCGCGCTCCCGCCTACCACCAGCACCGGCACCGGCACCGGCACCGGCACCGGCACCGGCACACCATCAAGCAGTCGCCAGACACGACGGCCCGACGTACGGACCGGGCAAGTGCGGGCCGCCTCCCCGCGGCCCGCCCCTTACGGGCCGCCATCCCACCGCCAGCCCAGCGCAGCGACTCCCGGGCCGCCCCGCGACGGCCAAGGGGCGGGCGCACCCGCGCAAGGGCCAGCCACGCCAGGCCAACGACTCCCCCCCCCACACAGGGAGAAGTCAGACCGGCAAGCACCCGAAAAAGCGGCTGTGACCAGGGCGAATACAGCTCGGCTCCCGGATTGTGTGCAACAGCTTTCGCAACGCCCGGCGCAACGGCCTTCGCAACGGCCTTCGCAACCCCTGCCGCAACGCCAAAGTCACCCGTTCGGCGTACAGGACTCGCCGCCTGGCCCACGCCGCCGTGTCATGGCTGTGACCGCATCCGCGTTCGAGTGGGAGGTGGCCGATGTACCACATGTGGGCCGAACCCATGGCAACCCAGACCGGGACCTGGCAGCGGTGGCACGTCATCAACCGCGACGGCAGCGCCCTGTGCGGACAATCCCTGAACGTGAAGACACCCCAGACACCAGACGCCGTACACGAGGACTACTGCCGCCCCTGCATGAACGCCGTGGCGGCCGCCACAGCAGCCGGCCGCACCTGAACCGACCAACAACCAGGAGACCCGCCCACCCCCCACTCCCCCGCCCACGCGCCCCCGCCCCGCGACGCGCGGGGCGGGGGCGGGGGCAGGCACCAGCTACGGGACCTCGCCCTCCAGCGCGTGGAGGAAGCTGCCGTGTTCGCGGCGAGGCTGCCGCAGTGCGCCGCCGCCCTGTACGAGGACGAGGTGTCCGCGTACGCGCTGACCGAAGCAGACGCCCGCCTGGCGTCCGCGATCGGCACCGAGGCCGGCGACCTCCCGGCGCCCCGGACCGGGTCCGGACTGATCGGCTGCGCGGGGGCCATCTGGTGGCAGGGCGGTGTCATCCCGTCAGCCTCTGCCCCACACAGCCGCACCAGCCCGCCCGTGCCGGGCCGGCAGGCCCGGCACCCGGCGGCGGTCCGTCCTGCCTGCGCGCAGGCGTCCTGACCCAGGCATCAGCCCATCACGCCACCACGGCTTTGTCGCTGCGGACTGCTGGGCCTCGGCTACAGGACTCCGGCTTGTGTCGCGCGGTCGCGCAGGGTCCGCAGGCTGACGCGTGCTCCTGTCTCGTCTTCGACGTGCCATTCGTTCATACCCTGGCAGGTCTTGGTGCCGCGGGCGATGGCACCGGCTTCGTCGACCCGGCCGTAGGGGGTGCCTCCGGTCGCGGCAAGGACGATGCCGCCGTTTTCGTCGATGGTGGCCCAGTGCTCGGTGGAACGGTAGGTCAGGACAATCTGCGTGCCGGCCTTCAGCACCTGAGCGTCGAGCATTCTGGCAACGTCCGTCCGCCGGCCGCCCGTAGGGGATCTGCGCTGCGTCGGCGGCGGACGGAGGAGACCGGCTGTCGGCGCCGTGGCGTCCTGCTCGGGTGGCGTGGTGGTGGGCAGGCCGAGGCGGTCGGGGTGCCAGATGTGTTCGAACAGGCGCAGGTACAGCTCCTGCCGTGTCTGCACAACGGTGGTCATGGTCTCCCGAGGGGAGAACGGCCTGAGGATCTTGTCGAGTCGGTGGGTCTTGATGAACTCGCGCAGCACCGGATTGCGGTGGTCGTAGCCGGGGGCGATGATGCCCAGCAGGACATTGCTGCGGGCGTAATAGGGGGCTTTGTCGCCCAGGGGCAGGTCGTTGATGCTGGAGTTCTCGCGGCCCATCAGCAGGCCGAGGCCGCCGAGTTGGTTGCGCCGGCTGCGGAAGACGACGGCGTCGGGTATCTCGCGTTTCACTCGGTGATGGTGGTTCGCCCAGAGGTGCTCGATGTGGAATCGGTCCCGGTCCAGGTAGGCGAGCACGTCGTGTGGCCGCTGGCAGGCGTCTTCGGCGTAGGCGGTGGCGCGGGCCAGCAGGTAGCGGATCTGGTGGGCGTTGTTGCCCCGCAGTCCCAGGGTGACCGCTTCGCGTATGGAGCCTGCGTCCGCATCGACGAGGCCGCCGAGCGCGGATGCGACCTCCTCCAGTGTGCGGCAGCGGCGCAGCAGCGGTACGAGTCTGCCGTGGACCAGTGTGTCGGTGTCGGTTGACTGGACAGGGAGGTCCTGTAGGACCCGCAGGGCGTACCAGCGGTCGATGTACGCGGCGACCAGGCGGCCCTTGTCCTTGGCCTGGGATGGCTGGTCGTCGGGGTGGAGGGCGGCGAGGATGGCGACCGTTTGGGTGGTGAGGCCGTTGCGTTCGTTGAACAGGACGGTCTCGAGGCGGTCGCCGTCCTTTTTGAGTTCGCGTCCGGCTGCGAGGAAAGGCCGGTACAGTCTCGCGGTCTTCAGTAGATCCTGGACGAACTGCAGGAAATTGTCGGGGCGTCCTGGGACCAGCCCGAGGTGGGCGGCGTTGTGGCGGACCCACACGTTGAGATTGGTCGCGATCTGACGACGGTCGCCGTCCTCGCCCTGGCGTGCGCAGCGGGCGAGGAGGTAAGCCTTGATGAAGCGGGAGGCGGCGGTGGGGTCCTCGCGGTCGGTGGCCAGTTCTCGGAGCATCTGTTGCCACTGGGTGTTCAGTTGGTCCTCGCCGGCGCCGACGTTGGACAGCAGATGGCTCTTGAGGAGGTCAACAGCGGTCAGGCGGGCGCCGCGGTCGTTCATTGTCTCGAACATGCGGTAGCCGTGATCACGGCCGGCCGCCCGGATCCCGACCAGGACAACCCGGTCCAGCAGCCACTCGGTGAACTGGTGGAGTTCGTCTGCGTCGAGCTCTTCCGTCAGCTGGGACTCCATCTGCTGACTGCGCGCCCACAGATTACGGCGGGAGAGCGAATCCCCCGGGCCCGGTTCGTATGCGCGGCCTTCGGTGACCGCCCGCAGGACGGGTTCGTGATCGGTGATGCCGACCGAGAAGTGCTCTCCGTCGGTCGTGATCACCCGGTTGAGGCGGTCCACTGCCTTGGGGTGTCCGGCATCCCGAGCCCACAGCCGGAGCTGCACGAAGATCAGGTGCAGTGTGACGAACCGTTGTTGCCCGTCCACCAGGTAGCGCTGGCGGGTCGATGGCTGGTGATAGACGAAGGGGCCCAGGAAATACTGTGGCGCAGTGTGCGGCCGGCGTAGAAAGCCCAGGTTGGTCGACCAGTCCCTAAACGAGTCGCACAGATCCCGTAGCAGGGTGCGTACCTCGTCCTCGCCCCAGGTGTAGTCGCGCTGGTAGAAGTCGATCTCATACGTCAAGCCACTGAACAGTTCGTTCAGGCTGAAGCCCTGGGATTCGATCTCGTCTGCGGCCATGCACCACTCCCCCACTGCCCGGCGTGCCTGTTCATGCTCCCAACTCACCCCGGTGCCGTACAGACAACCGGCAAGCGGTCGTGGGCTGAATACCGTGTGGCGCGTGGCCTGTACCCGGGTGCGGTATCCCGGCGTCGGGGCGCGGATGCCGGCAACGGCCGGCCGACGCGCTGCGGGAAGCCCCCCGTGGCTACAGCCCCGGGCACGGCCTCAGGGTCTCGTCGGCATCCGGAGCAGTCGCCTCCCGACCGTGTGTGCCCGCCCGGCAGGCATACCAAGCGCATGTCCTGGCGGGGTTCAGCCGCGTAGCCAGCCGAACAGTGCGCTGCCGCGGCGTTCGCGTTCACACTCGGCCTGCGCCGCCGCTTGTTCCCGGTCACGGCGCACACGCTCACTGCGGCAGGACGGGCATTCTGCTCCGGGCACGGGGGTTTGGCCGTCGTCCTGCCCGCGGTCGTAGTCGTCGGGATGGACGTCGGTGCCGCAGACCGGGCAGGGCCATGCCTGTTCGCGTCGGCGGCGCTGTTCTTCCCTGCGTTGCTGCCTGCGGGCCTGTTTGGCCGCGGCGCGGGCTTGTTCGGCGGCCTGGCGGGCGGCACGCCGCTGCTCATCCCGCTGCCAGCAGGCGCGGCGGTCGTCGGGGTTGTCCAGGGCGGCGATCAGCGGCTGGTGGGTGTCGTGGCCAAAACGCCACCACACCGGCCCGTGCGGGCCGTCGGCTGCCAGATGGTCCAAGGAGGTGGTCAGGACCGGTACCGTGCGGTCGTAGTCGCGCCAGCCGTCCGGCTCCCCCGAGGAGGTCGGGTAGGGGGCGGTGTGCCAGGTGCCCTGCCAGTACAGGCGTGAGAGCCGGGCCACCTCGTCCATGCGGCGCTGCAGCACCTGGGGGTTGACCCGCCGGGTGAAGACGATCGCCACCGGCGGATAGCCCCCGCGACCAGAGTCCTCCCACCGCATCGACCACAGCGGGACCTGGTCCTCCACGCGGTGGCCGGTCGTGGTGCGCTGGAAGAAGCGGTGATAGCGGGCGATCTTGTCGGCCACCACGGCAGCCGGCTCGGTGTGGTTGTCGACCTCCACGAACAGCACCGGAACCTGATCCTGTGGTGCGGTCAGCACCGCGTCCGCGCGCAGGCTGCCCCGACCCGGCGCGGTGAAGGTACCGGTGACCGGGAGGACCACCTCCGTCGTCCAGCCACGCAGCGTCCCCAGGCCACCAGGCCGAACCGACACCGACACCGGCCGCGGCTGCGGCTGCGGCTGCGGCTGCGGCTGCGGCTGCGGCTGCGCCATCGGGCCGGACCCGGCCCCGGTGGCAGGCCCGGCCCTGGTGACAGGCCCTGCGTTTGGGGCAGGGGTTTGCGCAAGCGCGGGCCCGGTGCCGGTGCCGGTGCCGGTGCCGGTGCCGGTGCCGGTGCCGGTGCCGGTGCCGGTGCCGGTGCCGGTGCCGGTGCCGGCTGCGAGTTTGGCTTCGCCGGCCACGCGGGGACGGCGCGCGAGGGGGTGGGTGGGCTGTGGTGGCATCTGGCGGAACGCGTCGATGGTGTCGGTCACCTTCAACGCGTGCGCGGCACCGGCCTTCGCCGCCTCCCGGGCCGTGCCGCCCATCTCCTTCGGCAGGCGGCCCAGTTCGCAGGCGGCCGCCGCCAACCCGGCCCTGGTCAGGTTCCACACCTGCTCCGCCACCGCCCTGCCCGACCGGCCCGGCCGGCTGGCCGAGCCCACCGACTCCACCAGCCCCGCCGCCCGCAGATCCTTGCACGCATTGCGGACCGTCTGCACATCCGCCGTCCCCGGCAGCACCAACTGCCGCAACTGCCCGGCCGTGGCGACCTTCACCACACCCAGCGCCAGCAACACCAGGCCCCGCACCCGGGCCGTCGACCCGTACGGCCACCGCCTGCTCCCCGTCACCCCACACCCACCCCCCACCGCTCCCGTATCCCACCGGCCCCCCGCAGGGAGCCGCACCGGCTCCCCGCCCGGCCCCGGGGCGCGGCCAACAGGCCGCGCACGCACACCCCCAGGGCCGGGCGGGCACCCCAGGCCCACCGGCAAGCCCGCAACGACCACTCCACCACCCACCACTGACACACAAACCACGAGAGCAAAGGGCTGTCGGCACCACCACCACCCCCACACATGCCGCCTGACCTGCACAAACACCACACCGGGCAGGGAAGGTCACCGTAGGGG
The DNA here is from genome assembly GCF_040638135.1 of Streptomyces sp. NPDC026673. NCBI lineage: Bacteria > Bacillati > Actinomycetota > Actinomycetes > Kitasatosporales > Streptomycetaceae > Streptomyces > Streptomyces sp. NPDC026673. The sequence continues at coordinate 2,404 of NZ_JBEZXR010000076.1, read as the reverse complement.
ACGGCATAGGGGAAAACGTAGGGAACGGCGCAGGGCCGACCCGGCACGGACACACCCCGGACACCCGCCCACACACACCGACACCACCCCAGGCACCACCCCGGGCACCCTCAGCCGCGGCAAGCCCATGAGCCGAAGGACAGCAACCGCGGGGCCGACCTCGCGGGGCCGGTCGCCGCTGTCGCGCGGCCGTCTTCGGGGGGTCCTGGCATGCGCGGGCACCGAGGGCGGCTTTGTCCACGAGAACGGGCAGCAGATGCTCACCACTTCGGGAGGCATCAGAGCCCGCCGAGGATGCGAACGGTGATGCTCGGCATCGTGGCTGTGCTTCGGCCCCACAGCGAATGGAAAACACGTTGGCCGGTCTGCCACGGAACTGCGACGATGCCCCCTGTTTCCCGAGCGGAGGACGTTTGTTCGTTTTCGTCTGTGTGCGGTGTGGCACCGAGCTGACCGCCCCGTTGTCCCAGGTCGCCCTGCCGGCCCACGCTCGTCAGCAGTACGGGAACGGGCTTCAGCTCCCGGTGCTCATGGCATCGGGGACGTTCGCCGTGGAACTGGAGCCCTGGGGGCCGCCGTGGCGAAGGTGGGAGGAGACCGATCCGGACGAGGCGGCTGCCCGCGGCATCTACGCGCCGGTCCACGCCCTGTCCGACAGCGCGCCAGGCGCGGTCGTCATCGCACCGGGAGACACCCGTGGCACTGTGCTGATCCCGGAGAGGCGCGGCAGCGCCTGCTGCGGCTTCGACGGGGGTGACGGCCCCAACACGGCCTGCGCGGCATGCGGTCTTCTCGTGGCGAGCAGGATCGACGACTGCTCACTCTGGCAGGCCGTGTGGCTCGCCCCGAACGCCGTACGCCGCCTTCCCGTCGAAGGCGCCGACACCGGGCTGCTGTCCTGGGCGGACCTGCTCGCGGAAGGGGCGGGCGTGCCCCCGTCCGAGCCGATCGCCCCGTGGGGCCAGCCGTTCCGGGCGAGCGACCGGTGGCACTGGAGCCCCCAGTGGGTAGCGGCAGCCGGGCAGGCGCTCGCCCACCTCCTGGTGGCCTCGCAAGGCCGGGCAGTAGCCGTTCAGGACGGCCTGACCGCAAAAATGTTCCAACACGCCCTCGACACCCTCCTCCCGGCCGGCCCACCGACGCGGCGCGCCGTCCTGACCGGACCCGGACAACCCGCCCGCGACACTGACGCCGACATCCTCCTCGTGCCATCCCACCCGCAGACCGGCACGACATGGACCCCGACCGCCCCCGCCGCCCCGACCGCCCCCGCCTACCTTGTGCCGCTGCCGTTCGGGGTGTGGCTCCCGCTGGTCTCCCCCGAACCACAGCTACCCGTCCCCGCATCCGGGCCGATACCCGACGGCGTCCTTCGCGACGACCCACCCACGCCGAATGTCCACGACGCGTTCCGCATCGACTGGACAGTCTTCCAACGAACCCTGACCCGGCTGCCCGCCGTCCGCACCCCATGGCTACGCGAAATCCACGACAACCTCACCCAGCACATACCCACCGGCCTCCTCTAGCCGACTGTTGAGCGACGTTGAAGATGTGCACAAAGGCGACGTGGTCGCTGTGGATGAGGCAGCGTGAAGTGCCCCCGGCGGCCGTCAGGCCGTCGGGGGCACGGTGAACGCTGTGTCGGCTTCATGCTCACGATGTCGTGTGGGTCTTCGTGGCGGCCGTCACTGCTCGGAGTCGTCCGTAAGGCCAAACATCGGGTGCGTCAGAGCCGTCTCGTGGTGAAGAGAGTGGTCCCGTGCACCGCGTCCACTTCCTTCCGCTCGGTCTCGGTGAACCCGACCTTGGCCAGCACACGGCGAGAAGCGGTGTTCCAGTCCCAGACCGTGGCCCACAGACGTTCGTATCCGGATGATCTCGCCCAGTCCAGAACCGCCAACGAGGCCTCGGTCGCATATCCCTGACGCCAAACCCGGCGGAGCAGCTCGAACGCCAGTTCCGGTTCCCCTTCCGATCCTCGCCAGCTGTCAACCAGCCCGCAGTAGCCAATGACGTCGCGAGAGGCCTTCCGCTCGATCGCCAGCAATCCGGTCGACCAGATCTGGTTGGTGCGGATCGAATCCTCGAGCTCCGCGACCGTGGGGTGTCCTGCCGCGTCGATTCGGCGGTGTGGCGGCACTCGTGGATCACGTTCGGTCCACAGCTCACGTTGGACGACAGCCTCGGCTACCCGCCAAGGCCTGAGCAGCAGGCGACTCGTGTCGAGTACAACTTCGCCGCCCTCAGTCGCGCCATCTGTCATGGCAGAAACCTTCTCACAGGCGAACACACTGCCGTGCCGGGGTGCGGTCATGTCCGTTGGAGTGGTGTATCGACGGCCACTCGGTGATCTCTTCTTTGAGGCTATGCGGTGAGTTCGGTGGGCAGGGCGGTGTCGTCG
>NZ_JBEZXR010000075.1:0-42144 GCF_040638135.1 Streptomyces sp. NPDC026673 | reverse complement strand
AACGCGGCTGCGCGTGAGATACGGCCGACCAACGCGGGGCCGCGGCCCGCCGTTCGTCGGCACAGCTGTCGGGGCAGGCGGCGGATCGCGAAGCTGCCTCACCGGCCCCGCGATTCCCGCTGGGCACCGGGAGGCCCGGTCTGCAGCACGGGCCGTGGACGAGCTGGACGAGGCGGGCCTCGGCGTGCCAGGCAAGAGGCGCTCGCCCGGGCAGACGCCGGCGGCCTGCGCCGGGGCGGCGACCGCGCGGGCCGCGGTGAGCAGCTCGGCGGGGTCGTCGGTGAGGACCAGGTCCAGGACCTCGCGGCCGCGGAAAGCGAGCCGCGGCCTGCTTCTCGCGGAGGCCGTTGGCGACCTCGTACGCGTACGGCCAGATCGCGGAGCTGGTCTTGCCGTCGGCCGGGCGGACGGCTGCGAGGAAGTGCTCTACTTCTGCGCCACCGGCAGGGCGTAGAGCATGGCAACGTCGCGGGCGGCGGCGAAGACCTCGTCACCTTGTTCGTGCAGCGCTGTCGCGGTGCCCATTCCGATGCCCCGGGACGCGCCGGTGTGCGGTTGCCGCTCACACCGCAACCCGATGCTATGTAGGTCAACACACAAAGCTTGAGCGTCAAGAACACGGAGACCGGACCCGGCGATCGGAAGAGGCGCTGGCGGGGGCCGGGTGCTCTGGGACCGGACACACCAGGGTACGGGGACGACGCGTGGGCGCACTGAGCGACCGGCCCGTGCGGTGGTGGCGGGCCGGGCCGGCGGGGACGGTGCTTCAGCGTCGGACGCGTTCGATGCCCTTCGGGGACACGCTCGCGGCGTGGCTGACCAATACGGTACGGACCGCCTCATACGGAGTGGGGCTACGCAGAGCGCGGGAGGTGATCATCGCTCCCTCGATGCCCGCGAGCACGGCGTCGGCGAGCACTCTCGCCGACGCGCGCTCCACGCCGAAGGCGACGAAGTGGAAGGCGAGCCTGTCGGTCATCTCCGAGAAGGCACGACGGCCGGTTTCGGCGATCTCGGCCGAGTCCTGCGTGGCGCCCTCGGTGATCAGCGGGGCGACGGCGCAGCCTCGCCCGTAGTCGCCGGCGATCATGGCGTCGCGGCCCAGTTCGACGTAGAACTCGATCAGCTGACCTGCGGAGCCGGCCTGTCCGGCGGCGCGGTCGATGATCTCGACCTGCTCGAAGGCGTGGGCTTCGGCGGCTTCGATCGCCAGTTGCGTCTTGCCGCCAGGGAAGTGGAAGTAGACCGAACCGCGGGATGTGCCGCTGAGTTCGAGCACGTCGGAGAAGGCCGTCGCGTGGTAGCCGCGCTGCCGGATCAGCTGCTTGGCGGCCTGCACCATCTTCTGCTTGGTGTCCGTTCGCCTTCCCATCCCGCATCCTCTCCACATAACATGTATGCTGACCTACATAGTATCTATACGGGGGCATAGAACCCAAGAGCGCAGCCGCCTCGATCGAGGAGGAGCTCCTCGTGCCTTTCGTTGCAGATCCACTGCCCCGTGGCGGGCCTGCCGCCTGCCGCGACGCGGTCTCACCGGCGGCGCACGAGGCCTGGTTCGTCCCCCACTGCCAGGACTGAGCTGTCGTGTTCATCACGATGGCCTTCACGCTCCCGGAGGCCTCCGGACCGAGGCGAGCGTGATCGCGGACCGCATGGCGGCTCCGGCCATTCCGGCCGCACCATGACGGTCACCCGCCAGGCCTTGCATGCCTGGCGAGTCCCACTGCCTGCGGCTCACCGAGCCCGGGCGGCACGACAAAGAGCAGACCGGTCCGGAACAGGTGGAGCAGACCGGTCGAGGACAGGATTCATCATGACCACCGATCTCATCTACGTCGACGCGAGCGAACTCGCCGAGCTGATCCGTGCCGGGAAGGTGTCGTCCGTCGAGGTGGTCCAGGCGCACCTGGACCGCATCCAGGCCGTCAATCCGGGGATCAACGCCATCGTCACGCTCGCCGACGGCGCGTTGAAGGCCGCTCGGGGGGCGGACGAAGAGCTCGCGGCGGGCGGGGAGACAGGGCCGCTGCACGGCGTGCCCTTCACGGCCAAGGACTCGTTCGACACCGCGGGAGTGCTCACCCAGCGCGGTTCGCCGATTTTCGCGGGGCGCATCCCGGACACGGATGCCACCGCGGTGGCGCGCCTGAAGCGGGCCGGAGCGATCCTCCTGGCCAAGACCAATCTCCCGGAGTTCTCGTACTGGGTGGAGTCCGACAACCTCCTGACGGGCAGGACGAACAACCCCTGGGACCTCGACCGCTCTTCCGGCGGTTCCAGCGGCGGGGAGTCCGCGGCGATCGCGGCGGGGATGTCACCGCTGGGGCTTGCGAGCGACCTGTCCATCTCGGTGCGCGGGCCGGCGGCCGACACCGGTGTGGTGTCCCTCAAGCCGACGCACGGACGCATCCCGATGACGGGAGTCTGGCCGCGCGAGCCGCGCCGTGACTGGCACGTCGGGCCCATGGCCCGCAGCATCCGCGACCTCGCACTCGCGTACGGGCTGCTGACCGGCCCCGACGGCGCCGACGGCTTTGCCACCGCCCCGCGCGAGTTCGACGCCGGCCTGGGCGCCTGGCCGGGCCGGCCCGTGCGCGTGGGATGGCTGGTCGACTCGGGACTCGGTCCGACCGACGCAGAGGTCGCGGCAACGGTGAGGGCGGCCGCCGACGCCCTGCAGGCGGCCGGAGCCCGGGTCGACGCCGTGACCATCCCGGCCCTTGAACGGGACAACCCTCTCGAGCTTTTCAACCTGCAGCACGTCATGGAGGTGAAGCCGGCCTTCCGGCAGGTCACCGCGGGTCACGAAGACCAGATGTTCACCTACTCCAAGACCTTGGCCGGCATGCCCGACACGTCCGTGGAGGACTACGTCCGGGCCGAACAGGGCATCGAGCGGCTCCGGGACGGTTTCGCGGAGTACTTCCACCACTACGACGTCCTGCTGCTGCCGGTGACGACCATCCCCGCACACCAGCACCAGCTCGGGCAGTTCACCCTCGACGGCCAAACCGTCGGTCCCTTCCATGTGTCGTCGACGACCGTCCCGTTCAGCCTGACGGGACTGCCGGCCCTCTCCATGCGGTTCGGCACGAGCAGCGACGGCATGCCGATCGGTGTGCAACTGGCGGCCGCCTGGCACGCGGAGTCGACGATCCTGCACACCGCCTCGCTGCTGGAGACACTGAGCCCGGTGCGCGACCAGCACCCCGCCCTCTGACAACCGGGAACCACTCCCCACGACCCCCACCCGTCCCGCACCCCTCACGCTGACCCGTGAGGGGTGTGGGGTGGCGAGCGCGCGGACCGGCGGTGACACGCGGGGCCGGCGTGGCGGTCCCGGCTGTCGACCCCGGTAACCCGGGCATCCGCGGTGAGGGCCCCCGCGCCGGCCAAAGCACCGTCAAGCCTGCTGTCGGGCTACACCGCCATGTGCTCAGCCACAGTGACCTCGACCAGGCAGAACGCCGGGACCCCCACCCCGACGGCGACGACCGAGTGTGGCCGCGGTCCTCAAGAGCGCCGGATGGTGAGTGGGCCGCACCATGGTGACGCACGCTGACGCGCACGGTCCGCCGTGTGGGTCAGCCGTGGTCCTCCCACTCCGCTTGGCAGAACCGTGCCCCGCTGACCACGGTGTCGCCGGCTCGGGTGGCTCGTACATACATGTTGAGGCCGCTCGAACCGAGATCTCCTCCGCAACCGAAGGTTATGTCCGGCCCGCTCTCCTCCAGGTACTGGATCAAGGACGCGTCCACAGCCTGGACCGGCATGCCGATCAGCCGGATGCCCTCGAATTCCACCTGCGGCCCGGTGAGTCCGTCGACGGTGACTGCGCCCAGGGTGGGGGGCACGCCCGGGCCACAGGCATAGTGAGCGGTCACGCCGGCTTTGTCGAAACGGTCGCGGTACAGGATCCACTCCCCGGGGCCTTCCCACGGCTGCCCGAAGGAGTACCGGCCGAGACGAGCAGCCGGCTCCTCGTCCAACACGCTCGACACCTGCTGCGGATTCATGCCGAACTGGAGGGGGCCGATGCTCTGCAGCGGTGTCCAGTCCCAGCGCGACCGGTCTTTCTCGGCCCTCATAGGCCACGTCCCCGGGTTCGGCCGCTCATCCCTGACATCGCGCCAGTACACGACTGGCTCGGATCCGTACGGATCCTCCGCCAGCTCACTGTTGACGAGCAGGGCATGGGTGATCACCGTGTCCTGCCGCTGCTGATACCCCTCGGACGACAGCCCCAGTTCCTGCGCGGCGCCCATGGAAACACCCCACGCCTCGATCTCCGGATCACCGCTCCAGTTCACCCGCACGGAAGTCCCCTCCCGGTGGGCGAGGTCCTGAATATCGGCGCACACCTCGGAGGGCACTCGGGCGATCAGCTCGATGTCCCGCAGACTCACCAGTGGGCCGTCCATCGCATCGATCGCCACCGCGACCAAGCCCGAATCCGCCCCATAGATCCCGGTCACACCCCAGGCGGTGTAAGAGCCCCAGCCTCTGCCGCCGCCCAGCCCCTGCGAGACGTGGGCGATCGCCCCGTCCAGAGCCGATGCCACCTCATCCGAGTTCATCCCGAACCGCAGCGGCCCCACCCCCACCAACGGATCAAGCACCCACTGCGCCCGCTCCCCAGGCTTCCTGTTCCACCAGTGCACCCCGACCCCCACGGCCGTTCCGAACACTCCCGGCAGCTCTGCCAGGGATCATGGAGCCAGCCTAGGCGCGACCTCCGACAACAGGCTCTCCCTGCGCAACCGACGTACACGATCACTGCCACGGCCCCACCTGCGGTGCGACGCCCTGACAGCCCCCCTCGCGCCGGGCGGCAGCAGATCACCCCAGCCTTGATTGCTCTCCTTCTTGCCCTCGAGGACGAACGGGCTCGTACCCGACAGAGGGCGTAGGCTTGCATTAGGCAAGTCTGGAGGTGCGGCATGCCAGGACCCCGCCGCGGCACCGCCGATGGACCATGCCCGATCGGACGGGCTGCCGACATCCTGGGCGACCGGTGGACGTTGCTGATCATGCGCAACGCCACCGTCGGGATGACGCGCTTCGACGACTTCAAGGCCGAACTGGACATCGCGGACAACGTCCTGTCCAACCGTCTGCGGCAACTCGTCGAGTCGGGGCTGCTCGCGCGAGTCCCCTACCGGCCCGAGGGCGGCGGCCGGACCCGCGAGGAGTACCGGCTGACGCCGGCGGGTGAGGACCTGCTCCCCGTCCTGCACGCCATGATGGTGTGGGGGAACACCCACAGCGAGCCCGCGTCACCGACGCAGCCGATGCGTCTTGTGCACAGCGTCTGCGGACAGTCCTTCGAACCCGGCCGCCGCTGCCCGCGCTGTCGCAAGCGGGTGCCACGCACCGAGACCGCCTGGGTCAGGCCCTGGCGGAGCGACCTCGCCCAGGTCCTGGGCGCCACCGAGACCCCGTGAACACCCTTCGATATGCCCGAAATGCTGGATTTTGTTGCGAAAGCCTGTCGCGCCTCCTAGGCTGGCTCCTGCAAGGCAAGCCAGAAGGGAGCAGATCATGGTCCACACCACCACGACGACGCACCCAGCGATCCGCGCACTCCCCCGTTCCGTCACGCGATTGGAGATCCCGGTCGGAACGAACTACGACCAGTTCCGGGCCCGCTTCGAGCAGGCCGTCCCGCCGCTCGACTACCGGCGCACCTTCGAACTGGTCACCCAGCGGGCTTCGTGGAGCGCCGTACGCGAACTCGCCGACAAGGACGCTCCGCTGGGGTTCATGATCTACTGGAAGTTCGACGCCCAGCCGCTGTTCGGCGTGGCCGGCGACCAGGCCCGATGCACCGAGTACCTGATGGGCAATCACACCATCGCAGAGCGCATGTACCGGCACGATGCCGGGGCCCTGATGTACGCGCCACTGCGCACCACGATCCACGAATCCCCCTCAGGCGAGGCGGTTTTCGCGATCGACCGCCCCAGCGACACGGTCAGCGTGCTCGGTCGGCCGGAGATCACGGAAGTGGGAAGGGAGCTGGACCGCAAGGTCGGCGCACTGCTCGCCCACCTCGGTCTCCCCGTACCCGAAGAACTGACCTGACCGGTCTGCAAAGCCGACGAGCATCCGGTCCACCGCGTCCCCGTCTGAGCACCCGGTGCGCTCGCCCGGCCGACAAGCGGGTTGCCCAGGAGGACACACCACCGCGATCCCGCGCTCGCGATGACCGCCCCCTCACGCCGAAGCCGGACGAGGGCGCGCACCGCGTCACGAGTGGGCGGGTTCGCCGCCGGATCCTGTCCGCGTCGGCGAGGACGAGGGAGCCTTCCACATCGCCGCAGTCGGGAACTTCGGACGTGGAGTCGGAGGGCCTGCGCACGAGCGTCCGGCCGAGTGCCGGCAGCGTGTGACGGGGGCGCTAATCTGGCCGCCATGTCGAAACCCGTGCGTCTGCGGCCCATAGCCGAACGCGACCTGGATCTGCTCGAGCGTCTCTTCGAGGACCCGGCCGAAGCAGCGGAGTTCGCCTTCTTCGGCCACCGCAACCCCGGGACCCTTCGCCGGCAGTGGGCGCAGACGGGCTTCATCGCCGAGGAACGCGGTCGGCTGGCCGTCGCCGGGGACGGCGACCGCTTTGTGGGCGAGGTGCAGTGGCACCAGGTCATGCTCGGCCCGGCATCGCCCTGCTGGAACATCGGCATCGCGCTGCTGTCCGCGGAGCGCGGCAAGGGATACGGCACGCACGCCCAGCGTCAGCTCGTCGAGTACCTCTTCTCCCACACCAAGGCCAACCGGGTCGAGGCAAGTACCGACATCGCCAACATCGCCGAGCAGCGGGCCTTGCAGTCGGCCGGATTCACTCGCGAGGGCGTACAGCGCGGGGCGTGTTTCCGCGCCGGACGGTGGCGCGACATGGTCGTGTACTCCGTCCTGCGATCCGAGGTCGTGCTCGCGGATTGAGCAGGTCCAGCAGACGGCCTCGCCGGCGTGTCCTTGCCGATCGTGCCGAGCGTATCCGCATTAGTGGCGGATTCGTCGTGGGAGACCGGGTGGCCGATCGGTGGAAGCCACTCGTGCGGGGTGAAGGCGGCAGCCACACCCGGCATCCTCGGGTCTGCCGATCTTGCGAGTGGTCGCGTTGAACCCAGCGACTGCGGGGGGACGTTGAACGCGTGATCTCGGTCTGCCACGTGTGATCAGGTGGCGTCCTGGTCCCAGCCGCGCCTCGATCCATGGCCACACCGTCCACGTCCTCCTCCCCCTGACGGGTCAACAGCCTCGGTCGTAGATCGCCCGCAACCACGGTTCCCTGACGGCGGGCATCCGTGCGAGCGTGTACCGGAACGCCTCCCCCGACGGCTGGAACAGGTACCCCGGGTGCGGCGGCAGCGGGTCGTCCCGTTCCACCCCCGCCGGCAGTCCGCCGACCACCGGCAGCCGGGTCCGGTGCGGAGGGAAGGCGAGCTCGGCCCAGAGCGCGGCATCCATAGGAACCGGCACCGCTCCGGCACGCGGCCGCCACATGTCCCCGGTCTGCGGATGTACCGGCACCAGCACCAGGTCAGCTGCCGGCTCGCCGAACCCCGGCCCCGCCAAGTCCAGCCGCTTCGCACCTTCCTCGGCGGGCAGCAAAGCATCGAGCGCCCGGCCGAACAGCTCAACCAGCGGCCCGGGCGCCACCTCGACCGACGCGCCCCCGGCGGCCGCCACCACCCGGGCCAGGGCCACGCCCGCCGGGATGTCCCGGTACTCGCTCAGCCGATGCCACAACGCGCCGGTGGCCGGCAGCTCCGCCCAATCCATGATCGGCCGCTCCGGCGGGCCGGGGAGCCGTACCACCGCCTGCGGGACGAGCCGGACGACCTGCCAGCACCCGCAGTCGTCCATCCTCGTCGCGACCGGCAGATCGCAGCCCAGGCAGGCAAGGTTCGGCCCGTCCCTCCCGTCGATTCCCATGCAGTAGCCCCCGGCCCGCTCGACGATCAGCCTGGTGCCCCGCATGTCGCCGGGCGCGAGCAGCACGGTGCCGGACGCCCCGCCGGACAGCGCGCCATACGGCGCGAAGCGCCCCCGCTCCGCCGCCTCGCGCTCCCCGACCTCGTCCCACTGCCGCCACGGCGGCCCATACGGCTCAGGGTCGACAGCGTAGGACCCCGCCTCCAGCAGCGGCGGGTGCAGCGTCTCCCAATGGGCGTCGGCCAGATGGATCGGCAACGCCACCTCCGACACCGCCGCCGTCAGAACCACACCGCAGCCCGCACACCCGAACACCGCCAAGCCGTCCACTCCCGCCGTCGAAACCCCTGCATCCCACCAAGCGGGCAGCCTGGGGGGCAAGGGGTTTTCAGCCGATGCTGAAACAGCCCACCCATGGTCAGAGCGGGCTTCGACGTCCCGGACGCAACCTCAGGAAGCCGAAAGCCGCGCCAGCCTGAGTCTCCGCACGTGATACGCACCGTCGGTCAGCCGCCCGTGATCGCGGAATTCGGACGGATAGCTGCTGCGGCACAGCAGGCTTCACCCCGCTTCGCCACCGCATCCTCCTCGGATGGCGGCACGGCCGGTGTGTGCGTTCGCCGCTATCCGGCCAGGGCAAGGTTGTGCATGCGGGGAATGGCGAGCATGGTGCGATCGGCTTCATCGTCTTGGAGGCAAGATCAATTCGGGGCCCGGCGCCGGACCCTCGCACGACCTCCCGGTCGGGGCATCCGGGTTTCCCGGCAGTTTCCCGATCGCATGTCTGCGGGTGTCCCGCAGTCTCACCCGGCAGACGGTCGGTGACCGCGGCCGGGCCTTACGTTGGCAGGGAAAGGGCTTCCCGGTCCCGGCGTCGCGCGACGCGTGGACGCGTTGCGCAGGTCCCGGGAACGCAATGGCTCCCTGGCACTATGCGAGGGCATCGTGATCCAAGCATTCCGCACTGACATCAAACCGCCCGACGAGCGGACCGAGTACTGGGCAGACGCCGTGGGCCAGGCGTTCATTCAGATGGAGGTCCGTAGCCTGGGAGAGGCCGTGATCCATGGCGCCATTCGACGGGCATGCGTGGCGGGCATCCAAGCCGGTGTCATCGAGACAAGCCCGCAACGGCTGGCCCGAACCGCGCCGCTCATCGCCGCGGACGGCGACGAATCGCTGGTCGTGAGCCTGCAACGAACCGGTGCCGGCGTCGCGCATCATGACGGCCAGGAGATCCCGGTCGCCGCCGGCGAGCTCGTCATCCTCGACACCCGCAGGCCCTACGCCGTCGAGTTCACCGGCCCGGTACGACGGCACCTCGTCACAGTCCCGCGCGAGATGCTGGATCTCCCCGACTCGGCACTGCGCCTGGCCACCGGCCGGACCTACTCAACCCGCCGAGGCATCAGCGGAATCCTCGCGTCGTACGTGAACGGACTCGTCACGATGACGGACCACTGCATCTGCGCGCCGACTCCGAAGGACTTCCTCAAACGGGGCATCGTCGACGTGCTGACGGCCCTGGTAGCCCTGGAGGGCAACATCAGGGAAGCGGCCACGCCCGCCGCGGAGGCGGACCTGTTGCTACGCCTGCGCAGCTACATTCGCGCCCACCTGCAAGACCCCGCACTCTGCCCGGCCTCACTCGCCGCCGAACACCACATCTCCGTTCGCTACCTGTACCAGCTCTTCAAGGACGAGCCCATGACCGTCGGCCGTTGGATCCAGCGCCTCAGACTGGAGGCATGTCGAAGGGACCTCGTATCCCCGGAACTCGCGGGGCAGACCGTGGCGGCCATCGCACACCGCTGGGGCTTCGCCAGCCACGCGCACTTCAGCCGCACCTTCCGTTCGGTCTACGGAGTGTCTCCCATGGAGTGGCGGCAGGCCGGCGTCCTGCAGACTGATTCTCTCCAGGCCGTCGATCTCCCCCTTCAGTAACACAGCGGGTGATCAGTGCCGCCGTACCGATCCGCGCCACGCGATGCGGGCGCATGCGTGGATCCGGCAGGCTTGTCCTGCGACCTTCGCCTTGGCTGGCTCGGCGCAGCCCTGGGTGGCTTCAGTCCGCCCGCTGTTCCGGCCTGACGATCAGGGGCAGGGGCGGGCGGCAGCAGCCGTCGGCACTCAGGCGGAGCGTGCTGGTGAACCCGCCCCCGGGAGCGGCCCGGGCCCTCAACGGTGGCCCGCTGGTGTACCGCAAGGCCAGGCAGAAATTAAGATGCACAATGCAGCAAAAACTGCGAAATGGGCAACTGGCCGCAGTGCCACGGAAAATGTGCGCCCGCTACGCAGGCTCCGCGACCTGTTCGGGAGGAAGCTCACATGGCAGTTCGACTCGACGCCGCGTCGCTGGCTCCTGGTGATCGTGCGGACGCGATCCGGGATTTCTCGTGGTCCATCAACGGCCGCGTAGAGGTGGACCTTCCGCCGAATCCGCATCGCCAGCGGGCCTATGCGACCACCAACGCGCTGGGGTCGGTGAAGGTCTCGGAGATCGGCTGGAACGTGACCCGCCTCCTGTGTACCGCTGCCCCGATGAACGAGGACATGGTGCCGCACGTTCTCGTCCATCTCCAGGAGGCGGGGGTCTCCGACGTCCGCCAGGGAGGCAGGCACGCACTGAGAAGGGCCGGGGATCTCACGGTGCTCGACAATGCGAAGCCCTATGAGGTCTTCTTCCACGGCTCGACACATTCGGTTCTCGTGCGCGTTCCCACGCATGTCCTGGGGCTGCGGCCGTCCTTGCTCGACCAGGTCACAGCTGTGCGCATCGGTTCGGACTGCCCGGTCGTGGGAGCCACAGCGGCCTTCTTCACCCGACTGGCCCGTAGTCAGGCCACTGTCGACGAGGCCGGGACCGCCCTGTTCGAGGAGCCCTGTGTCGACCTGATCAGGGCTGTGCTCACCATGGCCCTGGGCCGGGACGACCTGGCCCGAGCGCCTTTGAACAGCACCCTTCTGCAGCGCGTCCAGGAATACGTCCGCCTCCATCTGGCAGAACCCGACCTGACCGCCGCACGTATCGCCGCCGAGCACCAGGTGTCCGTACGCCAGCTCTACCTGACCCTGTCCCGAGCGGGAATCACCCTCGGCGAATGGATAAGGACGCAGCGCCTCGAAGAGTGCAAGAAGGAACTGGCCTCGCCAGTGCATCAGTTCATGACGATCGAGGCCATCGCCCACCAGTGGGGGTTCGCCAGCGCGGCCCACTTCAGTCGCGTCTTCAAGACCACGTACGGTGTGAGCCCCCGCGAGTTGCGGCGGCAACACACGGCGGGGAGAGCCGACTCCCACCGGCCTGACTGATGCCGGGCCGCGTGCCGGCCTCCGTGACCCGCGGGGCTCCAACGCTCGGGACCGGTGGGCGACGACACCCGCCGGCCTCAGGGCGCAGAGAAGCCACAGGACACCGGTCTGTTCGACTTCAACATCTCCCGCTTCTGACGCGACCCGCTGACCGCAGGCGGGGGCCGTCGCCGAAGGACGCCAGCGCCGCCCGTGCCGCAGGGTAGAACTCCGCTGGGAAGCGCCGGTCGGACGACAGCGTCGCTTCGAGCAGAGGCGCCGCGGCAGAGGCCGGGGCACCGATCTGGGCGATGTAGCGGACCGCCGCGCGGCAGGGCTCGTCGGCATCACCCGACCTCAGAGCTTCCAGCGCCGCCAGCAGTACCGGAACGGCGGCCTCGGTGTCGCCGGTGATCCGCCACCAGGCATAGGCGGCCTGGACGCGGGTCCACGGGCCGGGGGACTCCAGCAACGGCCGGAGCGCGGTCACGCATCGTGTCGCCAGCGGCCCCAACTCCGCCAAACGGCCGAGGTCGGCATACCCCAAGCCCCGGGAGGCCGCCTCCTCCACGAAAGTCAGGAAGACCTCCGGTTCGCCGGTGATTCGCCAGTGAGCCCACGCCGCGTTCTGCGCGCCGTGCCATCGTCGTATGCCGTTCGGCATCAGGGTGCTGCCGTCGTGGCGCGGTGGTTGCGTGACACCACGGGCAAAGCCCTCGAGGGTGCTCGCCGTGAGCGCCGCCGCCGGGCCGATACTGCCGAGCACGTCGCAGGCCCATCGGACATTGCGGGTGGACAGTGTCGACACGAGCTCCGGAACCCCCTCGCTCACAGCGGGACCCCAAGCGGCCAGGGCCGTCAGGACCGGACGCAGTCCCTCGCTGTCGGCCGAGTCGACGAGCATGCGACGGATTCCGGGAAGCAACTCATCGGCACATCCGACCAGCGGCTGCAGGACCTGCCCGAGTGACGTCACCTGGAAGACCGGAAGCCGGCTGCTTGATGCCAGCCACCGGTGCACCGGCTCCCGAACTGCCGGATGGTCGAGACGGGCAAGAGCCAGTGCCGCCGGCCCGGCAACCCTGTCGTAAGAATCGTTGGCGGCCACGATCAGGGCGGGAACGGCCGACGTGATCTCCTGCGTGGAGTCCGACGACACCAGCCCCGCCAGCGCCATCGCCGCGTCGCCCCTGGCATGAGCATGAGGGGAGTCCAGGCAACGCACCAGGCCGGCCACCAACTCCGGCCGGGGCGCACGCCATCGCCACAGAATGTCCGACGCGATGGAAACCGCGCCCTCGACCAGGTCAGAGCGCTCGGAGCCGAAACCGCTCAGGGCAAGCTCGACACCACGATCCACGTGGTCATACACGTCCAGCCGCAGATCGCTCGGATCCACACCCGCCTCGACCAGCAATTTGCGCGCCTCAAAGCCGTGTACCGTCCCAGTCCCAAGCGTCATGGCTCGCACGCTACAGCTGCGGGACTTTCCCAGAAGACGCCGGGCGTTTCCCCCGACGCCGCCATGCTTCGTCAGGGCCTCATGGCAGCTCACCGGACCGAACCTCCCCCGGTAGGCGGCAACAAGGTTGCGACCGCAGATCAACTGCGTCGTCCAGACCTCCGAGTCTGCTGGGCGCGCGAAAGTGCGAGGCTGGGCCCCCGCTCAGGGGATCGGTCGGTGGGCCGCCTGGCTCAGCTCGGCGCACAGGTCGGCACGCCCCGGGAGGACACGGACCAGCTCGGCGAGGTCGTCGCGGAAGTCCGCGAGTCCCCAGGGATGGTGGCGGTAGTTGAGCGCCGTCCCCAGCCAGCGACGGGCCTGGCGTTCCGCGCCGAGCGCCACGTGGAAGACCGCCAGGTTGGCTGCATGGGTGAAACACCAGGGGCCGAACTCCCGGTAGAGGGACGTCTCCTGGCGGATCGCCGCGCCGATCTGCAGGCGCGCCTGTTCCGCGCGGCCGGCGACGAACAGCCCGAGGGCGTACTCGTAGCGGGTCCAGACGCAGTCGGGATCGATGGCGCTCGCCGCCGTGAGGTCCCGCACTGCCTCTTCCATGTCACCGAGCTCGCGCCGCACTTGCCCGCGGGACAGCAGTGCCGACGGGGACCCGCCCTCCCGTGGGACGGCGTCGAGGTCGGCGAGCGCCTCGGTGAAACGCCCGGCGCGGCGGAAGGCCTCGCCCCTGCGGTGCCGGGGGATGGCCCCGTGGGGGGAGAGCGCGAGAGCGCGGTCGAAGTCGGCCACGGCGTCGTCGATCCGTCCGGTCCACAGCAGATGCGCGCCTCTCGCGGACAGACGGGACGGGTCGGCGGGTGTCAGCCGGACCGCTTGGTCGTGGTCGGCCCTCCCGAGGTCGCCTCGATTGAGGCGGGCCAGCGCCCGTGCCCGCTCGTCGTGGACAGCGGCCAGTACCGGCAGTTCGGCGTCCACTACCTCGATCGTGCGGTTCGCCACGACGAGCGCCCGGTCGTGACGGCCGAGGTCTCCGAGCCGTCGCATCACGGACGCGGCCTCCGTCACCATCGGTCCGATGCGCACCGACGGCGTTGCCCTTGCCATCCGGTGCCGCTGATGGGCGGCGACCAGCAAGAGGGCGGCGGCTTCGGAGTCCGGGCCTTCGACGGCGAGGCAGCGCGCGCGCTGTCCGAGCGTCCAGCCCCGCAGGTCGGCCGCCTCGGACGCCGCCTCGGCAGCCAGGGGGGATTCGTCATCGGGCTCCTGCACCGACTCCAGCAGGGCGAGTGCCTCGTCGTGCAGCGTCAGGGCTTCCCTCCACCTCCCTGACTCCTGATGCACTACGCCTATCTTGGTGAGGGTGCGGGCCAGGTCCGCCGTCCGCTCCGCGTGCGGCCGCATGTCCAGCCGGGCCAGCGCGGCAGCCTGGCCGAGCGCGGCGGAGGCCGCCAAGCCCCGACGCCGTCGGGCGACGGCGAGCAGTACCTCGATCAGCCAGTCCACGTGGCGATGGGGGGCGTGCCGGTGGAGGAGCCGCAGGATTTCGAGGTGCTCGCCCTGCGCGTCGAGCACCTCTTCCATGCGCCGCCGGTACTCGGCCTCGTCCCCGTCGGTGGAGTGGCCCCGGGCCAGCAGACGGGTCGTCTCGCGGTCGATCGCGTTCAGGGCGCGGTCCAGGTGCCAGACCAACTCCGGGTGGAACGACTGTCCGCCGGGCCGCTTCGGAGTCTCACGGCCCGCCGCGCCATCGTCCGCCGCGTCGTACGCGATCGGCGTACCGGGCTGGGAATCGGCCTGCTCTGAGCGGGAGTTCGGGCTGGGTGCGACCTGGTCGAGGGCCCGCGCCAGATCATCGGCGGTGTATTCGGTGTGGCCGGCGGCGCGCGCCAGGGCGGCGGCGGACGCGAGCACCCGGTCGGCCCTCGGAGTCAGCGGCAGCGGAACACAGGGCTCCGGCCCCGTCCCCGCTTCAGGGGCGGGCGCAGGGGTCTGACCGCGGAACAGCCGGTCACCGGCCTGGTCCAGAGCGGTGTGGAGGTGTTCGGGACCGATGTAGGGCTGGTCCCCGGCCTCGGCGGCCGCCCGGGCGGAATCCAGGACGCCCTTCGCCCCGGCGTCGGGCGCCGGCCCGGCCCTGTCCTCCCCGGCTGCCGGAACCGGGCGCGCGGGATGCGCGGCAAAGTCACCGTCCCGGAGGATCGCCTGGACGATGTCGTCCAGGTCCGCACCCGGACGGCCACGCCTTACCGCGTCCTGGGAGGCCGCCGCCAGCACCCGGTGTACGGCCGGTGTGGACATGACGCGCAGGGGGGCCGCGCCTGCCCGTGGGGCGGGGTGGCCGGCGCTGTCCGGCTCGGGGGCATCCGCGTCCGACGGGGCGCGCTCCGGGCGGCGCGGAGGACCGGCGAGAGGCATGCCCGGCGGGCCGGCGGTGGCGTCGGTGTCGGCGGCCACGTGGCGGGTCTGGTCCCAGCCCTCCGCGGCGATCGCACGGAGCAGCAGCGCCGGGTCCAGCAGACCGCCCGGTGAGTCCGCGGCCCAGTCCACCGCCCGGGCGACGCTCCGGCGGGCCGGTGCGGTGAAATCCCCCAGCGTCGGCAGCCCGCCGATCAGGTACCCAGCCGAGTCCGGCGACAGCGTCGGGGGTTGCGAGGCTGAGGCGGTGTGCAGTCGCACGCGAACCAGGATCTCGTCGTGGTCCGCGCCGAGCGCGGTCAGGATCTGGGCGCCGACGCCCCGGCCGTCCAGCGCCAGAGCGCCGAGGACGTGGAGCGGGCGGACGCGCCTCGCGCCCAGGCTCCGGGCATGACCGGCGGCCAGGGCGAGCACGGTTGTCGCCCGCTCGGTGAGCGAGAGGTCCGCGCGGCGTTCCGGGTCGGGCCCCAGCAGCGCCGTGACACATCGAAGTACGGCCGGCCGGGTGATGTCCAGCAGCCCCAACAGCCCGCCACAGTAGGTGTCCTCGCACACGGCCAGGAGGAGGTGCTCGCTTCCCACTCGCCCGTGCCCGAGCCGGTGGGCCTCGGCCGCCGCGGTCAGCGCCGTCCAGCAGTCGCCCCCAGGCCGCCCGGCCGCCGGAGCCCACCAGGAAGGACGTGCCAAGGCCCCGGGCAGCGGCCGCTCGCCCTGTGGGATCTCCGCGGTCATGTCCTTGAAGGGGCCCGGTACGACCGGCGGGAGCCTCAGGGCCTCCGGTGGGTTCCTTTCGGCCTCGGCGGACCCTTCGCCGGGCGCGCGCCGAGCCACTCCTACGGCCCGGGTACCCAGGTCGTTCGCAGTCCGCCGGCCGTCGAGCAACGGCTCCCCGCCGAGCAGCGACTCCAGGTCGGCGATCGTCCCGCGGGCACGGTCGTACATCGCCCGGAACGTCTCCGGGTCTGACGCGCTCAGCCGGGAGAACACCTCGTGCGCCTCCCGGGCCGCAGCGCGCAAGCGGGCGGTGTCCGAACGCTCCGCCCACCACACCGGCCGCGGCAGTGCTCGAACGTCCACGCCGCCACCCGGATCCGGTTCCGCGTCGGCGCCGGCCGTGGCGAGAGCCCGGATACCGTGCACGCCTTCGTGGAGGGCAGCCCAGCGGCGCTGCGCCGCGTGGTCCGCGAACAGGAAGAGGGAGTCGGCCGGGGGCTCACCGGGGACGGTCCACACTCCCCTCCCCGTCCGGGCCAGTTCGGCGAGGTAGCTACGGGAAGCGGACAGCCGTGCCGCTGTCTCGGCGTCACCTCGGTTCGCCGCCGAGGTCGCGGCGAGGCCGAAGACGAGGGGCGCGTCGCTGTCGGAGCAGTCATCGCCCATGGCGGCACGGCAGTGGGCCTCCTCGCAGAGCGCCTCCGCCCAGTCCGCCGCGGCGTACCGCATGCGCCGGTCGGCCTCGGGATGCCGGTTGACGACGGCCAGGATGCCCTTGGCGGCGACCCAATCGGTGACGCCCGTGAACCGGCCGGCCATGTCGAAAGCCTCGCAAGCGGGTTCCAGCCGCTCGTGCCGCAGGAACGTGCGCCCGAGTGAGATGAGGAGGGAAGTCATCACGCCGGGCTGGGAAGGGTTGAGCCGATGCCTGCTCAGCATCGAGGTGAGGCAGGTGGTGGCGCGGTCCAGGTCCTCGAAGGGCGCCTCCAGCACCAGATGGACTTCGGCCGCGGACAGGCGTACCAGCCAGTCCACCGTCTTGTCGCGCTGCACGGTGCTCTGCGCGCGGCGCAGCGCCCCTGCCGCCGCTTCCGTCCGGCCCAAGGCCAGCAGGGCGCGGGCCAGCAGGGCCAGTGCCCGGGCGGTCAGTGCGGCGTCCGCGCCGATGGGTCGCTCACCGGCGCCGCGCACGGCCGCGGACGCCAGGTCGCGGGCGATCTGCGGGCAGCGCGCGGCCAGTGCCGCCTCCGCCGCTCGCGCGTGCAGCACGCGGTCGCAGAAGCCGGACCTCGGGTGGTCGGCGAGCGCGCGCAGGTACGCGTCGAGCGCCTGCGCGGCCTGTCCCGTCGTGAGTGCCGCGTCGGCGGCGCCGACCGCGTCACCCGCTCGGTGCGTGCAGCGCAGCCGCGGCGTGAGGGCCACGGTCGGGCCCGACGGGCGCCGCTGGACGAAGTCCGTCGCCATCGTCAGACCCCCACTCCCACGTAGACGAACGCCTGCCAGAGGAACGGCCGGCCCCGGCCAGTGCGGCGCCACCGCTCCAGTTCGGCGAGCTGGACCTCGCGCAGCGCGTCGGCGGGGTTCTCGCCGTCCACGAGCCGTTCGGCGAGACGGTGGGCGATGTCCTTGAGTTGCCGTACCGGATACACCGGGAAGAGTGTGCAGATGGCGTGTTCGGTGCCCGCCAGCATCAATGCCGAGCCGAAGCCGAGCCACTCACTGGTCGGGGTGCGGACCGTGCCGGCGGCCACGGTGTCGTGCCCGAGGCTGGCGCACCCGACGGCGAGGACCCGCTCGGGAAGCGGGAACGGGTTCTCCTGGCCGTCCCGGTCCGCGGCGGCGAGCATCTCGGCGATGGACAGATGGCCGTGGCCGTCGCCCTCCGGCGCCAGTCGCAGACCGCTGCGGGTCGGGTTCCCGCCGGCGTCCACGTGCCCCGCGAGGTAGAGGAGCCAGTGCCGGTCGTCGTCGAGCGCGCGCAGGGCCTCCGACAGCCGCTTCTTCGGCAGCGGGCCGCCGAGGGACCGGCGGGCGGTCGGCGGGCACTCCAGGCGGGCGGCGGCATCCTGGTCGCCGTCCGGGGCGATCACCGCGAGGCGCAGATCGTACGGCCCCGTCGGCCCGGAGGGCCGCGACCGGCGCTGTCCGACCACCGACCAGGCCGGGACGTGCAGCACGCGGGCCACGTCCACCACCCGGCGGTCCGTGCCGGGCTCCAAGGGCAGGGCGGGCACCGGCAGATGGGCCAGAGCCGCGGGCAGCGAGACGACCAGCGACGACACTTCGCCGGACGTGGCGCGCAGCCCGGCCACGAGCGGGGGCGGCAGGAAGGCATCGGCGGCCGCGCCGAGCAGCGCGCGCTCCTTCCCGCCGTCCGGTCCGGCCCCCCGTCCGAGGGGACCCCGGTCCGCGCGCGCTCCGGCCGACGCCGAATCCTCGCCCGGGAGCGGCAACGGCAGCGCCTCGCGCAGCGCCCCGTCGGCGAGGGCGGCGGCACTGTGCTCACCGAAATCGCAACTCCCCTGGAACCAGCGGCCGTCGGGATCGCGGACGACCCAGTGGTAGCGGTCGAGCACGGCCGCCGCACTCCAGTACCAGCAGCGGCCGGCCAGCGCGCACAGCTCCAGGTCGAGATCGATCACGTCGGGCCGGTCCGTTCCGGTGGGCAGCCGCCGTCGCCCCGCAACCCTCACCGGCGGCGGCCTGCGGACCGGATCGAGGCCCGCCGGCCCGGCCGGCGCCCCCGCCCCCGCCAAGTCCTCTCCGGCCAGAGGCCCTCGGGGAGCGGAGTCCGCGCGGGCGGCCGTCCCGGCGGCCGTGGCCGAGGCGGTCATCGCGTCGAGAGCGAGGTGCGCCTCCAGTTCCGCGCGGCCGATCCGGTCGGGCAGTACCTCGCCTCGCACGGTCTCGACGACCTCGGCGACCAGGACCGCGTCCTGCGAGCGCTCCGCCAGGCGCAACACGGTGGCATAGGCGTTGAGCTGCATGCGTTCCCACTGCTTGCGGCCACGCGCCGAGGGGATCAGGTAACGGGCGTCGTGTACGGCCGCGAGAGCATACGCGGCCTGGGCCAGCGCGAGATCGTGACGGCCGTCGAACTCGTCGGCCCGGGCCAGCAGCAGACGCGCGGCGACGGCGGCGATCGGCCTGCGGCCGGCATCGACGATCGCCAGCGCGGCCTGCGCGTCCTTGCGCGCCTGGTCGCGTGTGTCCGCCACCTCGACCAGGACGGACGCCCGCAGCAGCCGTTCGTTCGCCGCCTGGTCCGGGGTGATGTGCCACGGGGTGCGGGCGTCGTCGTCCCCCTCGACCACGGACGGCAGGATCAGTGCCGCACCGGCGCGGTTGTCCACCTCCCTCAGCATCAACTGGACGACACATATCTCCGTGAGCCGCAACAGGTTCTGATCGCCGGCGCGCATGGCCGCCCGTCGCAGACGGTGGATCTCCCGCAGGGAGGACTCGACGGGTTCGACGGCCAGTTCCTCGGCCACACGCGCGACCCGCAGTTCGCGTGCGTAGCGGCGGCACCGCCGACCCCGGAGCAGAAGCATCGCCTCGTCGCGGACAGCCGCCGCGTCGTCGAGACGGCCGCTGGCGAGGAGGACCTGGGACAGTTGGGCGCGGCACCAACCGCGGACACCGGGCGGAGACGTCCGCGCGGCATCCACAGCAGCGCCCGCCCGGGCGAGCGCATCCGCCAACTCGCCCCGCTGCAGGGCGACCAGGGCCCGTGCCATGTCGAGGACGGGCCGGCTGCGGCGCGGGACCTCCCCGCAGCGCGCCAGGAACGGTTCGGCGGTCTCCGCCTGTCCCCCGGCCGCCAGGTCGACCGCCGTGGCGAACAGGGTCCACCTCCCGCGCGCCCTGAGCATCAGCCGGTCCCCCCACGGCAGGAAGGCGAACGCCGGACCGCGGGCCCACCACGCCGTTCCCGTCACGCTCCACAGCAGGTCGGTCACCACATGGGCGTACCAGGAGGTCATCGTGGCCAGCGGGGGGAACCACCAGGTGTGCCACCCGGCCACGACGGCGCCAAGGGCCAGCAGGGTGCACGCCAGGGTGTGCCAGCGGGCCAGCAGCGCCGCACCCATGCACAGCAGGATCTGCGTAAAGGGCAGACCGAGCAGGGCTCCGGAAGCGCCGACGAGTCCGGGCAGGAGCAGTCTCAACGCCAGCGGGCGCAGCACGATCTGCCGAAAGAGCAGCCGCCCGCTGTCGACGTCCCAGGTGCCAAGGCGGCGCCGTCCCGTTCCCGCACGCCGAAACGCACGGTTGTCGCGAACGGCCCGCCCGAGGACGAGCAGTCCGTCGCGGCGGCCCAGGCGGCGGGCCGCGATCAGGAAGTCGGCCGGAGCGGCCAGATCGGCCGCCTCCAGGTCACGGGGACCACCGCGCTCGGCCAGCCAGCGCCGCGCGGACTCCGCGTCCCGAAACGCCGGATCCGATGCCAGGTCAGCTCTCATCGTCACCGACCAGCCTCGCCTCGACCATGCTGCGCAGCTCGCGCCAGTACGAGAGCCGGAAGTAGCGCAGCGGAAGCTCCGGGCGGCCGAGGTCGACCCGCTTCATCCATAGCTCGTCCCGCACCACAAGAACCTCGATGAGCGAGGCGCCGAACACGAGCCAGGACAGCGGCGCCGGCGTCAGCCACAGCCCGACGGTCCGCGCCGCCACCCAGAAAGCCCACGGCACGAGGGACAGCTGGAGCGAGACGAGGGGAACGCAGGCGAGAAACACCCAGTCACCCTTCTCCATGCCCTCGTCGACGAGGAGAAGCACCGTCAACAGCGTGATCAGGCCGTGCGCCGTGTGGCCCAGAACCCACGAGCGCACCCGGACGACTCCCAGCCGGGTGTTCATCCGGCCGCTCTCCGGCAACTGGCCACTCATCAACCGCGACACTGAGGCCGAACGCCGACCCGTGGTACGGGTCGCGAGGTCGCCCGGCTGGGGGGCCGCGGGCACCGACAGGACCGTGCCGTCACCCTCCGAGCGGGGACCGACCGCGAAGGCCGCGTCCGCCCCACGCACGTCCCCCCGGCACCGCGCCCCGGCAGCAAGGACAGCGTCGGAGCTCAGTCCGGCCTCGCGCAAGAAGACGCCCTCGGCAGCGGTGGACCGGGACAACGCCGCGAGCAGATGAAGTGTGGTCGCCCGCCGGTCCCCCGTGACGGCCGTCCAGGAACCGAGGCCGCGCAGCACCTCGTGGACGGCGGCATCAGGTGGCGGAGGCTCCGCCGCACGGCTCCTGACCACGACGGGCCCGTCCGTCCCCCAGAGCCGCTCGCGGCCCAGCTCACCTGGTTGACGTCCCCGGGCCCGCAACGCCACGCCCGCGTGCGAGGCGGGGTCCTCGGCCACGCATAACAACGCGTCCAGCACATGCCCCGTCGTGACATGCGCGCGGCCTTGCCGGGCGGCCAGTGCCTGCGCCCGCGCGAGGGTCTCCGCCACAGCCGCGCTCACCCGGCACCCTCCCCACAGCTCACCGAGCACGGTGTCCATGTCACGGCCCTCCCGTGGAGCCACCGGCGGCGCCCGTCGGCGCGACGGTCGTCGCCGCCCCCTGCGCCGGAACGGGAGGGGAGCCGCCGTCGCCCGGCAGATAGCTGACGGTCACGAAGGCGAGCTGGCGCGCGCTGATGACCACCGCGTTGACCAGGGGCAGCACTGCCGCGGTGCTGTCTCCCGGCGCGCGGTAGGTGATGTCACCGCGCAGGGTGAGCTCACGGTCACCGCTCTCGACCGGGGAGCGGCTGAAACTGTGGAGCCGTCCGGCGAGGTAACCGCCGTCCGTCAGGACACATCCCAGATGGACGGCCGCGTCAGGATGCTCGTGGAACAGAAGCCACCAGGCGGACTTCGGCTCCAGGCGCCGGGAGCGGCTCTGCCAGCGGGACGCCAGCGAGCGGGGCAGGCAGCGCACCCACCACCGCGCACCGAGCCCGTAGGCGACGGCTGTTGCGGTCACGAGTGCCGCTGCGGCCCACGGCACCAACTCGGAGAAGTGGCGCAGGCTGTACGGGCCAGGTCGGTCCAGGAGGGCCGACAGGTCAGGTCCGTACCACAACCCGTACGCAGTGCCGCCCATGAGCAGGGCGACCACTGCGACGTCGATGGCCACGCTCACGAACAGGATCGAGAGCACCTCCTGGAACGCGGTGTGGACGCGCTCGGGCACGTGGCGGTCGACGGCGCGGTGGTAGACGTAACCGGGCAGCGCCAAGACGACGAGAAGAACCAGACCGGCCACGTTCGTCGGCACGCCGTCCTCCCCCTCCCCCGAGAGCGAAACAGCACCCTGAAGCGCTCAGTTCACCAAGTGTCCCGATGTTACAGTGCCGTTGAATGGCATCTGCGGCATTTCGACACAATGGAGGCCTAGGTGGGAGACAGTCGGGGCGGCAGGTCCGTGGAAGGGCATCGGGCGGCCGGAAGGCGCTCGGACGAGGCTCTTTCCACGGCCGACGAGGTCGACGACCCAGCCGAGAACATCGCCGACGATGACGAACTGGGACCTCCCCTGGGGCAGGCTCTGGGCCCAGGCAACCAGAAGCCGCCGCGGGCGCCCGCCCCACCCCCACCGCCACCACCGAGCCCCCGCTGACCGTGCCCCTGTCCGCGCACACCACGGGCTCCGGGTGCCACCGTGAATGTGGCTTCTCGGAGGGTGCGTGGTTCGCGCTGGAGGCTGAGGGAGTGGCCCATGCGCGGCCGCCCCGATGGGAGGTCGGGGATGAGTGGTACGTGACGGCCAGGCCGGCGATGGACGGCCTTCGGATAGCCGAGAAAGGCGTCGAGCTGCTGTGTGCCCCCGGCCTTCACGCGCCGACGACCGCCTATGCCCGTGCCCTCAATCAGGCAGTGTGGCAGGAGCGTGACGCGGTGAGTCTGGCCGAGCGCCTGGAACCCTTCAAGGCAGAGTTTCTTGCGGCCGCACGCAGCAGCCTGACCTGACGTCACGGCCATCCGTTGGTGGCCGGAACAAGAATGGTCGCCTCGTATCGGCCCCCCCCTTGTCCTACCCCGTGGCCACAGCGCGGCGCCTGTTGCGACGGTTGATCCCGCACTCCACCGCGTGCCGGGCCCGGTGATCCTCCGCGTCGGGCTGGGCGTCCGGCCGCCGCTCCCAGGGGTGGGGGCGGCGGCCGTGTACGCGCTTCGCCGGCGCGGTTCGGGGTGTCAGCAGGTGATGCTCTTGACGGTGACATCCTGGGCGTCGTTGATCTTGATCCACATGCTGCCGAGTCCGCGCCGGTCGTAGGTGGTGGTCATTCCCTGAGGGGCTGTGCCGACCACCTTCGTGACGCATCCCTTGTAGGCCCGGAAGGCGTCGGTGTCCTCGAAGCCGGAGTAGTCGTCCGAGTCACGCCCGTTCGCGAGCTCCATCTCCGGGTTGCACGGCAGTTCGTCCGCGTAGTACCTGCTTCCGTAGCTGTCGCTCCAGCAGCCGGCGATCCTGATCTGGTGACCGCCGGAACGGTTGTAGACGTCGCCGCAGACGGCGTACCAGGGACAATCGGATCCGGCGTACGCGGGCGCGGCGGGTACGAGAGTTCCTGCGGCGACGGCAGCGGCCACAAGGAATCGGCTTACGGAACGGTTGATCACGGTGACTCTCCCCCTGATGTCACGGCAGACCGCGGCCCGGCCGGCCGCGGCGGCCATGCTGACAACATGTCGGGTCCGTCGTCAATGGGTTCGACCAGGACAGCGATCGGCGGGGACCTGCTACGGCAGACCACCCGGCCGGGGCGGCAGTGGTTCTGCGCGATGACCTCGGGCCGGAAGGTGTGTGCCCTGTCGGGGACGTCGAGGTTGGCTGCAGGCGGGCGGGAACCCACCTAGAGCGTTGGACTTTCGTGACTGACGGTGCCCCGGATGGGGGGCGTCGCTGCCCTGCTGCCACACTGCGAAGCACCAGGTCCGGGTGGGGCCGCACTGAAAGAGGAGCCGCGTTGAGATCTGTCCCCCTGGCGGCTCTTGCTCTGATGGTTGTATTACTCCCAGCCTGCACTGCCGGGGAGCAGCCGCCACCTCGAGTGAATTCGGAGCAGGCGCCTTCCCGGCATCCGGTCGTGACGCCCGGCCGATGTGCGGTGGGCACGTTCACCTGGGAGCACGTCACGTTCGAGCCGTTCTTGGCGGCCGTGTCTGACGCTGAAGCGCTTGAGATCCCCGCGCGGGGATCAGCGGAGCTCCGTCTTGAAGCGAGAATGGTTCATCCGCTGCTGGCCAGCATCTCGCCGGCGGCCGTCAAGGCCGGTGTGAGCCCCGCGGATGCCATCGCGTCACTGGAAGCCAAGACGGACGAGCCTTTGGGCAGGATCGGGACTCGTCTTACGCTCCCGAAGGACCGGGAGCACCTCACGTCGGAGCTCGTCAACGACGACGACGATCCGGATCGAGGGCGATTCCTCTACGCGGTGTCGGCGAAACGTGTAAAGGCGAGCTTCTCCGTCGTGTGTACGGAAGGGCGGGTGCAGGGACAGGTGACCACCTGGTCGAAGTACCTCGGCTCGGACTCCATCCGCTGCGGCATCGACGAAGCCTTGTCGAAGACCAGCAAAGAGGCCGAACAGCGGTCCTGCACTACATGACCGAAGCATGCATCGTTGCGAAGCGGCCTCCACGGGACAGGGGTCCCGCCACCCCGGTCGCTCCGGCGGGAACGGTTCTCCTCGAACCTCTGACGCCAGGCCGGAGGCAGCCACGCACCCGTACCGGCGCCCGGTCCGGTCGCGGCTCGCTCGCCCGTCCCAGCAGCCCTGCGGCCGTGCCGGGAAGCGACGAGGGAGGCGCCTCACCCCATACGGCTCACCCGGCATGATCGCCGCCGTTGGGGACAGCAACCCACATCTGTAACCGAATTGCCCGTCCGTCCGCGCTCCTCCCCCGGTCTCCGGCCACTGGGGGCGGTTCGACCCTCAGGGCAGCCCGTAGCTCCTGCCGGACGCCCGGGCCTGGCCGCTGGACGACTTGAACGAGCCCGCAAGACCACCGCGCCGAGACTCTGCGATCCGCCTCGTCCACAGGCCCCGCGGTGGCTCACGTCCCGTGGCTGCCCCCTACCCCGGCATCACCCCGGCGCCCTCCAGTGCGCAACCGTCACCGTCCGCGCCTGGAAGAAGGTGCCGGGCAACGCGGATGCGTGCCACGCCGCCCCGCATGACGCCGATCAACTGGGGACGTGCACAGACGACGTGTGGGGAGACGTGTCCGCTGCCTGGTCGGTTGCGGCTGCGGCTGCCGCCAGACGTCGGAGCCCCTTCTCCGAAGGGCTGCCCGACTGCGCCGTCCAGATGACGACGTGCTGTTGGGGAGCGGTCGAGCTGGTCAGGGTGTCCCAGTCGAGGAGGAGGGTACCGGCGACCGGATGGTGGAAGACCTTGGTGCCGGTGCCCTGGACTGCGACCTCACGCGTCTGCCACCAGCCTTGGAACTCGGCGTGATGCGCCATCCGTTCCAGGAGGCGCAGGAGGCGGGGGTCGTCCGGGCGGCGGGCGGTGTGCATGCGCAGGTAGGACACGCATGCATGCGCACCGGTCTCCCAGTCGTCGTACAGGGCACGCAGGCCGGGGTCGTTGAACAGCAGCCAGACGTAGTTGCGGTTCTCTTCGGGCACTCGTGCGAAGTCGACGATAAGGGCTGCGGCAAGCCGATTCCAGGCCAGGACGTCCATGGTGTCGGACAGGACCACGGCGGGTGATTCGGTCAGTTGGTCGAGGAGCCTGCGGGTGTGCGGGGTGACGGCCCGGCCCGGTCGGGCCGGCGCTTCGGCCGGTGGACGGCCGGCGAGCTCGAACAGGTAGGTGCGCTGGTCGTCGGTGAGGCGCAGGGCCCGCACGATCGCCTCCAGGACGGGGACGGATGCCTGCATGCGGCCCTGTTCGACGCGGGTGTAGTAGTCGATGCTGATGGCGGCCAGCTGGGCGACCTCCTCGCGGCGCAGGCCCGTCACCCTGCGCTGGCGGCCGGTGTCGGGCAGCCCTACCTGCGGGGGATCCAGCTCGGCCCGGCGCGCCTTGAGGAATGTGCCCAGTTCTCTCAAGCCTGCGTTGCCGCTGCTCATGGTTCCAGTGTGGCAGCGGCTCGGGTCAGCCGGGCAGCGCGCGGTCGGTGTCGGTTCTGATGCCGGCGGGGGCCGTCGTCGTGGCGTCCGTCCAGGAGGCGAGGATGCGCAGGGCCTCGTGGGAGGGGGAGCCGGGTTCGGCGGACCAGACCACGAGCTGCTGGTCGGTGTCGGTGGTGGAGGCGAGGGTGTCCCAGTCGAGGGTCAGCTCGCCGACGACGGGGTGCCTGAGTGTCTTCGTGCCGACTCCGCGTACCGCGACGTGGTGGGCAGCCCACCACCGGCGGAAATCAGCGTCCCGGACCGAGAGCTCGCCGACGAGTGCGGTGAGGCGCGGATTGTCCGGGTCGCGGGCCGCCTCCATGCGCAGCTGGGCCACACAGGTGTGGGCGACGTCCCTCCAGCCGGCATAAAGCTCCCGCATATCCGGGTCGGTGAAAACCAGGCGTATATAATTCCGGTACGCGTCCGGAATTCTTGAGAAATCGGTGACGAGAGCTGCCGCGAGTGGATTCCACGCGAGGATGTCCATGCGCCGGCCGAGAATGATTCCCGGAACCGTGACCAGGTCGTCGAGCAGACGCCGCAGCCGGGGCTGTGCTTTCTGGGCGGCGCGGCGTGCCGGCCGGTCCGAGAGGCGTCCGGCGAGCCGGAACATGTAGGTGCGCTGGTCGTCGTCCAGGTGCAGGACGCGTGCCAATGTGTTCAGCACCGGCGCCGATGCCTGCATGCGGCCCTGTTCCAGGCGGGTGTAGTAGTCCGTGCTGATCGCGGCCAGGGCGGCGACCTCCTCGCGGCGCAGCCCCGGGACACGGCGGTGGCCTCCGTTCTCGGGCAGGCCGACGGTTCGCGGGCTCAGGTCGGCCCGGCGTGCCTTCAAGAAGTCCCCCAGTTCATCGGGGTGCGCACCACTGCTCATGGTCTCCAGTGTTACCCGGCGTGCGACCGCGGTGGCAGGGATATTTTTGTCCCTGGATGGATTCCTCCCCGGATGAAAGCCTCCTCTGGTGGCGGCGTGCGGCACGTGCGAGTGTCGTCCTGTGGCCGATGGATGAGCGACGGAGAGGCGAATATTCGCCGATGTCCGGGAATTCGGAGCCGGGATATCTCGTATCCGGCGAAATCGAGTAGGCGCCCTGGTGCCGTCTCGGCGCCCCGCCTCTACGGCCTTGCACGGCAAGGACCCGTGCGGGAGGCGGCTTGCCCTCCCGAGTGACGGATCTCCTCACCGAGAGCCCCGCGGCCTGGACGGACCCGGGCCATGGGCCGGACGCATCCTCCGGTCACGGGCCACCCCACCCGCTGTGAACCAACAGGGAGAACGGAGCCACCCTCCTCATGAAGCACACCAACCTCGGCGGACTCGAGGTCTCGCGCATCGGCCTCGGCGCCATGTCGATGTCCGCCTACTACACCGGTGCCGGAAGTGACGACGCCGAGGCCGTCCGCGCCATCCACCGCGCTGTCGACCTGGGGGTCACCCACATCGACACCGCGGAGATCTACGGCCCCTACACCAACGAGGAACTCGTCGGCCGAGCCGTGAAGGGCCGGCGGGACCAGGTCGTGCTGGCCACGAAGTTCGGCGGCATCTCCTACACCGGCCGCCCGGGGCTGGACAGCAGCCCGGCCAGCATCCGCACCGCCGTCGAGGGCTCGCTGCGCCGGCTGGGCACCGACTACATCGACCTGTACTACCAGCACCGGGTCGACCCGGACACCCCGATCGAGGAGACGGTCGGCGCCCTGGCCGATCTCGTCGCCGAGGGCAAGATCCGCCACATCGGCCTGTCCGAGGCCGGCCCGGCCACGATCCGCCGCGCCCACGCCGTGCATCGCGTCGCCGCCCTGCAGACGGAGTACTCCTTGTGGACCCGCGACCCGGAGGCCGAACTACTGCCCCTGCTGCGTGAGCTGGGCATCGGCTTCGTCCCCTACTCGCCCCTCGGGCATGGCTTCCTCACCGGAAAGATCCGTTCCATCGAAGATTTCGCCGAGGACGACTGGCGCAGGATCAATCCGCGCTTCATCGGCGAGAACTTCCGGCACAACCTGCGGATCGTCGACGAGGTACAGGCCATCGCGTCGGAGGCGGGCGCGACACCGGCGCAGATCGCCCTGGCCTGGCTCCTGGCCCAAGGTGAGGACATCGCCCCCATCCCCGGCACCAAGCGGGTCTCACGCGTCGAGGAGAACACCGCCGCCGACCGCGTGGAGCTCACCGGCGAACAGATCGACCGGCTCACCAACCTGCCCCCGGCCGTCGGGGAACGACACGACGAAGCCGGAATGGCCGTCATCGACTCCTGAGGCGACGAAGGAACCGAACCCCTCATTCCCTCCATCGATCGTGCCCTCGCCGCCGCGGCGACCGCCCGCGGTCCGACCCCCACGGCGCTCGCCCGCAGCGAATCCCACGCCCGCGACGCGCTGCTTCCCGACATCGAGATCGCCTTCGGCGACTGACGGCAGCGGACGCCTCACAACGGCGGTCCGTGACTTCGCCGCGGCGCTCCTCGTCCGCGGACCGGACGACGACGCCGCAAAGGACACCGCCGGCCTGCCCTTGGATGCCGAACCGGTCCGCGTCATGAACGACCCCGCGCACCTGCGCACGGAAAACCACACCGCACCCACCCACACACAACAGGAGCCACTCATGGAAGCCATCACCTTCCCCAACGGCCAGATCACCATGGCGGGCAACCTCCACCTGCCCGCCGACTTCGCCCCGGACACCCGTCACGCGGCGATCGTCGTCGTCCACCCCGGTGGCGGCGTGAAGGAACAGACCGCCGGCCTGTACGCGAGCAAGCTCGCCGAACAGGGCTTCGTGGCGCTCGCCTTCGACGCCTCCTTCCAGGGCGACAGCGGCGGCGAGCCGCACCACCTGGAGGACCCCTACGCCCGCGTCGAGGACGTCCGTGCCGCGGTCGACTACCTGCAGTCCCTCGACTTCGTCGACCCGGAGCACATCGGCGCACTGGGCGTCTGCGCCGGCGGCGGCTACAGCGTCAACGCAGCGATGACCGACTACCGGATCAAGGCCCTCACCACCGTCAGCGCCGTCAACATCGGCACCTCCTTCCGCCGTGGCTGGTACGGCACCGACTCCGACGCGGCCGCCGTTCCCACCCTCAGGGCCCTCGCCGAGCAGCGGACCGCCGAGGCCACGAAGGGCGCCGACCCGGCCTACCTGCCCTACGTCCCGCCCCAGCCGGACGAGAACACCCCGCGCGACCTGGTCGAGGCTGGCGACTACTACCTCACTCCGCGCGCCTGGCACCCCAACGCCAAGAACAGGTTCCTCTTCACCAAGAGCGTCTCGCGGATCTTCACCTTCGACGCCTTCCACATGGTCGAGGACCTCCTCACCCAGCCGATCCTCATCGTCGCCGGCAGCGAGGCCGGGTCGCTGTGGATGTCCACCGAACTGCACGGCCGGGTCCGCAGCCCCAAGCAGCTCCAGGTCGTCGAGGGCGGTCGGCACATGAGCTTCTACGACGTGCCCGAGTACGTCGACCGCGCCATCTCCCAGGCCGCCCCGTTCTTCCGGGAGCACCTGACGGGCGAGCCCGCCGACAAGGACTGATCACCTGTGGGAAGCACGGCCCTGCCACGGCCCGCGACCCGCTTCACCGACTAGGAGTTGCACCCATGACCGACAACATCAGGCACGTCGCCGTCAAGGCGCTCGCCTGGGACCTGGCCGCCGACATCCACCTCCCGCCGGGCTTCGACGAGAGCCGGACCTACCCCGCCATCGTCAGCGTTCACCCCATCGGCTCGTGCAAGGAGCAGACCGCCGGCAACGTCTACGGAACGGCGCTGGCGGCGGGAGGATTCGTCGTCATCGCCTTCGACGCCGGCTTCCAGGGCGCGAGCGGCGGCGAACCGCGGTCGATCGAGGACCCGGTGCTGCGGGTCCAGGACATCAGCCACGTCATCGACTACCTGGTGACGCTGCCCTACGTCGACGCCGACCGCATCGGGGTGATCGGCGTGTGCGGTGGCGGCGGCTACGGCATCAACGCCGCCATGACCGACCGTCGTATCAAGGCCGTCGGCAGTGTGACGGGCGTGAACTTCGGGCGCCTCATGCACGAGTCCTTCAGCGGCTACGACCCCATCGGCGTCCTCGACGCCGTCGCCGAGCAGCGGACGGCCGAGGCGCGGGGACAACAGCGGCGGGTCATCCAGTACCTGCCGGCGTCTCCGGAGGCCGCCAGGGAGCAGGGTCTGACCGAACTCGACCTGACCGAGGCCACCGCGTACTACCGCACCGAGCGCGGCGAGAAGCCCGGCGGCCGTACCGAGGGTCTGTTCTCCCGGCAGGCATCCGCGATCGGCTGGGACGCGTTCCACCGCGCCGAGGTCCTCCTGACGCGACCCCTGTGCGTCGTCGTCGGAGACAAACCCGGTGCGTTCGGGGCCTACCGGGACGGCCTGGAGGTCTACCGCCGCGCGGCGTCGAAGGACAAGGAACTGGTCGTGGCGGAAGGCTTCTCCCACTACGACCTGTACGACCAGCCCGAACCGGTCAAGATCGCCCTGGATCACCTGATCCCGTTCTACAAGAAGCACCTCGGCCGGTGAGGCCGCCCCGCCCAGCCGAGCAACCGCCGGCTGGGCGGGCTGTTTGTGGCTGATTTGCGTGTTCCGGCCGCTACGGGCGCCACCCGTCGCGCATCCGGGGCGGCGGCAGATCCGGGGACGCCGCAGGTCGTGACGTTGTCGACGCTCATGCGACGAGTGCCGGGCCGTGGGCGCCGGTGGCGCCTCGGGTGAGTGCCCGTTCCGCCTGTGCGAGTCCGCGGACCGCCAGAGTCAGCTTGCCCGGTGGGAGCACGTACGGCAGCCGGATGTTGCGTTCGAACGCGCCTCCGATCCCGAATCGCGGTCCGGCCGCGATGGTCACTCCGTAGTCGGGCGCGATCGCCGCCAGTCGTGAGCTGATGGGCTGGGGGAACGTCGCCCACAGCGTCATGCCGCCGGCCGGCTGCGGGACGTGGAGGTCGGGAAGGTGCTCGGCGAGTGCCTGGCGCAACGCGTCGCGTTGCGACCTCAGTTGCTCGAGCGTGCCGGGCCGCCGGGTCCGGCCTTCGTTCAGGAGGACGGCTGTGGCGAGCTGCTCGACGAGGGGGGTGCCGAGATCCGTGGCGTGACGAGTCTGCCGGACGCGTTCCAGAAGAGCGGGCGTCGCGCGGATCCAGCCGATGCGCAGACCGCCCCAGATGCTCTTGGAGACCGAGCCGATGCTGATGGCGGTCGGCATGTGCAGCGCGAAGGGTTCCGGGCTGACGCCGTCCAGGGCCAGGTCGGTCATGGTCTCGTCGATGATCGTGGGACAGGCCGGCCGGAGGCTTCGGCGGACGCTCGTGGGCATGCACAGCCCCGTCGGATTGTGGAAGTCGGGGATCAGGTAGGCCAGATTCGCGATGCGGCCCGCCGCCTGGAGTTGCGCGGTGTCCCAGCCCGAAGACGCCACGCCGACGGGCAGCAGACGAGCCCGCACCTCGGTGAACGTGCTGATCGCGTGCGGGTAGGTCGGATGGTCGATCAGGACCTGGTCGCGCGGCGACAGGAGGGTCCGTGCCAGAAGGGCGAGCGCGTGCTGCGCGCCGTTGGTGATCAGGATGTGATCGGGCGCCGTGGGCAGTCCGCGCCGTTCGTACCAGTGGGCCACCGCCTCGCGCAGCTCCGCGGTGCCGTTCCGGTCGTAGCCGTGCCGCTCGAAGTGCCGTGGCAGCTGTTCGAGAGCGGCCGCGAACGCGGCGTGGAGGATTTCGACGGGCGCGGGTGGCGCGGCGAAGGACAGGTCGATGGTCCCCGGGCCTGCGCCGGCCCGGGGCCCGGGGGGCGTGTCGTCGGGGAGCCGCACGGTCGCCCTGGCACGCGCCCTCGTGGCGAGGTACCCGTGCTCGACCAGAGTGCGGTAGGCGGCTCCGACGGTGGTCCTGCTGACGGACAGGGCGACGGCCAGGTCACGCTCGCTCGGCAGGGTCGAGCCGAGGGAGAGACGGCCGTCCAGGACCAGCAGCCGCAGCCTGTCGGACAGGCGCTGGTGCGCCGGCCCGGGCCCTTCCTGCCAGGCCCCCAGCATGCGTGCCACCACGTGCGAAGTAACTTTCACCCGGCCAGCCTAACCAATCTGGCTATGGAACCCAGGTCCAGATGCCCCGCAGGCTTGCCCCATGGCACCTCCCGTTTCCCCTGTGAAGACCCCTGTCCCGGCTCGTCGCGACCAGCCTCTCCTCGCCAATATCAATGCGTTTGCCCAACTTCGGGCAGGCCGAAAGGCGCGTCGCATCCCCCAGCTTCTGGCCGGCTTGGTGGGGTACGGGGTCGCCGTAATGACGCTCGTCGAGTCCGGTCTGGGGGCGGCCAGCTGGAACGTCCTCACGGACGGCGTCTCCAGGACACTCGGCCTCTCGTTCGGATGGACGACGAACCTGATCTCCCTGCTCGTGCTCCTCGCCTGGATTCCCCTGCGGGAACTGCCCGGCCTCGGCACCCTCCTCAACGTCGCCATCGTCGGCTTCGCCGCGGATGCCACCGCCACCGTGCTCCCCCACCCCCAGGGGACTCTCGCCGAGATCGGATACCTCGCAATCGGCCTGATCGCACTGGCCTTCTTCGACGCGCTCTATCTCGGCGCACAGTTCGGATCGGGCCCACGCGACGGCATCATGACCGGACTCGTCCGGATCACCCGCCTCCCCATAGCGGTGGTGCGCACCGGCATCGAAACCACCGTCGCCACCGCCGGCTGGCTCCTGGGCGGAAGCTTCGGCGCCGGAACCGTACTCATCGCGCTGTGCACGGGGCCCCTCGTCGGCTTCTTCCTGCCACGCGTAGCGGTTCGCCTCCCGTCCCCGCCGCAGACGAACGGCACGACCGCTGACGGCGAACGCGCGGCCGCTCCGGCGGAACGCCCCGCATTCCGCTGACGGCAGGCGCCGGCTGATTGACCCTGCCCGGCCGACCGGAATGCGCCCGAGTACACCGGCTTCCTCCGGGGGCGCGTCCCACTGGACCTACCCCGGAGAACCACCGGCTGCGGCTGACAGCGCAGTGCCGCGTGGCGACACCGTATACGCGACCTGAGCGCACGGCAGTTGCCCGTACGCCGGCACAACACGGTGGCCCCTGGGGCCGCTTGCTCGACGCAGTAGCGTAGCCGGTCGCCGGAGCCGACCTAGACGCGTTCCAGTGCGCGGTGCGGTTGAGCCGGAAGTTCGATCTCGACGAGATCGTCGGGCTGGACGCTTCCGCTCTGGCGGACGACGGCCATGACGCCGCATCTGAAGGTGAACTCGTCCGAGCGCGGGTCCAGGGCGAACATCTCACCCAGCAGGCCGGTCCGGAAGCCGCTGATCTTCGAGCAGGGGTTGCGCAGTCCCGTCACCTCGACCACCGCATCGGCTCCCAGGCGCAGCAGTGTGCCGGTGGGAAGGGCGAGCAGGTCGACTCCGCGGGTGGTGATGTTCTCGCCGAGCTGCCCTGCGGAGACCGCGTACCCCTTGAGGGCGAGTTCCTCGAAGAGCTCCTCGTGCATGAGGTGGACTTGGCGCAGGTTGGGCAGGTGGGGTTCGTAGGTCATGCGGAACTGGTGGCGGATCGTCTCTCCGGCATGGACGTCCCCTTCCACGCCGAGGCCGGCGAGCAGCGTGATGGAGGGGTGGTTCGGCTTGCTGAACACGTACGTGGCGTTACGACTCACCGCCGTGACGCGCCCTGCCTTCACCGACTCTCCGGGGCGATCCGGGTGAGGACCGTCTCGCGCAGGGTGGCGGGGTCGACCTGGAAGGCGGCCAGAACCTCCATGGCGTGGCCTTCGGGCACAGTGAGCAGGCCGAGAAGGATGTGCTCGGTGCCGAATGTGTCGCGGCCCAGTGCCCGGGCCTCGCCGAGCGTGTTCGTCAGCGCGGTGCGAGCCTCCTGGGTGTAGGCGGGCCTGGGGAACTGAAAGGCACCGGCGCCGAAGGAGGTATCGGCCTGGCGCTGGATCTCCGCGACGTCGATGCCGAGCGATGCCAGGGCGTCGCGCGCGGGCCGGCCGCCCGAGGCGACGATCCCGGCCGCCTCCAAGACACGTACGGTCTCCTGCCGGGCCCGCTCCAAGTCGACGTTCTGCCCGTGCAGCACCCCGGCGGCCGTCCCCGCTTCGGCGGACAGGAGGCCGAGCAGGAGGTGCTCGGTGCCGATGAAGTCGTGCCCCAGGGCGACTGCCTCGTCCTGGGAGGCCGCCACGGCTTGCTTCCCGTGATCGGTGAAGAACTCGAACACCGCTACTCCTCCATACCCATGGCTTTGCGCCTGCCTGAATGCTTCTCGTGCACCGACTGCCTGCTGACGTTCAGGGCCGTGGCGATGGTCTGCCACGACCAGCCCTGGCGGCGGGCGTTGTCGACGTGCAGCCGCTCCAACTCCTCCAGGAGACGGCGCAACGCGACGACGGCCTCCAAGCCGACGGCGGGGTCCTTGTCGGTGACCCGTCCGGCCAGCGAGGCCGGGGTGTCCTCAGCTCCCATGCATGTCAGGCTGCCCTGACACGCATCGGATGTCAAGGAAACCTGACACGGGCATCTTTGCCCGGAGGCGTTGCCGACGTTCACCAGGCCGACTGCCGATCGGCAGGTAGAGCCCATGTCCCGAACGGCTGCGGAACATGGGGCGACGCCTGTCGCACCACGGCCCGCCGGCGCCGTCAGATCGCGGTGCGCGTGGACCTCCATCCGGGCCGGACCCTCGCCGGCACCGACTGCAGCGGTTCCTCAACCAGGCCTGCGTCCCCTGCGAGCAGACAGGTGACTCCGAGTGGCGCCGCAGACCGGAGAAAAATCGCAGGGCCGGGCTGTCACACCCGTGTGGTGCACCTCGTCTACCTGGCGCGGGTCGGCCCGCCGGCGGCCCTGTAGACCGAACCTTTGGAGAGCGCGTAAATGGCAAGCGGACAAGCCCGGGTCCCTACAGAGCGAAGGGCGCATGACGGCGGGTCGGCCGGGCCTGCGCGGCCGGAGCTCAGTGCCGCCCGGATGCGCCGGGACGCCGAGTGACCCACGCTTTCCGATCGGAGAAATACTCTTGAGTTCCCTTGTCCTGCACGCCGGCTCGATGTTCGACGGATACACCCTGTCGGGTCCGGCGACTGTGCACATGTCGGGAGACCGCATCGTGCGCGTGGACCGAACCGGCGCGCTGCCGACCGACGGCAGCGAGGTCATCGACTTCGGCGCCTCGGCCTGCCTGCTGCCCGGCCTGATCGACGCGCACGTCCACCTCGCCTTCGACGCCGGTCCGGACCCCGTGACGTCCCTGATCTCCACATCCGACAGCGACCTGCTGACGCACATGCGCACCGCGGCCCGCTCCGCCCTGCTGGCCGGCATCACCACCGTGCGCGACCTCGGAGATCGCGGCTACCTCCTGCTGGACCTCGTGGAGGAGCTGACCGCGCACCCGGAGCTGGGCCCGGAGATCCTGGCTGCCGGCCCTCCGCTGACCACGCCGGGCGGACACTGCCACTTCTTCGGCGGCGAAGTCGAGGGCCACGACGCGCTCAGGGCCGCCGTCCGCGAGCGCCACGCCCGCGGCTGCGGCGTCATCAAGATCATGGCCGGCGGCGGCCGTATGACTCCCGGTTCGGTGCCGCCGCACGCGTCCCAGTACGGCCTGGAGGACCTGCGTACCGTCGTGGACGAAGCACACCGCCTTGGGCTGCCGGTGGCTGCTCACGCCCACGGCATCCAGGCCATCAGCGACGCCGTTGAAGCGGGCGTCGACAGCGTGGAGCACGTCTCCTTTCTGACCGCGGACGGCATCGACCCCGACTCCGGCCTCATGGAGACCATCGCGGCGAAGGGAACCTTCGTCAGCCTGACGCTGGGCCTGGACCGGGAAGTCACGCAGCTGTCGGCGGCTCAGGCCGCCCATTTCAATACCGTCCTGGACACCTACGGCAACCTGCACAAGCACGGCGCCAACGTCGTCATCGGCTCGGACGCCGGTATCGCACCCCTGAAGCCTCACGACGTCCTCCCCCACGGCGTGGCCGACTTCGCCCGCATGGGCGTCGCGCCGCTGGACGCGCTCAGGTCCATGACCAGCTTGGCGGCCCGGCTGTGCCGGGTGGAGGGCCGCAAGGGCCGCCTCGTCGTCGGTGCCGACGCCGACCTTCTCGTCGTGCGCGGCGATGTTGCGCACGATCCCACGGCCGTCCTCGACGTACAGGCAGTCTTCCGCGCGGGTACCCGCGTGCGGTGAGCTGACGGTCTTCCGCCGGACCAGGCTCCACACCATCCGGCCGACGCCCCTCGGTGAACCGGCAGCAAGCACCGTTCGCCCACGAGTGGCAGGCGGCCACCCTGCCACGTGCCGCACCACGACGCGAACAGGTGCCCACCCTTCGGGGACACGTCCGCCACCGTCCGCCACGACGACGGCGCGGCACCTTGGCCAACAACCCTGAGTACGCAACTTCTTCTTCCACGCTGTATGAGAGGTGTTCAGATGTCCACCCGTTCGGATCAAGCAGACCCGCGCAAGACCGCCGAGTCGCTGGAGTACCTGCACGGCTTCGGCAACCTTCATTCCAGCGAGGCGGTGCCCGGCGCCCTGCCGGCCGGCAACAGCACGCCGCATCGACCCCCGCTCGGGCTCTACACCGAGCGGTTCCACGGCGCTTCCATGACCGAGCCGCGGGGCAACAGCCGCCAGGCCTGGATGTACCGCATCCGGCCGTCGGCGCAACACGGCCCCTTCAGCCGGATCGACGGAGGGACGTTCCGCGGTCTCGCCGACGCCCAGACCGAAATGAACCGCTCCTCTTGGAACCCGCAGCCCGACCCGAAGCCCGGCACGGACTTCGTCTCCGGCCTGTGGACTTTCGGCGGCCACGGCGACCCGGCCGAGCGCACCGGCATGGCCGTGCACGTCTACGCCGCCAACGCCTCCATGAAGGACACGGTGTTCAGCAACTCCGACGGCGAGATGCTGATCACCCCGTTTGAGGGTGCCCTGCTGGTGCGCACCGAATTCGGGCTGCTGCACGTCAAACCCGGTGATGTCGCGCTGATCCCGCGCGGCGTGCGGTTCCGGGTGGAGCTGCTGGACGCGATGGCCCGCGGCTATGTCGCCGAGAACTTCGGCCGTCCGCTCGTCCTGCCGGAGCTCGGCCCCCTCGGCTCCACCGCTTTGGCGGACCCGAAGGACTTCCGCGCTCCGGTCGCGGCCTATGAGGACGTCGAGCGCCCCGTGCAGGCAATCGTCAAGTACTGCGGCGAGCTGTGGAGTTCCACCTACGACCACTCGCCGCTGGATGTCGTGGCCTGGCATGGCAACCATGTGCCCTATGTCTACGACCTGCACTCCTTCATGACCGTTGGAACCCTCAGCCACGGCCACGCCGACCCCTCGGTCTACACGGTGCTCACCTCTCCGACCGACACCCCCGGCGTGGCCAACTTCGACTTCTGCTCGGTCGTCGGGCGCTGGGAGGTGGCGATGGACAGCTTCCGGCCGCCGTACTACCACCGCAACATCGGCAGCGAGTTCGTGGGTATCGTCAAGACCCCGCCGTTCGGGCCGACCATGTTCGGCGAGCCGGGCGCCGGAATGCTCCACAACATGCTGGCACCGCACGGCCTTTGGCCTGAGGGCGACGTCGCCACGACCAATGCGGCGGCACTCGAGCCCGAGTGGATCGACATCGGCCTCGCCATCTTCTACGACTCCCGGCTTCCGCTCAAGCTCACTCGCCAGGCACTCGAGTCGCCCCAGCGGCAGCATGACTTCGACAAGCACTGGCAGGGCTTCGAGCGCCGGTTCCCGCGCTCACCGCTCCAGGAGGACATCAACGCACGATAGGTTCACCATCCAGGACGTCCTCTCCCGGCACCGGCAACGCTCCCGGGAGGGGCGCACCTGCGATGGTGCCCGGCGGCTTCCTGTCGCTCGGCGGGAGGTAGCCGGGCGTTCCAGGAGGTCATCGACAGCAAGGACGTGCCTCGGGGCATGGCGTACGTCCTTCGCCATGACCGGGGATGGCAAGGAGTGTCGGCCGGGAGCTGGTGGTGGGCGGCGTTCCCTCACAGTCGGCAGCGCGCCTATCCGAACCGGCCGCCCGGCACGCCCCAGGCCGGTGGGAACGGGTGCTGCTACTGTGCGGACGCCCTCGCCCCGCCCGACGACCCAGCCTGGAGAACACCCGCAGATGGCCCAGACTTCGGGATCCTTCCCATCCGCCGCCGCCTACGCCGACGACGTGGTGAGCGGCACGACCGCCCCCTTCACATGGAGCGATCTCGAATCCAGCGCCTTCGCGCGACTGCCTGAGCTGCACAAGGTGGTCGCGGCAGCCGGCGCCGATCTCGACCGCACCAAGACCCGGTGGGACCACGCCCTGGCCGCGGGCTGGCTTGTGTTCCTGTTCGCGCCATTGGCCCTGCCGCTGCTGGCGATCCTGGCCGTCAAGGACGAGGACGCCGCGATCCCCCTACTCGCCGCTATCGGGCTGATCTGCGCCGTCCACATCGCGCTACGCGCCAAGGAGTGGCAGCGGACCCGGACCAGTGGACCGCGAGTGAGTCCGCAAGAGGTGGTACTCGCCGCTTTCGAGGCCGCCTTCGCCACGGTGTCCGCCGCTATATGCGCAGTCGCGGCCACGGTGACAGCGTCACCGGGACGCTGGCTTGCCTGCGCCGGCCAGGTGGCCGTCGCCGCCGTGTGTGTGGTGAGCATCCGCGTGGCCAAACAAGCGGCCGCGCGCGGTGTTCCGACCTTTCTGCGACCGGCCTTCGAGGACGTCATGGCGCTCATCTCCGAGTTGGACGAGCATGACCGCACAACGGTGCACGCCGACCTTGACCTCGCCCTCACACGGCTCGCCGACGCGGGCGTGATCAACCAGTCCCAGCTCGACGAGGCACACCGCGCACCCCTGGGAAGCCTGGCGCGTCGACTGTGGGCACTGGAACGGTCACCGGCCCGCCAGGCACGATGAGCCCGGTCCCGGCGCCACGGGCCCCCTGTACTCAGCCAGGGCGCCCGAGAGGCCTGCTGTCAGCAGCGGAGATATCCCCACCCTGCCCACGGGCCCGTCGCAAGGCCCCGCCGGCACCGGCCTGTCGGGCCCCTGTGACCCTTAGCGCGTCGCACAGCACTCAGCCTCTCTGACCGGGCCGCCGCAACTCAATGGTGTGTCGGGATGTCTTCCGGCTCGCGGTGGCCAAGCGGGCAGGTGGGACGGAAGCGAGGCGAGACAGGGAGATGATGGCATGACAGGCGGGGACGGTACTCGCGTCACGGATTCCGTTCCGCGACCGCTGCCGACGCGCTCCTTGACACGGGAGTCAGGCCGGGCCCGGGCTCTGCTGACCGCCGGGGAGTGGCGCCCCACCGCGGCCGACGCGGAGGCGGCGACCCGCGTCCTGGCCCGCCTCACCGCCCCGCTCCCGGTCCGACGGGGCGGGAACACGCCGATTCGGGCCATGGACCGGGACCGACGGCTCCAGCGGATCTGGCGGACCGCCGTCCACCACCTCGACGTAGGTGCCGTCACTCCCCGGGCCGCTGCCCTTCTCGCCGCCGTCGCCCGCGCGCTGCTGCCCTGGCACGCCGCCCCGAATCCACCGGCCGCCGCAGCGGCTCCCCGTTACGGGCCCGCGCCGGAAACAGCGGGCAGCTCGGCGATGCCGCCCACCGATGCGGGCGAGGCGCTACTCCCCGACCTGATCACGCTGTTCGCCCTCCTGGCCGTCCCACGATCACCTGAGACCGATGCGCATACACCCCCGGCCGACCCCTGGCAGATCCAGCACGCGGGCCGATTCCGGCACTACGGCAGACCCTCCGCCGGGGTGTGGACGGCCGACACCTTCTGCTGCCCGGGGTGCGGGCGGATGGACGGCCCTTGGACGGTGACGTGCGACTGGCGTCTGATCACCCTGGGCTGCCCGTGCGGAGTGGCGACGGAGCAGCACGGCCTGACCTTCTCCGAGGTCTGGCTCCTCCTACCGGACACGTGATGGAACGTCGCCATCGGGTTCACGCCCTCGGGTAGGGGGTCGTGTACTTGCGGGGACGACCGGACAAGAAGCGACGTCGGGACGTACGCCACCGGGGAGGTCAACACCAGCCTCGCGCCCGGACACGCCTGGGCCCCAGCCGGAGCTGCGGGCGCACGCGGCGGTGACACTCCAGGGCCAGGCGTGCCGGTGACCCCACTGGAGGCGTGCGGCCCTGGCCGGCGGTGACGCCGGCTTCCCCATGCCGGGCCGTGTCGGCGTGCCTTGTCCCGCCCGCCGCGACGTGCGCGGGACGCGAGCGGAAGATCCCGGGGCTCCCCGAGCGAGGTCCGGGCGGGCAGCGAGCAGGTGAGCCGGGAACGGGAAGAAGCCCGCGAGGCCCCTATACGGCAATCGAGTGAAGGGTCGTGCATTTTTTCTATTGCGGATCCGTCGTCAATCCGGGCCCCTGCTTCCTCTTATCTGCGTCACGGTTTCCTCCCCAACGCATCGAAGGACGGGTCAACGTGCACCACCTCGCCCCGGGCGTGATTGTGCTGTTCAGTCTTCTGGCGCACAAACGAGTGATCGAACACTGGGTCCTCGACCGCTCTCGCCAGCGCCTGAATTGTGCCGTCCTGCGGGAACTCGCCCGTACCGGTGGCACGATCCGGGAGGAACGCCGATCACGCGGCGGCTCCCTGGTGTGGGAGGTGAAGCTGCCCCACAGTAGGCCCGCCCCTGCGCGACGTTCGCAGACCACCCGTGCGGAGCGGGTGCACCGGCCTCGGCCCGCGGCGTGCGGCGCGGGCGCCACGAGGCCGCCCAGGAGTCGTGCCGGCGCCGGCGAACCAGGCAGCGGCCGGTGATCGAAGAGAGTTCACCCCCGGTGGACGGTAGTGGCTCCGAAGACCCGTTCGACGAATTCTTCCACTCCGTCTACGAAGACGCCGTGCTCTACGTGACGTTGCGAGCACCCGGCTTGGATGCCGAGGACATCGTCGGGGAAGCATTCACTGCGGTACTCACACACTGGGACACGGTCCGAAACCCCCACGCGTACTTGTACGCCACGCTCCGGAACGGAATCTCACAACGCTACAAGCACAGCGGCAGGGATGCTCTTCTCCACAGGCTCTACGCAGCCTCGCGTCCCCCTGTGACTCACCCGGATCCTGCAGACGTCGCCCAGTCCGACAGCGTGTTCCAAGAGGTGGTCAGCGCTGTGCAGCAACTCCCGGAGGGCATGCGCGACGTCGCCCTGCTGACCTTGGCGAACTACAAGCCCGACGAGATCGCCGACCTGC
Organism: Streptomyces sp. NPDC026673; assembly: GCF_040638135.1. Lineage (NCBI taxonomy): Bacteria > Bacillati > Actinomycetota > Actinomycetes > Kitasatosporales > Streptomycetaceae > Streptomyces > Streptomyces sp. NPDC026673. Next base: position 936 of record NZ_JBEZXR010000075.1, on the reverse strand, counting down.
TCGGCGTCCGCCGCAGCACGGTGACCACCCAGTTGACCAAGGCCAACAGGCGACTCCGAGCAATCTTGGGGACCGAACCAACACAGCCACGGAACGTGCAGGGGGACCGATGACCGAGCACGCCCACCAGGCACAGCCCGACGAGCAACTGGACCCTGCGGTCGCCGACCGGCTGGCAGCGGCCCAGGCGTACCTGCGCGCCCACTCGCCACTGCTCACCCCGCAGGCTCGGGCATCGATGCTCCAGCGGGTCAGGCAGCAGGCCGCTGCGGCGGAAGTCACCGCTGCCCAACTCGCCCATACGGCACAGGCAACAGCACCCGCCGCCCAGCCGTCCCGGTCCGACGACGCGCCGCCCGTTCAGGCAGCCGGGTCGCTCCTGACACTGCAACGCACCCGCCGCGCCCAGGCCTTCGCCGAAGCTCTTGCCGACGCGAGCGCCGGGACGCACGCCGACGAGCAGCACGACACCTACGTCCCGGACCGGGAACACGGGCCGGACCAGGGGGGGTTGGTTGCCCTGGCCGACGCTCTGCAGGGCATGCCGCGGCCGATGCTGAATCCCGAGACCAGGACGGTCCAGCGTGCCCAGTTGATCGCCGCCATGGAGGCCGCCCTCGCCGACGGCACCCTGACCGTCCCCGAACAGCCGGGCAAGCGTGCCACCCACCGACGGGTCAGGAGAAACAGGCCCCGCTCCGCCTGGTCACGCGCAATCGCCGCAGGCGGCCTGTCCGTCGGCGTGGCGGCCGGCGCGTTGGGCGGCGTTGCCGCCTCGAGTACCGACGCGCTGCCCGGCGACACCCTCTACGGCCTCAAACGAGGCATGGAGGACATGCGCCTCAACCTCGCCGACGACGACGCCGACCGAGGCAAGGTCTACCTCGACCTGGCCTCCACCCGGCTCCAGGAGGCCCGCCGCCTCATGGAGCGCGG